>NZ_JAXCIA010000003.1:0-166910 GCF_035985025.1 Flavobacterium sp. PL11
AACTCTGATAAACACTTAATAATGATGAAAAAATTAACCGCATAATTAATAATCGAAATTTAGAATAATACTCTTGTTTTATAGGGGTCAAAACAAGGAATACGTAGAATAAAACATTCATTTAACTCAATTTCTCTAGCAAAGATATTATTTTAGCATCTTATTTTTTTGAAATCTAATTTATAATATCTTCAACAGTTTACAATAATGACTAATATACAATTCATCGCTAAATCAGTAAAAACGGCTGATATTAACATTAAAAATACAGTTCAATTATTAAATGAGGATTGTACAATTCCTTTTATTTCACGTTATCGAAAAGATACGACTGGAAACCTAGACGAAGTTCAAATTGAAAATATAGCTAAGTTTCAAAAAGAATTTGAAACAATTGTTAAAAGAAAAGAAGCAATTTTAAAATCAATTTTAGACCAAAATGCTTTAACCACAGAATTAAAATCTAAAATTGAAAACAGTTTTGATTTACAAGAACTAGAAGATTTTTATTTGCCGTACAAAAAGAAGAAAAAAACAAGAGCTGATGTAGCTCGCGAAAACGGACTGGAACCTTTAGCAAATCTCATAATGGCTCAAGGAAATGACGATGTTGATTTAATTGCTGCAAATTTTTTAAATAATAAAGTTAGTAATCAAGAAGCTGCATTGCAAGGAGCACGAGATATAATTGCCGAATGGATTAACGAAAATATTTATGTTCGAAAACAATTACGAAGATTGTATCAAAGGAAAGCGAGCATAACCACAAAGGTGGTGAAAACTAAGAAAGACGATGAAAACGCTCAAAAATTCACTCAGTATTTTGATTGGTCAGAGCCGTTACACAAAACACCTTCGCATAGATTGCTAGCCATGCTTCGGGCCGAAAATGAAGGTTTTGTAAAAATGAAAATTGAAGTAAAAACAGATGAAGCTTATGATTTAATTGATGAAATAATAATAAAAAGGCAAAGCAATTCTACTTCGCATGTGCAACTGGCTATTGAAGATAGTTTTAAACGACTTTTAAATCCTGCCATTTCTAACGAAAGTTTGCATGAAGCCAAAGTTAAGGCTGATGCCAATTCAATTCAGGTTTTTGCTAATAATTTGAGTCAGCTATTGTTAGCGCCGCCACTGGGAGAAAAGCGAATTCTAGCTATTGATCCAGGATTTAGAAGTGGTTGCAAAATCGTTTGTTTAGATGAAAAAGGGGATTTATTATACAACGAAACTATTTATCCGCATGCTCCTCAATCCCGAATTAATTCGGGAGAGGAAGCTATGGCGATGAAAAAAATTCGTTCAATGGTAAATTCTTATAAAATTGATGCAATTTCTATAGGAAACGGTACCGCTTCACGCGAGACAGAATTCTTTATTAAGAAAATCGCTTTCGATAAGCCGGTTCAAGTTTTTATAGTAAGTGAAGCCGGAGCATCGGTATATTCGGCATCTAAAATCGCCAGAGAAGAGTTTCCTAATTATGATGTGACGGTTCGTGGTTCGGTTTCTATAGGTAGAAGACTTTCAGATCCCTTAGCAGAATTAGTGAAAATTGATCCAAAAGCTATTGGCGTAGGCCAATACCAACATGATGTGGATCAAAATAAATTGAAAGAGGAATTGGACACAACGGTAATACGTTGCGTGAATTCGGTGGGAATTAACATTAACACAGCAAGTAAGCATTTATTGAGTTATGTGAGTGGAATAGGAGAGAAGTTGGCGGAGAATATCGTCAATTATCGTTCTGAAAACGGACCATTTACAGATCGAAAACAACTCAAAAAAGTGCCACGATTAGGCGAAAAAGCATATCAGCAAGGAGTTGCTTTTATCAGAATTTCAAATGCTAAAAATCCGTTAGATAATTCAGCAGTACATCCAGAAGCTTATGGAATTGTTGAAAAAATGGCAAAAGATTTGAAGTTGACAGTTAATGATTTAATTGCTAATAGAGAGAAAACAGCATTAATCAAAACAGAAAATTATGTCACTTCAAAGATAGGTTTATTAACACTAAAAGATATTGTAAAAGAGCTTGAAAAACCAGGATTAGATCCAAGAAAAGCAGCAAAAGTATTTGAATTTGACCCTAATGTAAAATCAATAAAAGACGTAAAATCAGGAATGATATTGCCTGGCATTGTTAATAACATTACCAATTTTGGTTGCTTTGTTGATATTGGTGTTAAAGAAAGTGGATTAGTTCATATTTCACAACTTAAAACAGGATTTGTAAGTGATGTAAACGAAGTAGTGAAATTACACCAACATGTTCAAGTAAAAGTAACTGAAGTGGATGAGGAGAGAAAAAGGATTCAGCTTACGATGATTATTTAAAGCAAAAAAATTCTAGATTGCATAAAATTATTAATGCAATCTAGAATTTTTTAATATAAAAAGTAAATAAAATTATCCTTTTATTTCTTCCTCTTTTTTCTGTAATGGTTGATCTTCTTTGGATGCATTTTTAAATTCTTTAATTCCGCTTCCTAAACCCTTCATTAGTTCTGGAATTTTTTTACCTCCAAAAAGTAATAAAACAACAGCTAAGATAACCAAGATTTCTGTTACACCTAAACTTCCCATGATCTATAAATTTATTGCCGAAGCAAATTAGTTAAAAACTATCGACAAAGGTAGAGAGAATTAGTGCAAGGAAAATCAATTTAGTTCATTTATTTAACCTAAATAAAGTTAAAAATTTATTAAAGTTAAATACAGTAAAATTTTTGAATCCACATCAATGAATTTAATTTCTTGCAATAATTGTTATATTTGTTAGATATAGAAATTATATGATAAATAAAAAGTTGAAACAACTTAAAATAAGAGAGAATTTATTCAATAAAAGGCGTTTAATTATTTTAAATGAAGATACTTTTGAAGAAACATTTTCACTAAAACTGACATTGATGAATGTATTTATATTCGCCACTCTAGGAGCGATAATTATTACATTTGTAACTACATTTATAATTGCATTTACACCATTGCGAGAATTTATTCCAGGATATTCGTCATCTAAACTTAAAAAAGAGGCTACAGAACTTGCTTTAAAGTCGGACTCACTAACTGTAGCATTAAAGAAAAATGAGGCTTATATTTTATCAATTAAAAAAGTCCTTACAGGTGAATTAGAGTATGCAAAATTTAATAAAGATTCCATACTTGCTGCAGCAGAATTTGTAGTGGAACCTGAAAAACTTAAAGCATCTGATGAAGAATTAGAATTAAGAGATGAGATTTATCAGCAGGAAAACGATGTTCAACTCAATAAAGCTTCTTCCTCTAAAAAAGGAACTACTAAAAAATCAAAACAGTAAAACGTTGTGCCTTTGTGCGTTCGTGGCAAAACAAAATTAGCTATGTCAATAAAATCAATTGCAGCAAAAATATTTGCTAAAAAAATATATAAAAAAACCCAAGCTTGGGTTGTGAATCCAGTGGAAACTCAAAAGAAAGTTTTTGAACAATTGATTGAAGAGGCTAAAAACACAAAATTTGGGTTCGATCATAATTTTGCACAAATAAAAACAACTGCAGATTTTGCGAAACAGGTTCCTATTCGAGATTATGAAGGATTGAAAACATATATAGATAAAGTGGTAGAAGGTGCCGAAAACATACTTTGGAAAGGGAAACCACTTTATTTTGCTAAAACCTCTGGAACAACTTCTGGAGCTAAATATATTCCTCTTACAAAGGAATCTATACCGTATCATATTGACGCGGCTAGAAATGCAATTTTGCATTATATAAACGAAACTGGAAACGCTGATTTTGTAAATGGAAAAATGATTTTCTTGCAAGGAAGTCCAATTTTAGAAGAAAAAAACGGAATAAAATTAGGTCGCTTATCTGGAATTGTGGCTCATTTTGTTCCAAAATACCTTCAAAAAAATCGAATGCCCTCTTTAACAACAAATTGTATAGATGATTGGGAAACTAAGGTAAACGCTATTGTGGAAGAGACGTTTAATCAAAACATGTCGGTTATTTCAGGAATTCCATCTTGGGTACAAATGTACTTCGAAAAATTGCAGCAAAAAGGCGGGAAGCCTGTAGGTGAAATTTTCAAAAACTTCAATTTATTTATTTATGGCGGTGTCAATTACGAACCGTATCGCGCTAAATTTGAAAACCTTATTGGTCGAAAAGTAGATAGTATTGAGTTATTTCCAGCTTCAGAAGGATTTTTTGCTTATCAAGATTCTCAAAAAGAAAAAGGAATGTTACTGCTATTGAATGCTGGAATTTTTTATGAATTTATTAAAAGTGATGAATTCCAAAATGAAAATGCAAGACGCTATACCATTGGAGAAGTAGAATTGAATGTAAATTATGTTTTGATAATTTCCACTAATGCAGGACTTTGGGGATATAATATTGGTGATACGGTTCAATTTATTTCCTTAAAACCATATCGCATCATTGTTTCAGGAAGAATTAAGCATTTTATTTCTGCTTTTGGCGAACATGTAATTGGCAAGGAAGTAGAAAATGCTTTGCAAGAAGCGATTATTGGAACAGATATTCGCATCAATGAATTTACAGTTGCTCCCCAAATCACGCCAGAAGCTGGTTTACCTTATCACGAATGGTTTATAGAATTTGAAAACCAACCGCAAGATAGCGCAACTTTTGCGCAAGCGATAGACAACGCAATGCGCAAACAAAATATGTACTATGATGATTTAATCGTGGGTAAAGTATTGCAGAAAGTAATTGTTACCAAAGTAGCCAAAAATGGATTTCAGGACTATATGAGATCGATAGGTAAATTAGGAGGCCAAAATAAAATACCAAGACTTTCGGATAATAGGAATATTGTTGATTTATTAAAAAGGGAATAAATGTCTTACCTTTGAAGGTTATAAAATAATTACAAAATGAAACAAACAAAAAATATATCTCGTTCTAGAGCTCAAGAATCATCAGCAGCTATTGAAAAAATGTACATTACAATGCGTCATTTATTTAACAGAGGTTTTTACAAACCAATGGGAATTTCGGGAGATACCTTACGAGAAGCATTACTAGCATTGCGTCCTGAAATTTATGGAAATATTGCTGAAGATAAAGTAGAGTTAAACGGACTGTTATATGTTATTGAGCGACTTCCAGTGGGAATAGAAGAATGTCGATTTATCAATTTGACATCAGAGGAAGGGTATTCTAAATCACATTTTCAAGCGATTGTTCCGCCTAAAAGACGCAGGAATTGTTACCGTATTGATGAAGAGCAAATGAACGTTGAGATTACTAGAGGCCGATCAGATATCTACGATATCCTAACCCACTTAACATTTATTTTTATCGAATCACATAAAATTAGAAATCGAGTTTTACTTGATGATGCTGGCGAGGTTTCTCGTGATTGGTTTAAACTAGAGCAAGCAGTTTCTCAAAAGAAAAAATTAACGCTTATAGAAAAAGAGAAAGCCATTTCCCATTCGGCTAATATCTTAGGTAGAACTTTTGAGGAAGTTTTAGATATTTATGATGCTTTTGGTTCAGCTGCTGCGCCAGATCGTTTCTTACATGTTATTTTTTGGTTGGGAAAATTGGCCATGGAAGAAATTGTAGAAGATAATAAACGAACAATTACTTTCAGCCCAATTTTGAGAGAACGCTTAGGGCACCATATTCATGGTGAAATTTGGGCAACGAACATCAAGGAAGTTTTACAAGCCAATCAGCTTTTAGACCGTCCAATCCATGTTATAAGTGCCAATATGCACTCGGTTATGAATTCTATTTTCGCTACTGAGGTTTTAAAAACTAAATTTAAAGATAAATCAGATTTCTTTATCTATGAAGAACTAAGTAAATCAGGTGCTGATGAGGTTAGAAATCAAGTTTC
This sequence comes from Flavobacterium sp. PL11, assembly GCF_035985025.1. Lineage (NCBI taxonomy): Bacteria > Pseudomonadati > Bacteroidota > Flavobacteriia > Flavobacteriales > Flavobacteriaceae > Flavobacterium > Flavobacterium sp. PL11. The sequence goes on from NZ_JAXCIA010000003.1 coordinate 5,873, forward strand.
GGAAGTGGCTTTAAAGCAAGGAATGATTGCATTGCCAGATAGTTCAGGAACAAACATAGATGTGCAAATCTTTGATACAGCTAAAATTGATTGGAAAAAAACATCTTTTAGCAATGCAGATACCGCTGATAAAAAACCAGTTTTAATTGTTATGGACTATGCCTTTGGGGAACAAGCGTATGAAACCATCGATGAATTATTAAAACCATTTAAGAAAGATATTTTACTGAATGTAGAATCAGTTTCTATTATGGGGAAAGCGGGAATTCTTGCAGGTGGAAAAGGAGATATAATGATTCCAAATGCACATATTAACGAAGGAACGGCCGATAATTATTATTTTGAAAATGAGTTATCAGCTGATATGTTTGAAGGAAATGATATTGCAGTTTTCGCAGGTCCCATGGTTACAGTACTTGGAACTTCACTTCAAAATAGAGATTTACTCAAGTTTTTTCATGAATCAACTTGGGGAGTAATAGGATTAGAAATGGAAGGATCTTATTATCAAAAAGCCATTCAATCAGCTTCAAAAATTAGGAAAAGTGTTCCACATAATGTAAAGGTGAGATATGCTTATTACGCATCAGATAATCCATTAGAAACGGGAAGTACGCTAGCTTCAGGAGGTTTAGGAACTTCAGGTGTTAAGCCAACTTATTTGATAACGATCAAAATATTAGAACAAATTTTCAACATTAAATAAATCAAAAATGGAGAAAATTGTTTTTCCAGCAAATTAGAAACATTATGAAAAGAATTTTAATCACTGGCGCTGCAGGGTTTTTAGGGTCTCATCTTTGCGATCGCTTTATAAAAGAAGGTTACTTTGTTATTGGTATGGACAATCTTATAACTGGAGATCTAAAAAACATTGAACATCTTTTTAAGCTAGAGCAATTTGAGTTTTATCATCATGATATTACCAAGTTTGTTCATATTCCTGGTGATTTAGATTATATTCTGCATTTTGCTTCTCCAGCAAGTCCAATTGATTATTTAAAAATACCCATTCAAACACTTAAAGTAGGTTCGTTAGGAACTCATAATCTTCTTGGGTTAGCTCGTGTAAAAAAAGCTAGAATTCTTATTGCTTCAACCTCAGAAGTGTATGGTGATCCTTTGGTACACCCACAAACAGAAGAGTATTATGGTAATGTAAATACAATAGGTCCAAGAGGCGTATATGATGAGGCCAAACGTTTTCAAGAATCAATCACTATGGCGTATCATACTTTTCACGGCGTAGAAACTAGAATTGTACGAATTTTTAATACGTATGGTCCTAGAATGAGACTCAATGATGGTCGTGTAATTCCAGCATTTATTGGACAAGCCATTCGTGGCGAAGATTTAACGATTTTTGGCGATGGAATGCAAACGCGTTCTTTTTGTTATGTTGATGATCAAGTAGAAGGCATCTTTAGATTATTACATTCTGATTATGTCTATCCAGTAAACATTGGTAATCCAAATGAGATAACGATCAAAGACTTTGCTGATGAGATTATAAAATTGACAGCTACAAATCAAAAAGTGGTGTATCATCCTTTACCAATAAATGATCCTTTACAGCGTCAACCAGATATTACTAAGGCCAAAGAATTATTAGGATGGGAAGCTAAAATAGGACGTGCTGAAGGAATGAAAATCACTTACGATTATTTTAAATCGTTATCAGCCGATGAACTTTCTAAAGAAGAGCATAAAGATTTTACTAATTATATAAGATAGTGAAAATAAGAGCAGGAAGGTATTCGGCCTATATTCGCCCGTTTTCTTACATAATTGATTTAATAATTATCAATGCTCTTTCTATCTTTATAGTTGGTTTTCATCAAAGCCAGATTCTTTATGCCATTTTTATTAGTATATCTTGGTTTATTATCGCTGTTTATTTTGGTTTTTATGAAGTGTATAGATATACGCGAGTAATAACAATTCTAAACAACACTTTGAAACAAACTGTTCTTTTTGGGATTGTATGCTTGGCATTAGAACTTTATTTTTCTGAATATGTTTATCAACAAAAAATCGTTTTATACGTTCTAGTAGCAACTTCACTAGTGCTACTATTCAAACTATTTATCTACTATTTTCTAAGAAGATTCAGAGTTTTATACGGTGGAAATTCTAGAACAGTTGTTTTGTTGGGAAATGACAATAATATAGAACCTTTAAAACACTTTTTTACTGATAATCCAGATTATGGATATAAGCTAATTAAAGTATTTGATGTAAAAGATGATAAAAAAGTAAGTATAAAGGAATGTCTATCTTTTGTTGCTGACAAGAAAATTGATGAAATTTATTGCGCTATGGCTGATTTATCAGACAGTTTATTAGTTGATATTATTGATTTTGCGGATAATAATCTAAAAACTGTTAAATTCATACCAGATGGTAAACAAGTACTTTCTAGTACTATAAAATTTGAGTTTTATGATTATATTCCTATAATTTCTCTACGGAATATATTACAGGAAGAAAGTTTTAATAAAGTTATAAAACGTGTTTTTGATCTTGTCTTTTCGTCAATTATCATTATCAGTATTTTATCTTGGCTTGTGCCAATTATGGCAATAATAATTAAATTAGACTCAAACGGACCTTTGTTTTTTATCCAAAAACGCAATGGTTTAAACTTTAAAGATTTTAATTGTTATAAGTTTCGATCTATGAAATTAAATGACACTGCTGATATGGAATTGACTTTTAAAAACGATACACGAATAACTAAAATAGGAAAGTTTATTCGTAAAACGAGTATTGATGAATTACCACAGTTTTTCAATGTTTTTTTTGGCGAAATGTCAGTAGTAGGTCCAAGACCACACATGGTGAGTGTCACTACTATTTATGCTGCCAAAGTAGATAAGTTTATGGTTCGTCATTTTGTAAAACCTGGAATTACAGGATTAGCGCAAACAAAAGGATTTAGAGGTGAAGTTGAAACAGATGAAGATATCATCAATAGGGTAAAATACGATATTTTTTATATTGAAAATTGGTCATTATTATTAGATGTAAAAATTATAATTGTTACCATATACAATACTTTAAGAGGGGATGATAAAGCTTATTAAATATGAAAAATGCTATTGTCTCTATAATTACACCTTGTTTTAATTCTGAAAAATATATTGCCGAAACCATTCAATCGGTACTAAATCAAACTTTTCAGAACTGGGAAATGATTATTATTGATGATGGATCTACTGATAGAACGAAGGAAATAATTACTGACTTTATAAAGATTGATTTAAGAATTCAGCTGTTTCCATTAGATAAAAATAGTGGAGCTGCTAAGGCAAGAAATCTTGGAATTAATCAAGCTAGTGGTCATTATATGACCTTTTTAGATGCTGATGATATTTGGTTTCCAGATTTTATAGAAAACAGTATTAAAACCATTGATGAAGTAGGAATTCATTTTGTTTTTTCATCTTATAAAAGAGCAAATGAAAAATTAGAATTTGTCTATTCTGACTTTATCGTACCACAAAATGTAAGTTATTCTAGTATTTTAAAATCTAATTCTATAAGTTGTTTAACCGCTTTTATTGATATAAAAACATTAGGAAAAAAAACCATGCCTGAGATTACTAAGAGACAGGATATGGGTTTATGGCTTCAATATTTAAAAGAAATTCCATTCGCGTACGGAATTCAAGATGCAAAGGCTATTTATCGAATTAGAAAAAACTCGCTGTCAAGAAATAAAACCAATTTATTGCGATACCAATGGCAGTTTTATCGAGAAATAGAAAAGCTAAATTTTTTTGAATCCTCTTATTATATGCTACATTGGATAATTAGAGGTTTAATTAAATATTGTAATTAAAGCATCGAGTTAAACTGCTTTAGCTTACCACTACTGTTCCGCTGTAGTTTATTTTTCCGAATAAACGCACAATGTAAATTAGGTTCAAGATATAATTCAAATGCCAATTCAATTTTTTTTATTTGTTCCAATGTAAGATCGATATCACTGACATATTCAATCTCAAAAGAATCAATTTTAGTTTGCGTTATGATAAATTCTTTAATGTTTCCCTCATCTTCAATAATGCTTTTTGTAACGTAATAGAAGGTTAAACCGGGTGATTTTTTGCCGCTTGGTAAAATGGCAATATCATTAGTTCTTCCAACTAATTTTTTTAGAATAGGTTTTTGTAAAGTACTTTTTTCGTCTAGAATTCCAATATCACCAATGTCATATCGTATAAAAGGATGCGCTTTGTTAAATAAAGAAGTAATCACAATTCGGCCTGAAGAACCACTAGGAACCACTTGATCATTATCATCAAGAATCTCTACAAATAAAGTTTCCGCATTCACTTGCCATTCTAAATTTGGATTTTGAAACGCAATTAAATCAAGCTCTGAAGCACCATATTCATTAACAATAGGAATTCCAAACTGCTTTTCTAACAATAGTTTATCATCTTCAAAAAGCATTTCTGATGTTACCATGCACACCTTCAATGTAGGGCAAATATCTTTTAATATAATTCCCTTATCTTTTAGAAATTTGGCAAATAAAACAATCGAACTTGTATATCCATTAATATAGTCGAAATTCGATTTCTGAAATTTTAGTAACATCTTTTCTAAAACTAAATCTGATAAATCGAAAATAGAGAACCGAAAGCGATGGCTGAAAAAATCTTTAATTCTTTCTTTTTTATTTCCAAAAAAATCCATCGGAATCCCATAAAAGCGCGCTTGATATGAGCTGTTTAAGTCAATTCCATACCAATCAAAGCGATACATTATTGATGCCCAAGTCAAGGCGTGACAATATTTTTCCTTTGCAAAAATAAAAGGTGTGCCACTCGAGCCAGAGGTTTTATTGCTATAAACATTTTTTAAAGAATACCCTTTCGAAAGTCTTTCTGATAACGGTATTTGTAAATTCAGTTTGGTTAAAACAGGTAAATCATTCCAGGTAGAAATCGTTTTTAAACCAATAAAGTCTTGGTAGAATGTATTGTTTTCTAAGTGAAACGCAACAATTTCTTGTTTTTTGCTTTCTAAAAACAGTTTATAATCCTGATCATTGAGCGCTAAAATTCTTTGTAGTTCAATTTTAGCGTCGTTTATCGGGAAACCATTTACTTGAAGTGCAATGTCAAAAAGTGGAATCATTGAAACTGATATTTTATCAAAATTAATATTTAGTTAGTAGTAATGACTAGTAAGTATCAGTTTTTTAAGAATTAATTATTTTTTACGTTTAAATCTAATTATTTTTGCAACCACTTGAAAAAGTGAACACAACTAAATACACTACACATGACAATTTTACTATTAGGTTCTGGCGGAAGAGAACATGCATTTGCATGGAAAATGGTTCAAAGTCCGCTTTGTAAAACCCTTTTTGCTGCACCTGGAAATGCTGGAACTGCTACAATTGCTACGAATGTTGCAATGAATATAACTGATTTTGAAGCAATTAAGACATTTGTCATTCAAGAAAAAGTTTCAATGGTTATTGTAGGTCCTGAAGATCCATTAGTAAAAGGAATTTATGACTTCTTCTTAAACAATATTGACTTAAAATACATACCCGTTATTGGTCCGTCTCAGTTAGGAGCACAACTTGAGGGAAGTAAAGAATTTGCCAAAGAATTTTTAATTAAACATAGTATTCCAACGGCAGCTTACGATAGTTTTACAGTTGATACTGTTGAAAATGGATGTCAATTTCTAGAAACCTTAAAAGCGCCTTATGTGTTAAAAGCAGACGGACTTGCTGCTGGAAAAGGCGTTCTTATCATTCAAGATTTGGCGGAAGCTAAGGAAGAATTGAGAAACATGCTCGTTCATCAAAAATTTGGCGCAGCAAGTTCAAAAGTGGTGATTGAAGAATTTTTGGACGGAATAGAATTAAGTTGCTTTGTTTTGACTGATGGAAAAAATTATAAAATCTTACCTACTGCCAAAGATTACAAACGCATCGGCGAAGGGGATTCAGGACTAAATACAGGCGGAATGGGAGCCGTTTCCCCAGTTCCTTACGTTGACGATGTTTTGATGGAAAAAATTGAAACACGAATTGTAAAACCAACAATTGACGGTTTACAAAAGGATGGAATACCGTATAAAGGATTTGTATTTATTGGGCTGATTAATGTAAACAATGAACCAATTGTTATTGAATACAATGTGCGAATGGGTGATCCTGAAACAGAAGTTGTTATTCCAAGATTAAAAACAGATTTAGTGGAGTTGTTTTTGGCTGTAGCCAATGAAAAACTAGATGAAATCACACTCGAGATTGATCAACGAAGTGCAGCAACTGTTATGTTAGTTTCTGGAGGTTATCCCGAAGATTTTGAAAAAGGAAAGATTATTTCAGGACTTGAAAGTATAGAAGATTCAATTGTATTTCACGCTGGAACTAAACTAGAAAATGGAAATGTAGTTTCTAATGGTGGCCGTGTTTTAGCGGTGACATCGTTTGGAAACAATTTTGAAGAAGCCATAAAAAAATCTTACCAAAACATAGATAAACTAAATTTTGATAAGATGTATTTTAGAAAAGATATTGGAAACGATTTAAAATAGATTCTAAATCCGTTTACTCTTTTTTATTTTAAGAAAGAGTGAGCGGTTGTATCTTGTTTTTCAGTTCCAGCGTCTTCAAAAATTTTCAATTGTTTGATCCAGTACCCTAATGCAGAGGCACAAATAATTACAAAAATCCAGTTAATGGCATTTGCAGCAAACCAAGAAGAAAGCTCTAACGAACGTAAAAGATCCCATGGAGCAAATAAAATGTCGACAAATAAGTATTGTATTCCTTCAAAAAATGATTTCATAATATATAAAAATTAATTTTAGTAGCTATATTTTGGAATCTAAACAATCAAATCTATCAATTTAAATAATGTTTTGATGTTGTAGAGTTTCCTTTTTTAAACAAGTATTATATTTACAGTCACAAAAGTATAAAATATCCTTATGATAACAAGTGTTTTTAGAAAATCTACACCGTTAAATTTTTCAATGGTTGTAATTTTGATGCTGGTTTTCTTTTTAATATTCCAATTTCAAGATTTATCGTGGACAAAATCTAATCTATCAGTGTTAACTACTATTGGATTATTTTGTTTATTATCATTTTCGATCTTTATCACCAGTTTTATAGCAAGACGAAATGGATTGAGCAAAGACAGTGCTTTCACCATATTTTTTTTCTTTTTATTTCTACTATTTTTCCCATCAGTGCTAAACAACGCTAATTTAATAATTGCGAATTTTTTTATTCTTTTAGCAATTCGAAGATTGATTTCTTTACAATCACTTAAAGCGGCTAAAGAGAAAATATTTGATGCCTCATTTTGGATTTTTGTAGCAACCTTATTTCATTTTTGGAGTATCTTATTTATTTTATTAGTTTTTATTTCGATCATATTTCATGTTGCTAGAGATTATAGAAACTGGTTTTTACCGTTTATAGCATTAGCTAGTGCTATGATACTATTTCTAATTTATGCTTCTATTTTTCACATAGACAGCTTGGCTTTTTTTAGTAAAAATTTTAAAACTAGTTTTGAAATAGATTATTTCACCACTAATTATCAAAATGGTGCATTCGCAGTATATGCTACAATAGCGCTATTTTTCATTGTTTCGAGTTTTACAACTTTATCTACTAAACCACAAATTTTACAAGCATCTTTCAAAAAAATTATTGCTTCTTTTTTTATAGCCGTTTTAATTTATGTGGTTTCACCTAATAAAAGTAATGATTTACTCCTATTTACATTTGCACCTTTAGCAATTATGACTTGTAGTCATATTGAAATGAAACAATTAAAACTGAATCAAGAAATTGTTATTTATGCTTTAACTGTTTGTAGTATGTTTGCTTTTTTTAGCCAATTATAATTTTTTACCGTATGCTAAATCACCTGCATCACCAAGTCCTGGTACAATATAATTTTTAGAATCTAGGCCAGCATCTAAAGCTGCAATCCAAAGATGACAATTTTCAGGTAAATGTTTTTCAAGATGTGCAACACCTTCAGGAGTGGCTATCACTACGACAATATGAATCTCTTTTGGAGTTCCTCTGTGTACTAATTCATTAAAAACGGCAACTATAGATTGGCCTGTAGCGAGCATAGGATCAAGTAGTAATAAATTTTTATTATTAATATCTGCAACAGCTTGATATTCAACTTTTATTTCGAAATTATCATCGTTGTTAGGATGGTGTCTAAAAGCAGAAATAAAACCATTCTCAGCATTGTCAAAATAGTTTAAAAATCCCTGATGCAAAGTTAATCCGGCTCGCAAAATAGAACATAAAACCAATTGTTCATTAATTACTGTAGTTTCTTTTATTCCTAATGGCGTTTGTATTTCAACATTTTTATAACGCAATGTTTTGCTCAATTCATACGCCATTATCTCACCTATTCGTTCAATATTTCTTCTAAAACGCATGCTGTCATGATGAATTTTGACATCTCTGATTTGTGCTAAAAAGTGATTGAGAATACTGTTATTATCTGATAAATTATGAATTTGCATGATGGGTATTTTGATAGTGAACTTCTAAAAATATTATGAAACCATAAAAGTATAAAAAGTATCTTTGTAATTATAAAATATAAAATTATGTTTTCAAAATTAGCTTATTCCGTTTTCGAAGAGAGTATCAAGGATTATCATCAATTTGATAATGTAGACCAACTGATCAACAATCCCTATCCAAAAGATAAGTTTGAACATTTATTGTATCATAAAAATTGGATTGATACTGTTCAATGGCATTTTGAAGATATCATTAGAGATCCAAATATTGATCCAGGTGCCGCTTTGACTTTAAAACGTAGAATTGATGCTTCTAATCAAGAGCGTACCGATATGGTGGAATACATTGATAGTTATTTTCTTCAAAAATACAGTACTGTTAAAGTAAAAGATAATGCAAAAATCAATTCTGAAAGTCCGGCTTGGGCATTTGATAGGTTATCAATTTTAGCTTTGAAAATTTTTCACATGCAAGAAGAAGCTACACGTGTTGAAGCTTCACAAGACCATAGAGATAAATGTCAGGTAAAATTGAATATTTTGTTAGAACAAAGAACTGATTTGTCTACTGCTATCGATGATTTATTGAGTGATATTGAGCATGGCGATAAATTTATGAAAGTGTACAAGCAAATGAAAATGTATAATGATGATGAATTAAATCCTGTTTTGTATCAAAATAAGAAATAGTTTTTGAAGCTATTCCAGCTTTCCATTACAATTCCTCACAAAAAAAGTATAGTTTCTATGGTCCTAAAAAGAGCTTCCGTTGGTCGCTTTTTTAAAACCAGAAACTTTACTTTTTTTGTTCCAGGATTTTCATTTTAATCTGGGCTAAAACCCACGATCACTATTTCAATTGCCAAATAACATCAGACATATAGCTATCATGAGACTTTCCGCAATGGGAGATGTCGCCATGACGGTTCCTGTTTTAAGAGCTTTGGTGAATCAATATCCGCAAGTTAAAATCACTATAATTTCTCGTCCTTTTTTTAAACCTTTTTTTGACGGAATTCCTAGTGTGAACTTTTTTGCTTTCGATGAAAAAGAGAGTCACAAAGGTTTTCTAGGATTGTTGCGTTTATTTAAAGATTTAAAAAAACTTGAAATAGACACTTTTGCTGATTTACATAATGTATTACGGTCGCAAATTATTCGTACTCTTTTTGCTTTAACCGGAGTGAAAGTCGCAGCTGTGGATAAAGGCAGGATTGAAAAAAAAGAATTGACGCGCAGTGAAAATAAAGTGCTCAAACAATTACCAACTATGTTTGAAAGACATAGTAAAGTATTTGGTGAGTTGGACTTTCCTTTAGATTTATCCTGCCAAAGTTTCGGGACACTATTTCCTCAAAAAGCTATATTAGAACAAGAAATTGTTCAAATTATTGGAAATAATCATCTAAAATTAATAGGAATTGCTCCTTTTGCGCAGTATGATTCTAAAGTGTATCCATTAGATTTAATGCAACAAGTTATTGACAAATTAGCTAAAAATAGCACAAATACCATTTTGCTTTTTGGAGGTGGAAAAAAGGAAATAGAAGTTTTAGAATCACTTTTAAAAAACAAAATGAATGTGATCAATATGGCAGGCAAGATCAAGTTTCAGCAGGAATTACAATTGATTAGCAATCTTGATATTATGCTCTCTATGGATTCAGGAAATGCACATATTGCTGCTATGCTTGGTGTAAAAGTCATCACGCTTTGGGGAGCAACGCATCCATTTGCAGGATTTTCTCCTTTTAATCAGCCGTTAGAACATACTTTAGTTTCTGATCGTGTAAAGTTTCCATTATTACCTACATCTGTTTATGGAAATAAAAAAGTGGAGGGTTACGATGATGTAATGAGGACGATTAAACCAGAAGAAGTGGTTTCGAAAATTGAATCACTATTGTAGAATGGTACAATTTTATTTTTGGCTTAAAACCAAATCCCATTTTCTCTACATCTTACTACCAAAAAACGCTTAAGATTAGAAATTGACTCTTCATAATTAGGTGGTTCCAAGCCAAAACGTAGAAATTCTTTTTGTTGTTTTTCAGTTTCATCACACGCTTTTACAATTTCTCTCAGCATGTCAAGCATAATTAATTGCTTATTTTCGTTTTGCTCAAATTTTAAATCAACCAGTTCATCTTGTAATTTCTCGCAATAATTCAAGAGTTCTTCTACTTCAGTTTCGAGGAGAAGATGTGGTCTATTTTTAAAAATTTCGCGTGGTTTTTTCATCTAGTCATAAAATTAAAAATTCCAAAGCCCAAATTTTTAAGTTGGAGTTTGGAATTTTAAATATTAGATATTTACTTTCTAAACATCATCATAATCAATATAAATACTCTCAGATGTAGGATGCGCTTGACAAGTCAAAATCAAGCCGCTGGCTATTTCGTTATCAGTAAGGATAGAGTTTTTAGTCATTTCGGCAGTTCCTGATGTCACTCGAGCGAGACAGCTACTGCATATTCCTCCTTGACAAGAATATGGAGCGTCTATGCCTTGTTTTAGTGCCGCGTCAAGAACGGTTTGTTTCTGCGACATTTCAAAAGTGGTTTCCTCATCATCCACCATTATAGTGATTTTTGTTTGTCCACTTAACGACTTTCCAATTGCATTTTCTGTACTTGACGAGGAGAAAAGTTCAAATTTTATTGACGATTCCTTTACGTTTTCCTCAATTAAAACTTCCGTAACACGATTAATCATTTCTTCAGGACCACATAAGTAGAACTTGTCAAATGTTAATTCCTTATGTTTATTTTTTAGAACAAAATTCACTGTGGATTTCTCTATTCTTCCAAACAAAGTATCTGCTGCTTTTGCTTGACTAAAAACATAATGTACAAAAAACCGACCCATATATTGCAATTGTAGATCGTGTAATTCTTGATGAAAGATCGTGTCTTCAGGAGTTTTATTACCGTAAACCAATATAAAAGAACTTTTAGGCTCATTTTTTAACACTGATTTTAATATTGACATAATAGGAGTAATTCCGCTACCAGCTGCAAAAGCGGCATAATTTTTTTGTCGGTCAGCTTGTGGCTCAAAAGTAAATTTTCCCTCAGGAGTTCCTATTTCAATCGCATCTCCAGCTTTGAGTTTTGTATTGGCAAACTGCGAAAATGCTCCACCATTAACCGCTTTAACGGCAATGCGAAGTTCGCCGCTGTCAGATGATGAACATATCGAGTAAGCGCGGCGAATTTCCTCGCCATCAAGAGTTAATTTCAAATTTAGGTATTGACCTGCTAGAAATTTATAATTAGCTTTTAATTCTTCAGGAACATTAAAAAGTATAGAAACGGCGTCTTTAGTTTCGCGTTTTACTTCTTTTATAATTAGTTTTAAAAAAGATGACATGTGATTATTTTTTGACAAAGATAATAAACAGATTAGTTTTCTTAAATTAAACTTTTTGAAAATTTTAACGCATTATATTAAAGTTATTTTTAGCCACAAATTGTACGAAAATTCACGAATAGGATATTTAAAAAACAGTACTAATTTTTATTTTAAAGTGTTCGTTAAAACTAATAAAAAATAAAATTTGTGTTAATTTGTGAAATTTGTGGTTTATTTTTAGTCAAAATGAATTGTTTTGTTTAAAATTTATATACCTAACATTAAGATGTATAAGAATCTTATGTATATTTGTTTTAATAAATCTTAAAAAAAATGAAAAACTCGCAATTATATAAGGGAAGTTTAAATACCATTATCATGAAGTTGCTGGAGGAAAACGGTAAGATGTATGGTTATGAAATCACTCAAAAAGTAAAAGTGATTACACTAGGCGAACTCAATATTACCGAAGGCGCTTTATATCCTGCACTACACAAACTAGAAGCCGAAGGAATTTTAGATGTAGAGATAGAAAAAGTAGATAACCGGATGCGCAAATATTACAAACTGACTGAAAAAGGAACTGCTGAAACCGTAAACCGACTTTCAGAACTGGAAGATTTTATTAGAAACATGCAGAGTTTAGTTAACCCAAGTCCAAAATTAGAATTTTAACTATTTTTTCGAAGAATGACAGTAGTAAAATTATACAACTTATTAATACTACTTTGTCATGCTGAGGAACGAAGCATCTCTACAAAATTGGCAAATCACATTTAAACACTTTATATGATTAATTTTAATAATGTAGCAACAAAGATTATCAAAAGATTATCAAAATATTGCTTTGTCATGCTGAGGAACGAAGCATTTTTACAAAAGTGGCAAATCATATTTAAACACTTTATATGATTAATTTTAATAATGTAGCAACAAAGATTATCAAAAGATTATCAAAAGATTGCTTTGTCATGCTGAGGAACGAAGCATCGCCACAAACTATAAAATCATCTTTAAAGCAAAAAACATGATAGAATTTTAATAGTCAAACCATATTCTTTGTCATGCTGAGGAACGAAGCATCACTACAAACTATGAAATCATCTTTAAAACAAAAATCATGATAGAATTTCAAGAAGGGTAATATACTTATTATGTTTATATTTTAACGAATAAGGCAAAAACAGTTTTGTATACCGGCGTTACTAATAATTTAAAAATTCGATTACAGCAGCACAAAGAATTGCTGAATCCGAATTCTTTTACAGCTAGATATAATGTTCATTACTTATTGTATTTCGAAAAATTCACATGGATACAAATAGCAATCGCTAAAGAAAAAGAAATTAAAGGATGGAAAAAAGATAAGAAAACCACACTTATAAAAACAATTAATCCTGACTTGAATTTTCTTAATCATTTGTTTGAATAGTAGGAAAGAGATGCTTCGTTCCTCAGCATGACAAATAGAGTTGTTAAATTCATCGTATTTCGAAAAATTCACATGGATACAAATAGCAATCGCTAAAGAAAAAGAAATTAAGGGATGGAAGAAAGACAAGAAAATCACACTAATAAAAACAATTAATCCTGACCTGAATTTTCTTAATGAGTTGTTTGAATAATAGGGAAGAGATGCTTCGTTCCTCAGCATGACAAATAGAGTTGTTAAATTCATCGTATTTCGAAAAAGTTACATGGATACAAATAGCAATTGCTAAAGAAAAAGAAATTAAAGGATGGAAAAAAGGCAAGAAAGTCACACTTATAAAAACAATTAATCCTGACTTGAATTTTCTTAATTATTTGTTTGCATAATATTGTAGAGATGCTTCGTTCCTCAGCATGACAATCAGAGTTGTTAAATTTACTGTATTTCGAAAAATTTACATGGATACAAATAGCAATTGTTAAGGCAAAAGAAATTAAAGGATGGAAAAAAGACAAGAAAATTACACTTATAAAAACAATTAATCCTGACTTGAATTTCCTTAATTATTTGTTTGAATAATATTGCGGAGATGCTTCGTTCCTCAGCATGACAAAAAGGTGAGTTATTTTACTAATAAAATTTACATTAAATAGAAAACGGGATAAAAAAGGAAAATTAAAAAAAATATAATTATAGATGAAACTAACCTCCTCACAAATAGACCAACTTTTTACTTTTACCCAGCAGCATTATGTGGAGTATTATGACTTGCAATCAGAACTAGTGGATCATTTAGCCAATGCAATAGAAATGCAATGGCAAGTAAATCCAAAATGCTTTTTTGACGAAGCTCTGAACATCGAATTCAACAAGTTTGGTGTTTTTGGATTTATGGATGTTGTGGAAAAAAGACGAATAGCACTTAGTAAGAAATATAACGGTTTGGTTTGGCAACATTCTAAAGATTTTTTTGGTGTTCCAAAGATTTTCTTAACGGTAGCTATGACTTTATTGCTTTTTACTTTTATAAAATTAAGTTTATATAAAGAGTGGATTATAGTTGGTTTTTATATCCTGTTAGTAGGTTTTACATTTTATGAAATGTTTAGAAACCGAAAAACGAGAAAGGAAAGAAAGAAATCAAATGATAAAAAATGGCTTTTTGAAAGCATTATCAATCAATACGGCACTTTTTCTGCAACAATAATACTGCCTCTTAATTTTTTACTTCAATTAATAAATCATGGTGATAGCTTCCTAACTAACGATTATTGGATATTAGTAATTAGTTTTCTTTTTGTACTATTTAGTTTGATACTTTTTATTGTATTCAAAATTATTCCGTCTAAAGTTGGTATCTATTTAGAAGCGACATATCCTGAATATAAATTCGAAAACTGTAACATTTCTCTAATTTAACTACATACTATACAACCAAAATAACCAAACCATGATTCAAAAATTTCTTTATCTCGAATGGAAAGCATTTTCTAGATCGGCTTCTTTTGCCACTAACTTAGCTTTGAAAATCCTGATGGGCTTTGTAGCCGCCTATTTTATCTTGATTTTCTTAGCACTGGGAGTAATGACTTTTTACATTCTAAAAAAGGAGAATTTAGACCCAATTGCCACCGTAAATAAATTCATGATTTACTACATTTTAATGGATTTAGTGATACGGTTATTGGTGCAAAAAATCCCTGTATTGAATATTCGTCCGATGTTGATTTTCCCCATCAAAAAAAGTACAATTGTTCATTTCTCCCTTGGGAAAACAGTTTTATCATTTTTCAACTTAATTCATGGGTTTTTTATAATTCCTTTTAGTGTTGTATTAATCATAGAAGGATATGATGTTGTTTCGGTGTTGCTCTGGTTTACGGCTATAACTTCCTTAATTTATATTAATAATTTTATCAATATTATACTAAGTAATAAGGACAATTTATTTGCCATTTTCTTAGCATTAGTAGCAATTTTAGCAGGATTGCAGTATTATGGTTATTTTAATATCACTGATTATTCAGCACCATTTTTTGATGCTATTTTCAACACATATTGGGCATTTGCAGTTCCAGCTTTACTTTTAGTAGTGTTATATTATTTCACTTTTTTGTTTTTCAAAAAGAATTTATACCTCGATGCAGGGCTTTCTACTAAACACGATGTGGCGAGAACGGAGAATTTAAGTTGGTTAAACCAATTTGGAACCATCGGAACATTCTTGAAAAATGATATTAAATTAATTAAAAGAAACAAACGTTCAAAAACCACCGTTGGATTAAGTGTAATGTTTCTATTTTATGGACTTCTTTTCTTTACAAACGGAATTGAGGCTTATAACAATCCAATGATGCATATTTTTGCGGGAATATTTGTTTCAGGCGGATTTCTAATCACTTTTGGACAATTTGTTCCTAGCTGGGATAGCGCTTATTACCAGTTAATGATGACGCAAAATATTCCTTACAAGGGCTATTTAAGTTCTAAATGGTGGTTGATGGTTATTGCTACAATTGTGTCAACAACTATTGCGTCATTTTATCTTTATTTTGGTTGGCAAATTTATTTGACAATTATTGTAGGGGCTATTTATAACATAGGCGTGAATTCCCATTTAGTTTTGCTTGGCGGTGCTTACACTAAGACACCCATAGATTTGAGTTCTGGCAAAGGGGCTTTTGGCGACAAAAAAGCATTCAATGTAAAAACGATGTTAATTTCGATTCCGCAGTTAGGTTTACCTGTTTTGTTGTATTGGTTAGGTTCTAAATTTTTCAGTCCTGATGTCGGCTTAGTTTTAGTAGCAACATTAGGAATCTTAGGATTTGCGCTGAAAAACAAAGCATTCTCACTAATTGAAAAAGTTTACAAAACAGAGAAATATGCCACTATTGCCGCTTACAAACAAAAAGGATAATTAAAAGACACATTACCACTAACCATTTAAACTACTAAGCTATAAAGAATGATCAAAGTAAACAACCTTTCAAAAACGTATAACGGAACGACCGTATTAAAAATAGATTCTTTAGAAATAAAAAAAGGCGAAAGCTTTAGACTCGTTGGAAACAACGGAGCCGGAAAAACGACTTTTTTCAGTCTTTTGTTGGATTTAATCCAGCCATCTACAGGAAATATTATCAACAACAATATCCAAGTGAATACTAGCGAAGCGTGGAAACCTTTTACCGCTTCTTTTTTAGACGAAAGTTTCTTAATAGGCTACTTGACTCCCGAAGAATATTTTTATTTCATAGGTGATTTACGCGGACAAAACAAAGCTGATGTCGATGCTTTACTAGCAACACACGAAGAATTTTTTAATGGTGAGATACTGAAAAACAAAAAATATTTACGTGATTTATCTAAAGGAAACCAAAAGAAAGTGGGAATTATTGCCACGCTGATAGGAAATCCTGATGTGATCATTCTCGATGAACCCTTTGCAAATCTAGACCCAACAACCCAATTCCGATTAAAAAAAATCATCAAGGATCTAGCTAACAATCCAGAAGTTACCGTACTAGTTTCCAGTCATGATTTGCAACACACCGTTGAGGTAAGCGATCGAATTGTCGCGATGCACAAAGGGGAAGTAGTCAAGGACATTCAAACCTCTGAGGAAACACTGAAAGAATTGGAATTGTTTTTTGCTGTTTAGAGGAATGTTTAATAGACCACAGATTCGCAGATTTTTAAAAGTTTTTGTAAAAAAATATGCGAATCTGCGGTTTAAACCTAATCTTCATAAAGCAACTTTTATTTGGGCGTGACCCGAAGTTGCTTCGTCGTTCCTTCTGGCAACTTCGGGTCGGGCTTTCGCTCCCAATTTTTTTTATTCTTTGTCAAAAATAAAAAAGGATTTCCGCTGTATCCCTTACGCAAAGCAACAAAAACTAGTCAACAAAATTAGTAAGGTAAAATCATTAATGTGCTTATACAGTTTTATAAGAAGTATTTAATAATGACACACTGCTTATTTTAAGAAAATCTGCGAATTTGCGGTTTAAAAGACATTTGTTTTGCTGGATTAAATGCACATAATTTTCACGCTATCAAAAAGAAATGTATTTTTACCAGTCAATATACTAAAAAGTGTATTTGATAGTTAATTGATAAAAACGTTTTCCATTGAAAATCAATATAATTAAACAATTTCTCCTGCTTTTATTTTTAGTATTTGTCGCTGCATGCTCTACTAAAAAGAATACTTTTTTGTCTAGGAATTCACATGCTTTAAGCACGAAGTACAATATTTTGTATAACGGTGGAGTAGGCTTTGACAAAGGCGTTCAAACTATTAAATCCAATAATGATGATGATTTTTGGCAACTTTTACCGCCAGAAAAAATGCAGTTAAAAGATGAAATTCTGTCTAGTTCTAAACCCAGTAACGCTGATTTTGAATTGGCGGAGACCAAAGCTACAAAAGCTATTCAAAAACATTCAATGAACATTGGTGGAAGAGAAAGAAATAGTCAAATTGATGAAGCCTATTTAATGCTTGGAAAAGCACGGTACTTTGACCAGCGTTTTGTGCCAGCACTCGATGCTTTTAACTATATTTTATACAAATATCCCAATAGTAGTAAGATTTATGAGGCTAAAATATGGCGCGAAAAAACGAATATGCGTTTAGGCAATGACGCTTTGGTGATCAAAAACATTAGTAAACTATTAGAAGATCGCAAAGTTAAAAATCAAGTTTTTGCAGATGCAAATGCGCTTTTGACTGCCTCTTTTTTAAATCTAGAAGAGAAAGATAGCGCTGTTGCTAAAATTAAATTAGCAATAGAATTTACTAAAGTGAATCAGGACAAAGCCAGATATCGTTTTATTCTAGCACAACTGTATCAACAATTGGGTTATAAAGACAGCGCAATTGCTTCTTATCAATCAGTTATTGATATGAATAGAAAAGCCGATCGACAATTTGTAATTCAAGCACATGCTAAAAAAGCAGAGCTGTTTGATTATCAGAATGGAGATTTTGATTTGTTTGAAGAGAATTTTGAAAAATTAATTAAAGACAGAGAAAATCGTCCTTACAAAGACTTGATTTATTATAATTATGCCCTTTATTTTGACACACAGAATAACCATAAAGAGGCTCGTGACTTGTATAATGCATCATTAAAATCCAATTCCAAAGATGCTTATTTAGTAGCGTCAAACTATAGAAATCTAGGAAACATGTATTTTAAAGAAGCGGCTTATCCTGCTGCTGCTAAATACTATGATAGCACCTTAGTAAAACTTAATAACAAGTCTAGAGAGTTTTTTAAAATCCAAAAAATAAGAAAAGATTTGGATGAGGTAATTTTATATGAAGCAATAGCCAAACAAAATGATAGTATCTTGAATGTAGTTAAGCTAAATCCAGCTGATAGAGTACTATACTTTGAAAACTATATTGAAAAATTGAAAAATGAAGATGAGGCAAAACAAGTTTTAGCCGAGAAAAATGCTATTAAACAAAAAAATATCGATCGCAATAATGCAGCTTCAACATTTGATGATTTTTCTGATCCAAACTTTGCAAATCCGCTCGCAGGATCTAATGCAAATCCTCCTGCAATGCCAATTAAATCATCAGCCACTGATGATAAACCAATTAAATCATCAGCTACTAATAATAGTACTTTATTTTATTTTTATAATCCTACGACCATTGCGTTTGGGAAATTGCAATTTAAAAAAATATGGGGGAATAGATCATCCGATGGCAATTGGAGAATTTCATCAAATAATACAGTGAACACAATTGAGAATGCTTTAAATTCTAGTACTGATATTTCAGATAATATAGAGGAAAAAGAAGCTGTGTTAGAAAAATATACTATTGACTTTTATTTAAAACAACTTCCCAGTAGTGCTAAAGCGATAGATAGTATTTACACCGAGAGAAATTCAGTTAATTATCAACTAGGTATCATTTACAAAGAAAAATTAAAAGAAAATCTTTTGGCTATAGCCAAACTGGAAAATGTTTTAAACAGAAATCCAGAAGAAAAACTGATTCTTCCATCTCTTTATAATTTATATAAGTTATATGAAAATACTGATTTAAATAAAGCAACTGCTGTTAAAAACAAGATAATTGCTCAATATCCTGACTCACGATACACGCAAATTATAACTAATTCAAAACCAACGTCTCAAGAAAACTCACCAGAGGCTGTGTATACAAAATGGTTTAAATTGTATGAAGAGGAACAATTTTCACTCGTTTTATCAAATATAGATCAATTGATTTTAGAATTTTCAGGTGAGGTCATTGTATCCAAATTTGAATTGCTTAAAGCATATACTATAGCTAAATTAAAAGGCTTGGCTGCATACAAGAACGCTTTACAGGATGTAGCTACTAATTATCCTAATACGGACGAAGGCAAGGGTGCACAATTGATACTTGACGAACAAATAGGACAGTTAGAGCAAATGGATTTTGCAATGACTGATTCTAATAATTGGAAAATTTTATATAAAGTAGGTGGTCGTGATGACAAGGCTACACAAGAATTAGAAAATAAAATTAAAAGTTTTATAGATAGCGAAAATGTGCAAAAAATTTATATTTCTTATGACATCTATACAACTAATGTAAGCTTTATAACTATTCATGGAATCAAATCAAAACTGTATGCAAATGATATTGCATTAATTCTAAAAGACAATAAAAAGTTTAAAATAGTTGAAACCCCAATTGTACTCTCAAGTGAAAATTATAAAGTGATCCAAATCAAGAAAAATCTTGATGAGTACTTAGCGTTAAATTTATAAATATGTTTGATAAAAAAAAGAAACCATACACCGAGCTTTTAGGAAAAACCAATCGAATTGTAGAAGGAACAAGTATTAAAGGCGATATTATTTCAAAAGCCGATTTTAGACTGGATGGAGAATTGACTGGCAATTTTAAGACAAGTGGAAAACTAGTTATAGGTCCAGCAGGAAGCGTAACAGGAGATATAATTTGTAATAATGCAGATATAGAAGGAAAATTTAGTGGTAATATTCAAGTTACAGAATTATTGAATATAAAAGCAACGGCAATAATAAAAGGTGAAGTAACCGTAGGTAAATTATCAATAGAGCCAGGAGCTGATTTTACTGCAAACTGTGTAATGAATTTAAGTGCAAAACAAGCAATTTCAGTTAATGAACAAAGATAAAAACAATTTAAAACAAACTAATAAATGGCTTGTGATGCTAAATATTCCCTTTCAAATGGGAATAATCATCTTTTGTTTTACTTACTTAGGAATATGGCTTGATAAAAAATACACTGACTCGTCAATATTCACTATTATATTATCACTTTTTGCCGTTTTTATTGCCTTATATAATGTGATAAGGCAAGTTAAAAATTTAAATAAAGACAATTAATGCAACCATTCTACAGATTTTTAATTACTATTTTACCAATTTCTATTGTATTATTTTTTTTACAATACTATATAACTAAATTATTTTTTATAAATATTTCGTTTTTTTATTCTACATGGAGTATTTACGTTTTTCACCTTACATTGACATTATTAAGTTATGGTTTTCTACTATTTGTAAGTAGAACTTTTGCTGATAAAACTGGATTTGCTTTTATGGGATTTAGTCTTTTAAAAATGTTGGGCGCTATCGTTTTTTTGATTCCCTTGATTCAGTCAGAAATTTTAAGCAAAATTCCTGATGTTGGCGCCTTTTTTATTCCCTATTTTTTATTCCTATTTTTTGAAACTTTTTATGCTATTCGATTAATAAATAAACAGTAAATCTTATTTATAATTAGCGGAATTAAAATATAATTTTATGCTGAAAAACAAAATGATATGTTTTCAATTGTGAATATTTTATGTACCTTTGCAAAAAATTTTGAAACGTAGAATTAGACACACAATTTAAGAATGGTATTTTCAAATAAACTTGCTCAGTTCATATTAGTTGCCGTAATAGCCAGTATTCCTTATTTTGGATTTGCAAATCCAGAGGCCGTGAATGTTTCTGCTGCAAATGAAGTGGTTGCCGAAAATTCGACAGCAGCAACTCAAGAGACAGAAGAATTTAGTGCTACTAAATTGATTAATTCGCATATTGGTGATTCTCATGAATTTCATATTGCTGATTGGAATGGACATCCCATTACTTTTTATCTTCCTGTAATTTTGTGGACAAACAACGGATTAGAAATTTTCTCTTCTGAAAAATTCCACCATGACAACAAAGCCGAACATTTTGTGGATCAAAATGGTCAAAAGCTAGTTCGCTACAATGAAATTATTTTTTACGCTGATAAATTTGAAACTTTAACACAGGATCAAAAAGACAATGGCGCATTTGAATTTGGTGCAAGACCTTTGAACTTTTCGATTACAAAGAATGTCTTTTCTATGTTTATGTCGGCTATTGTTATGTTTTTGATATTTTTAGTAGTAGCAAGATCGTACAAGAAAAACCAATTAGCACCTAAGGGTATTGCTGGTTTTCTTGAACCATTAGTAACATTTGTAAGAGATGATATTGCGAGACCAAATATTGGAGAGAAAAAATATGCGCAATACATGCCCTATCTTTTAACTATCTTTTTCTTTATTTGGATTAACAACTTGATTGGTTTAATTCCGTTTTTTCCTTTTAGCTCAAACTTGACTGGAAACATCTATTTTACTTTTGTTTTGGCTTTTATCACTTTTATTGTGACATCTTTCAGTGGAAACAAACAATATTGGGGACATATTTTAACACCGCCTGTACCAAAAGCATTGTATCCAATTATGATTCCTGTAGAAATTATTGGCATGTTAACAAAGCCGTTTGCATTGATGATACGTTTGTTTGCTAATATTACAGCAGGTCACATCATCATCTTGAGTTTAATTTCATTGATTTTTATATTTGAAACTTTGGCGGTTTCTCCTATTTCGGGAGCATTTGTATTATTTATGTTGGTATTAGAAATGTTAGTTGCTGCATTGCAAGCTTATATTTTTACGTTGTTATCAGCATTATTTATTGGTCAAGCAGTAGCAGAGCATGATCATCATTAATTTGAGTTTTATTAATTATTAACTATATAAATTTATTATTATGGTATTAGCTGGAATCGGAGCTGGATTAGCAGTAATTGGTGCAGGTCTTGGAATTGGAAAAATTGGTGGATCTGCTATGGATGCCATTGCTCGTCAGCCAGAAGCTGCTGGAAAAATCCAAACTGCTATGATTATCGCTGCTGCACTTATTGAAGGTGTTGCACTTTTCGCAGTAGTTGTTGCGTTAATCGCAAAGTAATTACAAATTAAAATTTCCTGTAGCGGTTGGCTGCAGGAAGTTTTTATTTATAAAATAAAAAAAATATTTTAAATATACCTATATGAATCTTACAGCACCGGAGAGTTTAATTTTTTGGACAACGATTATTTTCATTGTTTTCTTTCTACTTTTGAGAAAATTTGCTTGGAAACCAATTTTGGGAGCCGTAAAAGGTCGTGAAGAATCGATTAACAATGCTTTGGCATCAGCCGAATCAGCGCGTAGAGAGATGCAGAATTTAACTGCTGATAACGAGCGTATTTTACAAGAAGCGAGATTAGAGCGAGATAATATGCTTAAAGAAGCTCGTGAAATGAAAGATAAAATGATTGCTGATTCTAAAAAAGAAGCACAAATTCAAGGCGAAAGAATGATTGCGCAAGCAAAAATTGCGATTGAAGCAGAAAAAAATGCAGCAATGGCTGAATTGAAATCACAGGTTTCAATATTGTCATTGAATATTGCAGAAAAATTATTGAAAGACCAATTATCTAATAATGAAGCTCAAACTAAATTGATTGAGAATATGTTAGGTGACGTAAAATTAAACTAAAGTTATGTCAGGAACTAGAGCAGCAATTCGGTATGCAAAAGCATTTTTAGATTTAGCTATTTCTGCGGGAAACGAGCCAGATGTCTATAAAGATATGGCTTTAATTTCGTCAACAATAAATAGTAATGAGGAGTTGAGTAGTTTTATTCAAAATCCAACAATTTCTGTTAGTGTAAAACAAAGTGCCTTGACAGAAGTTTTTGCAAATACAACAGCATTGACTAAAAGTCTTTTCCGTTTATTATTTGAAAACAAGAGATTTGAAATTTTAGCAGATATTGTTTCACAATACGTTCTTATATCAGATGAAAACAATGGTTTTCAAATCGTGACGGTAACTACAGCAATTGCTATGGACGCTGCGCTTGAAGCTAAAGTTTCTGCGAAGATAAAAGAATTTTCAGATAAGAAAATCACAATAGTAAATACAATAGATCCTGCTATTATAGGAGGATTTATTTTAAGAATAGGCGATAAAGAGTATAATGCTTCAGTTGCCAATAGATTACAAGTATTAAAAAGAGAGTTAAGTAACTAGTTATATTGCACGTTAAAGTGTCTAATTTAAAAATTAAGATGGCGGAAATTAAACCTGCTGAAATATCAGCAATATTAAGAAAGCAAGTAGAAGGTTTTGAATCTGGCGCTACGCTAGAGGAAGTAGGAACGGTACTTCAAGTTGGAGATGGTATTGCTCGTGTTTACGGGCTTTCAAATGTTCAATACGGTGAGTTAGTAGAATTTGACAATGGTCTTGAGGCAATTGTTTTGAATCTTGAAGAAGACAATGTGGGTGTGGTACTTTTAGGACCATCAACAGGAATCAAAGAAGGTTCTACTGCTAAAAGAACACAACGTATTGCTTCTCTTAAAGTAGGAGAGCAAATGGTAGGTCGTGTAGTAAACACCCTTGGTTTTCCTATTGATGGAAAAGGACCAATAGGTGGAGACTTATACGAAATGCCATTAGAAAGAAAAGCTCCAGGAGTTATCTTCCGTCAGCCAGTAACTGAGCCTTTACAAACAGGTATCAAAGCAGTAGATGCAATGATTCCGGTAGGAAGAGGACAGCGTGAGCTAGTTATTGGTGACCGTCAAACAGGTAAATCAACTGTTTGTATTGATACCATCTTAAATCAAAAAGAATTTTACGATGCAGGGAAACCAGTATTTTGTATTTATGTTGCTATTGGACAAAAAGCGTCAACGGTAGCAGGAATTGCAAAAATGTTAGAAGAAAAAGGCGCAATGGCATATACCATTATTGTTGCTGCTAATGCTTCTGATCCAGCTCCTATGCAAGTTTATGCTCCTTTTGCAGGTGCTGCCATTGGAGAATATTTTAGAGATTCAGGTCGTCCAGCTTTAATTGTTTATGATGATTTATCTAAACAAGCTGTTGCCTACCGCGAAGTATCTTTATTATTAAGAAGACCACCGGGACGTGAGGCATATCCTGGAGACGTTTTTTACTTACACAGCCGTTTATTAGAGCGTGCCTGTAAAGTAATTGCTGATGATGGAATTGCAAGAAACATGAATGATTTACCGGATTCATTGAAATCAATTGTAAAAGGTGGTGGTTCGTTAACAGCTTTACCTATTATTGAAACTCAAGCTGGTGACGTATCCGCTTATATTCCAACAAACGTAATTTCGATTACGGATGGTCAAATTTTCTTAGATGGAGATTTGTTTAACTCGGGAGTTCGTCCAGCGATCAACGTAGGTATTTCGGTATCTCGTGTTGGAGGAAATGCTCAAATTAAATCAATGAAAAAAGTAGCAGGAACATTGAAATTAGATCAAGCACAGTTTCGTGAATTGGAAGCGTTTGCTAAGTTTGGTTCTGATCTTGATGCGGTTACATTAAACGTAATTGAAAAAGGAAAAAGAAACGTTGAAATCTTGAAACAAGGTTTGAACGATCCATATACTGTTGAAGATCAAGTTGCTATTATCTATGCAGGTTCAAAAAACTTATTAAGAAAAGTTCCTGTGAATAAAGTAAGAGAATTTGAGAAAGACTTTTTAGAATACTTGAACAATAAACATAGAGATACTCTTGATGCTTTGAAAGCAGGAAAACTAACAGAGCAGATTACAGATGTAATCGAGTCAGTAGCAAAAGAATTATCAGCAAAATATAACTAAAATAAGTATTAAGTATTAGGTATCAAGTATCAAGATTTTTCCTTGACTTAATACTTAATACTTAAATCTTAATACTTAAAAAATAATGGCAAATTTAAAGGAAATCCGTAATAGAATTACTTCCGTTTCATCAACGATGCAAATTACATCAGCGATGAAAATGGTTTCTGCAGCAAAGCTAAAGAAAGCACAAGATGCAATCACTGCAATGCGTCCTTATGCCGAAAAATTGACTGAATTGCTACAAAATCTTTCTGCTACGCTGGAAGGTGATGCAGGTGGAGAATATACGACACAACGCGAAATCAAGAAAGTACTACTTGTAGTAATCACTTCTAACAGAGGTTTAGCAGGTGCTTTTAATACTAACGCCATTAAAGAAGCTAAAAGTCGTGCCATATATTATGCTGGAAAACAAGTTGATATTTTTGCTATTGGTAAAAAAGGAAATGATGTTTTAGGTAAAACACTTGATGTTGTTGCCAATCAAAGTTCGGTTTTTGATGACTTGACTTTTGATAACGTAGCAAAAATAGCTGATGAATTAACTCAGAAGTTTGTTTCAGGTGAGTATGACAAAATTGAGTTGATTTACAACCAATTTAAAAATGCTGCGACACAAATAGTACAAACGGAACAGTTTTTACCGCTTGCGCCAATTCAATCAGATGCTGCTGTAACACCTGGAGATTATCTTTTTGAACCATCAAAAGAAGAGATTGTATTAACATTGATTCCAAAATCATTGAAGACACAATTATACAAAGGTATTCGCGATTCATTTGCCTCGGAGCACGGAGCGCGTATGACTGCTATGCACAAAGCAACAGATAACGCAACAGAATTGAGGAATCAATTGAAATTAACATATAATAAAGCGCGTCAAGCAGCTATTACTAATGAGATCTTAGAGATCGTTGGTGGTGCTGAGGCATTGAAAGGATAGGAAGAATTTTTAAATTTTATAAAAAAGGCGATTGAAATTTGTTTCAATCGTCTTTTTTTGGTTTTATTAAATATTTAAATAGTTTTTTACTTTAGTAAAATAGTTGCGTATAGGCCTAGAATCATTAACATCAGGGTTACAAAAAACGCAAAATACCATTTAATCATTTCGCTTATTGTTTCTGCTATTTTTATATCAAGTTTTAACATTTCTTCTTTGAGAAGGCTTTTGTATTCGGTTGCAGTTTTGTTGGTTTGATTTTCTATACTTTCACATAAGACCTCCGCAAAAACTTTAGCGCGACTATCGTCTAGCTTTAAGTCCTTCCTGAAAAAATAGTATAGTTTTATTTCTGTAGGAGTCATTTTTGATTTTTATCACATAAATGTACAATTTTTTCTTTTCATTTTTAATTTGTAATTTATTTCCGTAATTGTCAATTAACTATTGGTCATAATTTTTAAGATACAGTGTCACTGATAATAACCAAGAAATCCGAGATTGCAAAATGATGATTTAATTATAAATTGTAAACAATTCCTAAATTTGATTCATTTTTAATTATTATTATTTAGTAAAGTAATGTTATTTACTTAAATTTGATTTTAAAAGCGCATATAATGTCGATAATTACAAATTTTTCTGATTTAGATTTAACTAAACAATACACGTATTCAGATTATTTGCGTTGGCATTTTCATGAACGATTAGAACTGATTAGAGGATTTATTTGGAAAATGAGTCCAGCTCCCAGTATGGTACATCAAACGATTGTTAATAATCTTACAGGAATTTTTTATATTAATTATAAAAATAAACCTTGCAGAGTTTTTCAGGCACCTTTTGATGTTCGATTGCCTATTCCATCATCCAGAAAAGACTCTACAGTCGTTCAGCCTGACTTATGTATCATTTGTGACGAAAGCAAATTAGATGCAAGGGGATGCAATGGGTCTCCAGATTTGATGGTTGAGATTCTGTCGCCAAACAATAGTAAACATGATGTACACACTAAATTTAATCTCTATCAAGAAGCTGGTGTCAAAGAATATTGGATTGTTGAACCGAATGATAAACTGATTTTAGTTTATACATTAGTGAACGGAATATTTATTGGTTTAAAACCTCAGGTTGAGGGAGAAAAAATTACAAGTCCTTTGTTTCCAGATTTAGATATTGTCATAGAAGATGTTTTTTATAAAGTGTAAGTAAGTAAGTAAGTAATTAGCTTTCAGTATATTATTTTTTAGTCTTGTATAAATTCTAAAGGTGAAGTTCTTGTTTGATTATTTAGTCCAATTATACCAGTAATATTCGCATATTCCTGTGGATTAATAGCAAAGGAATTATTTGCAATAAATCGATAAATCGAATTGCAAAATGAAGTATCTCATTATATTTAAATTTTACGACTACTTACCAAAGCAATGAAAAGCTGCAAGCAAAAATATTTTTTTGTAAAAGTATTTTAACTATTATTTGTCGGCATTTTTTATTTCCTTTATAGCGTAACAATTAGCCTAAAAAATGCAACTACATATTAAAGAACTCACCACAAAACAAGAGATGCTTACACAATTTCATATTATGGAATATTTATACACTAATCTAAGTTTAGATAAGTACGATCAATATCTTTCAGATATGATACCTCACAAATATCAGCAAGTTGCGGTTTTTCATAATGAGATTTGTGTAGGGCTTACAGGCCTATGGTCAGGGACAAAATTATGGTCAGGCAAGTATTTAGAAATTGATAATTTTATTGTACATCCCAAGTTTCGTATGAAAGGCATTGGCAAGATGATGACTGATTACATTGACGCTAAAGCCAAAGAGCTAAACTGCACCATGATTGTTTTAGATGCATTTACTGGAAATTTTGCAGCACATCGATTTTATTATAATCAAGGGTACGCACCTAAAGGATTTCATTTTGTCAAAATATTAAATAAAGAAGGATTAAGCTAAGTTACTATTATGAAAAGATATTCCACAATAATCGCAATTTCGCTGCTTACACTTAGCCTAACATTCTGTGCTATGAAACATGAATTACAAATTCAATTTCCGCAGGAAATCAAGTCAGTTTATTATCAAAAAGATAATGAAAAGCCTGCAAATAGTAAAACAAATCTCTATATCGAATTTAATTCACCGCTATCTAAGACTATACTATTAGACAAAGTTCATTTTGATAAGCAATCAGTACAAATAGAAGAAATTAACTCTAGCAAGTTCGTAGCGCATTTCAAGAACAATAATATAATCAGTGACCTCATTTTAGATGCTGATGCTGAAAAAGAATACGGCAATAAAGCGCCCGTTATTAAAAAAACTGATTTTGATTTAAAGTCGGATGAAGCGATTTTAGAATATAGAGAAAATGACAAAATCCACTATTTCAAAATCACAGACCTTATAGAAAAAAATCAAACACTAATTAAATAGTACTTCTTTTTTAGTATCTCAAAACAATTAGGCTCTTTGACCCATTAAAAGAAAGAATTGGTTATTTTTGTCGCTTGAATTTTAATAAAAAACCATTTTGGGATTATATAAAAATCTTTTTAAACAAACTGCGATTTACGGATTAGCAACAGTAATACCGCGAATGTTCAGCTTTTTATTGGTACCCTTATATACAGATTTACTCCCAAAAGCAGAATATGGAAAGGTTTCTATAATATTTGCTTATATGATTTTTTTTAATGTCATTCTAGCGTACGGAATGGAAACGGCATTTTTTAGATTTTATAATAAGGAAACCAATAAAAAATCAGTGATAGAAACGAGTTCTGTTTCTATATTTTGGACTTCGCTCGGGTTTTTATTTATATCATTGCTCTTTAGAAAATCATTATCCATTTGGTCAGGAATAGATGAGCAATATATAACCTACACTATTTGGATTCTTGTTTTAGATGCATTGGTAATTGTGCCGTTTTCTCAATTAAGGGTCAATCAACAACCCATACAATACGCAATTATAAAAATTGGAAACGTAGCTGTAAATTTGTTTTTAAACATCTTCTTTTTAATATCCTTACCAGCAATAGCACAATCAAACCCAGATCATTTATTAAGTAATTTGTATATCGCTGACTTCCAAATAGGTTATATTTTTGTATCTAATATTGTGGCTAGTTTGCTAACTTTTATATTGCTATCACCAAATTATGCAAAATTAAAATGGCATTTTGATTACAATTTATGGAAGCAAATGATGAAATATGGAATGCCTATAATGATTGCTGGAATCGCATTTGCCATAAATGAACAATTTGATAAAATTTTATTAGGTAAACTATTGCCAGCTAATATC
Organism: Flavobacterium sp. PL11; assembly: GCF_035985025.1. Lineage (NCBI taxonomy): Bacteria > Pseudomonadati > Bacteroidota > Flavobacteriia > Flavobacteriales > Flavobacteriaceae > Flavobacterium > Flavobacterium sp. PL11. The sequence goes on from NZ_JAXCIA010000003.1 coordinate 35,496, forward strand.
GCTGCCGCTGAAGTTGGCGTTTATTCAGCTTGTTATAAATTAGGTTTATTTATGGTATTATACCGCACTGCTTATACATTAGGAATAGAACCATTTTTTTTTAGTCATGCAAATAATAAGGATGCGCCGCAAACATACGCTACGATTACTAAATATTTTGTAATTTTTGGTTCCTTTATTTTGCTATCAGTGATTGTTTTTGCTGATGTCTTAAAAATGATTATGATCCAAGACGCATCATATTGGGAAGCTATGAAAGTGGTGCCTTTGATCATCTTGGCTAATTTTTTTCTTGGAATTTATACGAACCTTTCCGTGTGGTATAAACTCATTGATAAAACGCATTACGGAGCGTACATTTCTATAATAGGAGCTGTAATCACCTTAGCGCTTAATTATTTGCTAATTCCCACTATGAGTTATTATGGATCGGCAATTGCAACTATTGCTGCTTATGGTAGCATGATGGGAATCTCTTATTATTTCGGAAATAAGTATTATCCTATTCCTTACGACATCAATAAAATAGCAATGTATTTGCTTATTTCTATTGGATTTTCATCGATTTCCTTTTACGGTTTTAGAGAAAATTATTTTGTAGGTATATCGCTATTAACAATTTTTTTATACTTCATATATTACAACGAAAAAGAATTATTAACTACTATTTTAAAAAGAAAATCAAAGTAAATACTATTTTATGGGAGCTAATCGCGCTGTACGTTTCAAGCTTTTTCCTAAAACTGTTTTTTTCTAAGCACAAAAAGGAGCTTCTTGCAGTCGCTCTTTTTGTACAAGAAAAAATACAGTTTTATAAAAAAAGGCTTTTCACTTCCATCACGGCTAAGACTTAGAAATAAAAATAAATACCAATTCATAAACGTATTTTTCGATTTATAAAACAAGAAAAAATGACAATAAATATTATAAACAAATCAGCTCACGCCTTGCCTAACTATGAAACAATAGCTTCAGCAGGGATGGACTTAAGAGCTAATATTACTGAATCAATAACACTAAAACCCCTAGAAAGAGCCATCATAAAAACAGGCCTTTTTATTGCTTTGCCCATAGGTTACGAAGCACAAGTGCGACCACGAAGCGGCCTTGCAGCAAAGAACGGAATTACCGTGCTCAACTCACCTGGAACTATTGACGCTGATTATCGTGGGGAAATTGCTGTGATTTTAGTAAATTTATCCAATCAAGATTTTATAGTACGAAATGGAGAACGCATTGCGCAAATGATTATTAGTAAGCACGAGCGCGCAGAGTGGATTGAAGTACATGAACTATCAAAAACAGATAGAGGAGAAGGTGGTTTTGGAAGCACTGGGGTTAAATAGTGATTCGTGAATCGTGAATCGTGAATCGTGAATCGTGAATCGTGAATCGTGAATCGTGATTCGTGATCGGTATTAAATGGTAAAAATTTATATTAATCAATAACTGTCGAAATCGTTATAAACCGCTAAATCTACGGTTGAAAAAAAATAATAAAAATCTTTGTGAACTTTGCGAAAATCTTCGTGAACTTTGCGTTTAAAAATAAATTCAATGAAAATAATTGTACCAATGGCTGGCCGTGGATCACGCCTTCGCCCACATACTTTAACAATTCCTAAACCGTTAATTCCTATTGCTGGTAAGCCAATCGTGCACCGTTTGGTCGAAGATATTGCAGGAGTTTTGCAACAAGACATAGAGGAAGTTGCCTTTATCATCCATGAAACTTTTGGCACAAAAGTGGAAGAAGAATTAATTGCAATTGCAACTAAACTCGGCGCTAAAGGAACCATTTATTACCAAAACGAAGCGCTGGGAACTGGTCACGCCATTATGTGTGCAAAAGATTCATTATCCGGACCAGCAGTTATCGCTTACGCTGATACGCTAATACGTGCTGATTTTGATTTGGATAAAAATGCTGATAGTGTTATTTGGGTTAAACAAGTTGATCATCCTGAAGCTTTTGGTGTGGTGAAATTAAATGACAATAATGAAATAGTAGAATTGGTAGAAAAACCAGCTGAATTTGTTTCTGATCTTGCTGTAATTGGAATCTATTATTTTAAAGATGTGGCCGTTTTAAAAAATGAATTGCAACTAGTTTTAGATAACAATATTATTCATGGCGGTGAATACCAAATCAATGATGGAATCAAGCAAATGATGGCTAAAGGAATGATATTCGTTCCAGGCAAAGTGGATGAATGGATGGATTGCGGTAATAAAAATGTAACAGTAGAAACTAATTCTAGAATGTTAGGTTTCCTTCATAATGACGGAGAACACTTAGTAGATTATGATGTGAAATTAGAAAATTCTACTATCGTGCCACCTTGTTACATTGGTAAAAATGTAACTTTAGTTAATACAACTGTTGGCCCAAATGTTTCTTTAGGAGATGGATGTCATGTAGAAAACAGCATTATTAAAAATAGCTTGATTCAAACACATTCGCACATAAAAAATGCTCAGTTAGATAATGGAATGATAGGGAATCACGCTAGTTTTGATGGCAATTTTACAAGTATTAGTATAGGAGATTATTCGGTTTTAGAATAATACTCATCCGGCCCTTAGAAGTCTGAATTATGAAAAGAAAGTTTTATATAGGTTTCATATTTGTTTTGCAATGCAATTCAGCTTTGCTGTGGGCACAAATAGAGCCTGAGGAAATTAAACTAGATACAGATCAATTTCAAGAACTTTTTTATGAATCGCTACTTCAAAAAGGAATTGAGAATTATGATAAAGCTATAATCGCGCTTGAAAAAGCCGATAAAATTAAAGCTAATGATGCGACCGTAAATTTTGAATTGGGTAAAAATTATTTTGCATTAAAAGAGTATAGTAATGCCTATAATTCATTTGAAAAAGCTGCCAAAAAAGACCCTAAAAATAAGTGGTTTTGGATGGGAATGTATGATGTGACTTTTCAAACTAAAAATCTGACGCAAGGAATTGCAATAATTAATAAATTAATAGAATTTGATCCTAAGTATAAAGAAGATTTAGCGTCGCTTTATATGGGATCTAAACAATTTGAAAAAGCGCTAATCTTAATTCAAGAACTGGACGAAACCATTGGAAAAACGGATCGTAGAGAATTGTATAAAAACCAAATATTATCAGAAGGGAAATTCCAAAATATTGAGATTAGTAATTTAATTTCTCAAATTGAAAAATACCCTGATAAAGAGTCGAATTATATAAGCTTGATTTTTTTATATTCTAAAAATAATGAGGAGAGTAAAGCTTTTGAGATTGTAAAAAAATTAGAAAAAGCAATCCCAAATTCAGAGTGGGCACAAGTTACTTTATTCAAAAATTATGTTGAAGAAAATGATGGTGCAAACGCCGTTAAGGCTATGAACACGGTTTTAGCAAGTTCGAAAATTGATTCTAAAATCAAACACCGTATTCTAAATGAATTTTTAATATTTTCGAATAAAAACCCACAATACGCTGCTGATTTAGAGAAAGCAGTTGGTTATTTTGAAAATGATAAATCTGTAAATGTTGCTCAAGAAATAGGAAAGTTTTATTATAATAAAAAACAATGGGAGAATGCCATTAAATATTTTGAAAACGCTCTTAACAATAGATCAGATGAATCTGTTGAAACGAATTTACTTTTACTTCAAGCGCTTACAGAAACAAAACAGTTTGATAATTTAGCAAAAAAAGCAGTTGTACTTCTGGAAAGCTATCCTACACAACCTCAGTTTTATTATTACGCAGGTTTAGCTAAAAATCATTTGCAGGAGTTTAAAAAAGCAAAAGATATATTAGAAATGGGCATAGATTATGTAGTGGAGAACAAGGAATTAGAAATTAATTTCAACATTCAATTAGGAGAAGCCTTTAACGGACTTGGAGATTTTAAGAAAAAAGACTTATTTTTCTCTAAAGCCAATCAATTATTAAAAGAAAAAAAGTAATGAAAAAAATAGTATTATTGGTAGTACTTTCCGCTTTTGTAGTCTCTTGTAAAACAAAAGCTATTGCAATTGCAGCGAGTAATGAGCCTGTAGAAACGGCCAGTTTTATGACAGCTAAAAAAATAATAGAGAAATATAATAACAATAAAAATCAATTTTCGACATTATATATTAAGTCAAGTGCACGTTATGCCGATGACAAACAAACGCAAAATGTTACCGCTGAGATACGAATCAAGAAAGACGAACAAATCTTAGTTAGCATTCGTTTTCTTGGAATAACTATGGCTAAAGCGCTGATTACGCCAACGTCTGTGAATTATTATGAAAAAATAGGGAGTAAGTATTTTGAAGGAGATTTTAGTAGTTTGAGTCAATGGTTAGGAACTGATTTAGATTATAATAAGATTCAAAACATGTTACTAGGACAGGCAATTGATGATTTAAGTAAGGGTAAATATTTAGAATCAATCTTTGAACAAACGTATCGTTTAGATGATCTATCGAATAAAAACACAAAAAAATCATTCTTTCTAGATTCTGATAAGTTTTTAGTTCAAAAGCAAGAAATCACTCAGACAGCTGAAGAGCGGATGATTAAGATTGCTTACGCAGATAGCAAAGTGTATAATGAAGCTATATTACCATCTAACGTGGTTATAAATACATTTCAAAAGAAAGGCAATACGGAAATAAATTTAGAGTATAACTCTGTTTCTTTCAACGAAGAACTTTCTTTTCCTTATAGTGTGCCAAGTGGGTACAAAAGAATTATAATTAAGTAAATTTGCAAAAATATTTTTTCAAGATGCCAAAATTTCTCCTAAGCCTAATTTTTATTTGTATGACTTCTTTATTATGGAGTCAGGAATCACAGCAAGAAAAGTTAGAAGAACGCAAAGCTCAAATTCAGAAAGAAATTAGAGAAAATGAAAAATTATTACAAAGCGTTAAGAAAAAAGAGAAATCAGCAGTAAATGTTGTCATCATTCAAAGCACTAAAATTAAACTTAAAGAAAAACTGATTAACACCACTGAAAAGCAAACTAAATTGCTTAGTAACGATATGTATATTAATCAAATGCAAATCAACAAACTCAAAAAGGAACTTGTAGATCTAAAAGAAGATTATGCTAAAATGATTGTAAAATCATATAAAAGCCGTTCAACTGAGAGTAGAGCCATGTTTATTTTATCTTCCGAAAGTTTTTTACAAGCCTATAAAAGAGCGCAGTATATGAAACAATATACAGGTTATAGAAAAATGCAAGGCGAAGAGATCAAAGTTAAATCAGATAAATTATTAGACTTTAATGATAAATTATCGATTCAAAAAACGGCGAAGCAAAAATTGATCGCTGAAAATAAAAAGGAACGTTTATCACTAGAAAAAGAAAAGCAAGAACAGTTGAAATTAGTTAATGTTCTTAAAAAAGATAAAACTAAGATTTCAAAAGAAATTGGTAAAAAACAACAAGAATATAGAATTGTAGACAGGCAAATTAATAAATTAATCAGGGAAGCTATTGCTGCCGCGAATAGAAAAGCGGCATTAGAAAAAGCTAAGGCGAATCCAAGTGCTCCAGTTTCTAAAGCTGCTGTTTCCTCTTCTAAAATTGAATTAACTCCAGAGGCAAAAATAATTGCTGATAATTTTAGATCTAATAAAGGAAGATTGCCTTATCCAGTAGAAAAAGGCTATGTTTCCTTGGGCTATGGAAATCAAACACATCCATTATTTAATACTATTACAGTACACAATAGTGGTGTTGAGATAACAACTGATAAAGGAGCAAGCGCAAGAGCTGTATTTGGTGGGGAAGTAACAAGCGTTATTGTTTTGTCACCCGTAAATAGAGCTGTAATGATACAGCATGGTGATTATTTTACGGTGTATCAAAATCTAAGTTCAGTAAATGTTAGTAAAGGTGATAAGGTAGGTATTAAACAAAATATAGGTACGGTAAGAACCAATGGTGAAACAGGAAAAACAATTATTAAATTTTTAATATTGCAAAACACAACTTACAACAATCCTGAAGGATGGTTATCAGGAAGATAAAATAATTGTTATTTAGTAAAAAAAGCACTTTTTAATTTTTAGGAATTGATAGTGTTTTTTTTGTGGAAGCAACTCAACAAACGAACACAATAGTATTGAAACTGCTCATTAAAACTGCCTCCAATTATCATGCTGGAAGCATTTCAACAAACAAAAGCGGAGGTATTGGGACGCTTCTAGCGTGACAAATAGTAATTGAGGGAAATTTAAAATGAATAGTGTAGTTCTTCACAACCCTAATTTCCTCCAATTGTCATTCTGGAAGCATCTTAGCAAACGAGAGCAACAGTCGTTCAACTCCTTACCACAACTGCCTCCAATTGTCATGCTGGAAGCATCTCAACAAACGAGAGCAAGAGTATTGGGTTTCAACAACCCTAATTTCCTCCAATTGTCATGCTGGAAGCATCTCAACAAACGAGAACAACAGTATTGGGTTTCAACAACCATAATTTCCTCCAATTGTCATGCTGGAAGCATCTCAACAAACGAGAACAACAGTATTGGGTTTCAACAACCCTTATTTCCTCCCACTGTCATGCTGGAAGCATCTCAACAAACAAAAGCGAAGGTATCGGGACGCTTCTAGCGTGACAAATAGTAATTGAGGGAAATTTAAAATGAATAGTGCAGTTCTTCACAACCCTTATTTCCTCCAATTGTCATGCTGGAAGCATCTTAGCAAACGAGAGCAACAGTCGTTCAACTCCTTACCACAACTGCCTCCAATTGTCATGCTGGAAGCATCTCAACAAACGAGAACAACAGTATTGGGTTTCAACAACCCTAATTTCCTCCAATTGTCATGCTGGAAGCATCTCAACAAACAAAAGCGAAGGTATTGGGACGCTTCCAGCGTGACAAATAGTAATTGAGGGAAATTTAAAATGAATAGTGCAGTTCTTCACAACCCTTATTTCCTCCAATTGTCATTCTGGAAGCATCTTAGCAAACGAGAGCAACAGTCGTTCAACTCCTTACCACAACTGCCTCCAATTGTCATGTTGGAAGCATCTCAACAAACGAGAGCAAGAGTATTGGGTTTCAACAACCCTAATTTCCTCCAATTGTCATGCTGGAAGCATCTCAACAAACGAGAGCAAGAATATTGGGTTTCAACAACCCTTATTTCCTCCAATTGTCATGCTGGAAGCATCTCAACAAACGAGAGCAAGAGTATTGGGTTTCAACAACCATAATTTCCTCCAATTGTCATTCTGGAAGCATCTTAGCAAACGAGAACAACAGTATTGGGTTTCAACAACCCTTATTTCCTCCAATTGTCATGCTGGAAGCATCTCAACAAACAAAAGCGAAGGTATTGGGACGCTTCCAGCGTGACAAATAGTAATTGAGGGAAATTTAAAATGAATAGTATAGTTCTTCACAACCCTTATTTCCTCAAATTGTTATGCTGGAAGCATCTTAGCAAACTCGAGTAACAGTATTGACACGCTTGAGCTTAACAAATCGAATGTAAAAACGACAACATAAACTGTAGTGAAACGCTACTAGTGTGGGCAATAGTCCTTAAAATGCAATTCAAAGTATTTAAATTAATTCTTATTCAATTTATTAAACTCTTTAAATAACTCCAATAAATTAGTTATTGATTTTACTAAATCATTTACTTCTAACAACAATGCAAAATAAAGTTTGCTGTTTTTGGGACTAGTTTCTGTAGTTCTAATGGTTTCAATTTGTTTTGAAATTAAATTAGAAACGGTATCTAATAGAATTTGTTTGTCATTTAAAACCAGATCAATTTTATAAAAATCCTCGTTTTTGAAACTTTCCTCCAAAGAATATAACAATTGTTGCAACTGTTGATCAATAGTTTTCAAACCTTTAATTTGATTGAATTTTAATTTCTTATGATTATTATTAACGTGTGAATAACTGTTAGACGTAATAAAATCAATAGACTGAACCATATCTTGTAAATAACCTAAAATTAAAATATAGAATTTACTGGCTTCAACTGAATTATCATCTAAATTTTTGATAAAGTAAAAAACATTGCTTTTTAATTCATCGATCTCTTTTTCAAGTTTCTTTTGGTCTTTTTTGTTCTGTTTTAATTTTGCTAGATCTTGTAAGCTTAAATTATCTATTAAATTAGAATATAACGCACTGGTTTTACGGAATACTTTTGCAATTTGAGACGAACTCTCAGTGATCATTTCATTAACGGTTCCTATGTCTTCCCTGCGAAGGCTTTTAACTTCCTCTTCTTCTTTAATTTTCACTTTATGTTTTCTAGAACTTCTGTATAGCATGATCCCCAATAAAAGTAGTAATCCAACAAAGGCAAAAACTTCACCTACTTTTAAAATATAGGCCATGATAAATGCTAATATAAAAGCAACAAATGCGGTGAAAAACCAGCCACCTATTACTTTAAAAACACCTGCGATTCTATAGACAGCACTTTCTCTATCCCAAGCTCTATCCGCAAATGAACTACCCATTGCCACCATAAAAGTTACATAAGTTGTTGAAAGAGGTAATTTTAAAGAAGTACCAATAGAAATTAGAATACTGGCTACCATTAAATTTACCGAGGCACGAACCATATCAAAAGCGGGTTCGTCTTTAGTGTTTTTTGTTGGCTTGGTAACACTTTTAAAACGTTCATCAATTTTTATCTGTAATTTATTTGGTAAAAAATAATTAATGCCTTCTCCAATGTTTACCCCTAATCTTACAATAAATCTTGAAGCAGTATTGGGTGAAAATTTTTCTACTCCATCTCCTTGTCGAGAAAGATTAACACCCGTTTCAATAACACTTTTAGCTTTTTTAGAAGTCCATAATGTAATCACCATCACAACACCAGCTAATAATAAAAAATAAAAGGGAGCTACAATGTCATCATTTGCTAGAGCACCCATCATAAAATCATCGCCAGAGATTCCGCTTCCTTGAAAAATTTGGTACGAATTGAATGCAGCAATTGGAACACCAATAAAATTTACCAAGTCATTTCCAGCAAAAGCCAGTGCTAAGGCAAAGGTTCCAATTAGAATAATAACACGTAAGATATTGACTTTAAAAAAACTGATTAATATTTGAGAAAGAATCAGAAAGATTACAAAATTAACTCCTAATATCAGAAATTGATGGTGATCAATCCATGCAAATTGTTCCTTTGAAATAAAAGAAACTCCTTTTAAACCTTTAATTAATATAAAAAAAGTAATTGCTGAAATGGCAACGCCTCCAAAAATGGCTCCAAAGTATTTGAGCTTTTTTTCATAATGAAAAGTAAATATTAATCGCGAAATATATTGAATTAAACTACCTAAGGAAAAGGATAAAAGCACTGAAAGAAGAATACTGTAAACAATTGTAGAGGCTTTCTTAGTATTTATATACATTCCTAGATTATCAAAAGAATCATCAGTACTATATATTTTGTAAAGCGCTAAGCAAACAGCTGCTCCTAATAATTCAAAAATAATGGAAACTGTAGTTGAAGTAGGTAATCCCAAAGAATTAAATACGTCCAACAACAAAATATCAGTGATCATCACCGCAAGGAAAATAATCATTACATCATTAAAACTGAACATACTAGGAACAAATATACCACTTCGGGCAATTTCCATCATTCCACTGGAAAACATAGCCCCAACAAGAACTCCAAGACTGGCTACGATCATTGTAGTTTTGAAAGACACAGCCTTAGAACCAACAGCAGAATTTAAAAAGTTAACGGCATCGTTACTTACACCTACCATTAAATCGATGATAGCTAAAATCCCTAGTGCAATTAACATTATCACATAAATCTGCTCCATAGAATTTTGAATTTAATTTTGTACAAAAGTCCTTTAAGAAATTTATTTAGATGTTAAATTAACGTTATTAAAAAGTTATGTATTACATGTACAATGGTTGCTAAAAGGAAGTTTCTATGGAGTTCATCATTCTTTCCGTTGACCATGTTCCAGAAACTATAATTCTTCTAATGGTATATAGCGGATCTACTGAATCCCTTTTTGTCGATAGGATAAAAGCCATTTTATGACCACTCTTTTTTAATTCAGCGATTGCTTCAGTATTCCATAATCCGAAAGGATAGGCAAAATCAGTTAATGGTTTTTCAATTATGTCTTCTAATTTTGCCTTTGGTTTAACTAATTGCACATTCCAATCTTGACCGGTATATTTAGTAACTCTATGATGATCCCATGTATGTGCAGCAACAACATGTCCCTGATCTGATAGATTTTTAATTTGCTCTAAACTCATATAACCAGGTCGGTTAATTGATACTGTCATTATAAAAAATACACCTTTAAAACCATATTTTTTCATTTCGGCTGCGCCAATATCATATTGCTCATCTCTAGTATCATCAAAAGTTATCATGATGGGTTTTTCAGGTAATGCAATATCATACGCTAAATAATCATATAATTGTTCAGGCAAAATTGTTTGATAACCAGCTTGCGCCAATGCTTTCATTTGAGCAGCAAATTCAGGCGGTTTCACTGAATAAACTTTTGTCATTTCACCCGATTCAGCATTGAAGTCTTTTATATTATGATAGCACAAGATGGGTACTTCTTTCTTTGCAAGAATGGTTGCTGCATCGGCCATAACTTTCTTAACAATGATTTGCTTTTTTGGAACAGCTATAGTTTCAACTGCAACTTCAGGAACAGTCTTGCGAGTTTCTGGTTGACAACTTACCAAACATAAAAAGCCAACATACATTGAAAAGAGGTTATATTTCATATTGCGCTATTTAATTTACTGGTATTGAATGTATAAGGGTTTTGGGGTGAATTTTACTAATTCTTCAGGCTGATATATTTTCCAATCGTTCCAATTATCATTTTTATAAAATAATTTGAAACCTGTAAATTGGACAGGTTCTCTATAAATATAACTTAGGTAAGTAGATCTTTTTAATACTTTACTACCAAAACCATCCATGTGTATCACAATTTGAACTTCTGGTACTATTTTAATGTTTTTATAATTCTTAATCATTCCTTGAGTAAATCGATGTACTACTAATACTTTTGGTGGAAGATTGTTTTTTCGCACTTCATCAGCTAAAATATCAATTGCATCATTGATGTCATTAGCGGTAAAATATCCAATTTTTGAACCTGGGCGCTCTCCATTTTTCATTGAAAATTCAGGATCAATTCCTAAGTGCACGTTGGGTAAAGCAAAATAGGATCTTAATTGCTCTACTTCTTCTTTAACCGTACTATGTCCCACCTGAATATCTAAAAACACTAAGGCATCAATAGGTTTTGCCCAGCTGATCACGGTGTCAATTTGTTTAAAAGGCATTCTTAAGCGATGCATGTTATTTTTTCCTGGTGCGCCTTGAGCAGTAACCGCAATGTAATGTAATGCTGGAATTGCTTTAACAGTGGAGTCAGCAGCTTGCCAATTAGCTACTTCGCCTTTAAGCTTAGCAATCATTTCTTGACGGGGATATTCTCCTAAAACACCCATTCTAGTAGAATATAAGTTTCCATAAAAAGCAATAATTCTGTTATAAGGCAGGATCGCACCAGGCAATGGATATGGTGTTTTTACAGGCCATCTTCCTGTTGTGTCGTTATTGCTTAAAACAATCATTCTTTTATTATAATCTACAGTGTCAATAGTTAAAGTTTTTTTCTGTTCAACTGAATCTATTTTTACACTATCTTTTAAAATTATATTATCCTCTGTTTCAATTCCATTGGCTTTGCTTCGATTACAAGAAATGGTAATTAGTGACAATATAGTAATCGTTGCTATTGATAATGCTATTTTATTCATAATGGTTTTTTTCGAAGTGGTTTATACAGGTTAATGTAGACATTTTTTATTTTCACAAGTTTTACAAAGATAACCGTTTAAAGGAGTGGTTGATTTATATATCTTGCTACTTAAAATGAATTTATTATATAATTTACGGTTTTTACTTCCAAAGAAAAGGGTAATTAGGATTATCAATTGTATGAAAATTTAATACAATTAATTCTATAAATAAAAAAAGTATCGTAGCACATGACAATTAGATTTAATTAGTAACGGATTGATTATTAAAAATAATAAATAAGCACTAATTTTAACTTTTTAATTATTCATCAAAAAAACTACCCTTTTGTTTAAATATTTTATTTGTAGCCTCAGTTTATTTATTAGTTCTACTTCAGCTTTTAGTCAAATAAAGAAAGACACTATTGCTCTTTCTGGAATTACTTTACAAGGTTCACCTATTAAAAATCTATTGCAAAACTCGGCGGCTTCTGTTGCTGTGATTAGCAGTATTGATATTGCTAAAAGTGACGGTATTATACTTACTCCAATTTTAAATAAAATTCCGGGTGTCACTATGCAGCAAGGGGCTTTGAATACCAATAGAATTACCATTCGTGGTATAGGAGCAAGATCACAATACGGTACTAATAAAATTAAAGCTTATTTTGATGGGATTCCGTTGACTTCCAGTGAAGGGGAAACTACTTTTGACGATATTGACTTAGCCTCTATAGAAAAGATAGAAATCATAAAAGGGCCAAATGCTACTAGTTTTGGTTCTGGTTTAGGAGGAGTGATTCAGTTATTTTCTAGAGAAACGCCATCATTAAAATCCTTTGGAAAATTGACAACCACTTTTGGAAGTTTTGGATTAGTACAACAACGACTTTCTGCAGGATATAGCGATGCGAAAACGAATTTATTTACTAGTTATACTGATCTAGAAGTAGATGGATATAGAGTGAATAGTGCCTACAAAAGAAAATCATTTAATTTGCATGGCAAACAAAAAATAGGCACTAAAGGCAATTTATCGTTTTTAGGAGTCTTTACTCGATTGAAAGCTTTTATCCCAAGTTCTATAAATGAAACAGATTTAAAAAACAATCCTGACAGAGCTGCTAGCAATTGGGCAGCAGCTAAAGGATTTGAATCTTATGATAAAGTAATGGTTGGATTAGGATATGAACATCGATTTTCCAACAAATGGTCTATACAAACTAGTTTATTCTCTAATTTAAAAAATGCTTATGAGCCACGACCTTTCGACATTATTGATGATAAAACGATCGCAATTGGATATCGAGCAAACGTAAATTATAAGGATAGATTACTGAATTTACCATTGGAATTAAGTTTGGGAACTGAAACGCAATATGAAAATTATAACTATGCACTTTTTAGAAATTTATATCAGTCGCAACCCAGTCAAGGAAGTATACAAGGCGATAAATTTAGCGCTATGAAGCAAAATCGAAATTACAGCAATTACTTTTTGCAAATGGTGCTTCTACTTTCAGATAGATTGCATTTAGAAACAGGTTTAGCGCTCAACAGTACTAATTATTCATTAAAAAATGTATTTGAAAATACAACAACTGGAGTAAAAGAACCTTTTAGTTTTGGTACGGTTTTGTCTCCAAGAGTGGGTTTATCTTATAAAATTATCAACGGCAAAAACTTGTTTGCATCGTTGAGCAATGGATTTTCAACACCTTCGGTTGCTGAGACGTTGACTCCCGATGGACAGATAAATACTAATTTGAAACCCGAAATAGGATGGAATTATGAAATGGGTTTTAAAGGGAATTGGCTTAAAAATAAGTTATACACAGAAATAACTTTATACAGCACACAAATAACAAACTTATTAGTCGCAAGACGCACCGCCGAAGATCAATTTGTTGGTATCAATGCAGGCAGTAGTTCACATAGCGGATTGGAATTTTTAGTCAACTATAATTGTGTACTATGGAATAATCTAACAATCACACCTTATTTTTCAGGAGCAGTAAATAATTTTAAGTTTCAGGAGTTTATAGATGGCAACGCTGATTATTCAGGAAATCAATTGACGGGTGTTCCCCAAAAGCAATTTAATTTTGGACTCGATTTGAATATAAAAAATGGTTTTAGTATCAACAGCTCATTCAGAACGATGGGCAAAATTCCATTAAATGATTCCAACGCTAAATATAGCGAGCGCTATTCCTTACTTGATTTAAAAACCACTTATGTTTTTACAGTTATTAAAAACATAAAAATAGAGCTAAATGCTGGGGTTAATAACGTTTTAGACACTAAGTACGCGGCTAATATTTTACCTAATGCTGTTGGTTTTGGAGCTGCTGCACCGCGTTATTTTTATCCTGGAAATCCTGTGAATTATTATGGAGGTTTATCAGTGGGGTATCTTTTTTAGTAAAAAAAATCGCTTTTCTAAAAAGTAATTATTATCAAAACAAACTATTTTTGTTGTCACATTAGGTTACTTTTTTAACCATTAAGAAAATTAAGTAATATTAAGACAAAATTAAATTTCTTAATGTTCTTAATGGTTTTATAAATTAAATCGCCATTAAATCTATTTTTTTATTGCTGCTACTTCGCTTACGGTAACAATTTTAGTTTGTTTATTACTCCAAGAGGTCATAATATAATTCATTACATCAGCAACTTCTTGGTCTGAAAGTCCCATTGCTGGCATAGCGTTATTATACTTAATATTATTAACAACTATTTCGCCACTTTGTCCAAACTTGACCGCTGCTATACTTTCTTTTCTTTTATTTTTCAACCAGTCAGAACCGTCGAGCGAAGGGAAGTTCTTTAAATCCCCTTTACCATTAGCTCCGTGGCATTGGATACAAAAATCAAGATATATTTCCTTTCCCGGTGATTGTGTTTTTACTAAAGTTTTATTTTTTGTTTCCAAATCAAAATATTTTTCATTTGAAAATGGATTACAAAGCGAAATCCCAGTCATCGCAATTGCGGTAAAACCAATTAATAATCTTGTTGTCAATAGCATTTAGTTTGGTATAATTTTAACGATTCCTTTTCCTTCGACACCCATATAAATAAAGCCATCTGGTCCTTGCTTAACGTCTCTTAATCGGCCAACGTCTGTTGCTATTTTTTGTCTTCCCACTACTTCATTTCCTTTTAGTTTAACCAATTCAAGATATTGAAACTTCAAAGAACCTACAAGTAAATGACCTGTCCAGTTAGGATATTTATCGCCGGATACAAATGCCATTCCGCTAGGAGCAATCGATGGCACCCAGTAATATATAGGTTTTTCCATTCCTGGTTTTTCAGTTTCTAAACTAATTGTCGATCCGTCATAATCAATACCATAGGTTATTACTGGCCATCCATAATTAGTTCCTTTTTTTATAATATTAATTTCATCTCCACCTTTTGGTCCGTGTTCATGTGCCCAAATAGCGCCTGTTACAGGATTTTTTGCCATTCCCTGAGGATTTCTATTTCCGTAGCTAAACGCAGCTTCTTTAGCGCCATCCTTCCCCACAAAAGGATTGTCTTTAGGAATGCTTCCGTCATCATGTAGTCGGTAGATTTTTCCGCCATCGCGGGTTATATCTTGTGGGTTCACCATATTTTCTCCACGGTCACCTATAGAAAAATACAAGTAACCATGATTGTCAAATGCTATTCGGGATCCAAAATGTTGCCCTTTACTAGTATTAGGTGTCGCTTTATAAAGTGATTGTATTTGAGTTAAACTACCATCTTGTAATTTAGCTCTAATAAGTTTTGTATTCCCGCCATTGCCTTCGCCTTCTTCAGAAGAGTAGGTGATATAAATCCATCCATTTTTAGTATAATTAGGATGCAGAGCAATGTCTAATAATCCACCTTGGCCACGAGTGTAAACTTTTGGTACATTTTTAATTTCAGTCTTTACACCATTTTTAATATGATAAAGCACTCCACTTTTTTCAGTAACAAGCATTGAACCGTCAGGCAACCAGTCCATTCCCCACGGAATGGCAATATCTGCTGCTACAACTTCTAAAGTGTAATTTTTAACATCATCTTTTATGGCAATATCATTAGGCTTGACTTGTGCATCACAACTGAAAGAAAGGAATGCAAAAACAGAAAGTGATAGTATAGCTATTTTTTTCATCTGAATAAATTTTATAAATGTAAAATTAATTTTAAAGATAATAAAAGAGCCATTAAAATTTTAAATGTTGATAAAGTTTTGGTTAGAATTAACATAATAAAGTATTAGGTACGATGTTTTTGACAAGCACCTGCAATGTGATAGTGTATATGTGAATCTTACATTATACTTTTTAGCAGAAAAGGACATATATTATTTATATAAGTAATAATAACAAATATTAAAACCATGTTTAATTATCGTCTAATAGATTACGGCTAAAATCTAAAAAGAAATTTTATAACTGAAAATTATATCCCACGCAATTAAGCGATAAAAAATCTTTACACTTTTACATATTTTTTTCTGTTGAGGTAAAGAAGACTATCCAAGAAAAATACACACTTAAACTTCATTGTCATGATCTTGATTGCAGTTAAATTCTCAAGGAAATATGCTTTAACCTTGCTTAAATAAATAGTAAGAGCTATGAAACATTTCTTACTACTAATAACCTGTTATTTCACCTAATTTATTAATTTTTATACAAGAGACTTTATGGAGAAAAAATCAATTTTTGATTGTTTGTAATTTCTTATCCTGTTCACTACCGCATTACCATTAGCAGATCCCGAGCCGTTTGTATTTCCTTCTATGGTTTCAATAACATCTCCACTAACATTTATAACTATGCCTGTATGTGTCCAATCATGAAGAGTTCTTTGTATTAAAAAAACATCTCCAGGTTTTATCAAGGCAGGATTTCTACGCGCTACTTGAAATCGGGTCAAGATGTTTTTTTGAAGTCCAGTTGTGCCTACTGTATCGCAACTATAAGTTAACGGCATCAAAGTTTTGAAGTTTTTACCTTGAATTGAAGCAGCTTGATCTAAAATTGTTTGTACAAAACCCATACACCATAACCATGTATTACCTTCATGGCCGTCCATATAGGCCCGAACCCATGGTCCTGAATTAGTTTGTTGATTAATGACCAATTCAAAAGGGTTATTTATCAAATGATTTTTTGCCACATTAATAATTAATTCTCTAAGGTTATTGCCAGTTATTGTTCCTGTAAATGATTTTTTCATAGGTGAAACAAGTAAATCAAATAGGGCTTGATTGACAACACCGGTTTGCGACAGTGATTTTGCTTTTTGAAAATTCATAACAGCCTTTTCAGTAGCTGGACCAAAATCGCCATCAATTCCTGTAGCAGTCCCAGAACTAGGGTTTTGCAGTGAGAATAAACTAAGCCAAGATTGAATTTTTTCAATTTCTTTCTTATTATTATTTACTCCTCTTCTTTGTTGAGTTGCTTTAAGAAGCAACTCTTTTTGATAGAATGTTTTTTGCATGATTACAATTTTTTAAGTTATGAATTGTTAAGAAAAAAACCAGCAAGAAATAATTTGCTTCGTTTTTAAGGCGCAAATCATTTTATTTTAAGGAAAATACTTAAAAATTAATTAATAGTTTTAATGTAAATTTTTTTTAAAGCTATGGTTTACCAATAGTGTTATGCTATATTTCTTAATTCGCTCAAAATATATAACTCGATAGCTAATTTTGATTTTTACTTTTATTTTAAAAAAGGTAGATCAAGACAAAGGTTAAATTCTATTTTAAACTCGTACTTAAACTATCTTATTAGTGCTATCGCTTTGTCAAACATTGTTTTAGCTATTAAATCTCTTGCATTTTCTGAGAAAATTTTATAATAATGAATTCGGCAGGTCGTAGTGGAGCCATTCCTATTTCTATAATCAATCTACCTTTCAAAACATCTAAATCTGACATTGATTGTCCCAAACCGACTTTTACATAAAATGCCTGTTCGGGCTTCGCACCAGTAAGTGCTCCAGATCTCCATTGCAAGACCAAGAAATCTTCTATCATAACGCTCACGCGAATCCAAGTATTGGCATCATTTGGTTCAAAAACAAATTGTTTTAGTGATTTTTTAATAGATTCTTGGATCATATTAAAAAATCTTCGCACGGAAATATATCTCCATTCACTATCATTTCCTGCAAGAGTCCGCGCTCCCCAAATAAGAATCCCTTTACCAGCAAAATGTCTGATAGCATTAATTGATTTGTCTGCTATTGTGTCAATATTTAAAACTTCTTGATCAATATTTGTAATAGTAATTGTTGGTTTAATTACATAATTCAATGCCACATTAGCAGGAGCTTTCCATACACCACTATTGCTATCAATTTTAGCATATACGCCTGCAATGGAGCTACTAGGCGGCATAATTACTGATAAATCTGAAATTTGCGCTTTAATGATATTATATGTTGCATTGTCAATGGATTCAATATCGGCTAAAGATTTTCGATTAATTATACCTTTGCTTTCATCAATTGCATCTATAAGTTCTAGTTCAGTTGTTATAGTTTCCAAAAGCGCTGGAATAGGAGCAAAAATATTTCTTGCTATTGTTAAAGTATCTTTAGGTAAACCTAAAATGGGAGTATAGTTTAACAATTTTTGAATCTCGTCTATTATATTTACTGCATTTGTTTTTACGAGATTTTTAATTTCAGCATCACTATGCGCATTTTTAATTTGTAAGCTTAAATTCTTAATATTCTTTTTAATGCTTTCAATGTTATTTGTGTCTTCAAATACAGTAATAAATGATGATGTAGCGGCTCGAATTCTATCATTATTAATAGTTGATTTTTCCAGAGATGCAATAGCAGAAGTACATGCATCTTTCACTAAGTTTTTTTGGGCTGTTATATTCTTCAAATCTTTATTAAGTGCTTTAACTAAAATAGAAAAATCAGCTTTTTTAACAAGTGTAAATACGCCAATATCCAAGTTGTCAAACCCGAATGGACTTTCAATATAAGTAATAACAGCGGCTATCGAACCCATAATTGTATCATCAGTAATAGTTATGAGACTTGAAATAATAGACAGCAATCTTACTTTAGCTGCCCTAAAATCATTGAGTGATTTTATAAGTACATCAGCAGTATAAGAAAGGTGATTAATCATCACATCCTTTTCGTTGTATTTATAATTTAAAATAGTTTCTAAATGTGGATAGTAAACAGCCCCATACTGTAAGTAATTTTTTTCTAGATTTATGTTGCTTCTTAAAGTTGCTGTGTCTTCTAAACTATTTTTTGATTCGCGAGTATCAATGATTGTAAAACGATCTTGCATCTCATGGCATTGAATTAGTGCATTGCTATAAAGCGAATAAAAATCAACCTTACTTAATGATTTTGCATCAGGAAAAAGAATCAATGTTGGTTCATCTCCGGTTTTCAATACATTAAGACCATTATTTAAAGATAATAAAGTTATTGTATTTTCATTTTTGTGCTCATCTTTATAAGTTTCAACTGCTATGATATAGCACGGACCACCGCCATTGGCAAAATACATTTGTAATGCATAATGCATTAAAAAAGAGTTAGGATTATTAGGTGGATTTACGTGTATGACACGTTGCAAACTTCCATAGAGTAACATATCTACAATGTTTACTGAAATCGAATTTTCTGGATAAGCTGCTCCGTAATTACTCTCAAATTCTAGTAGTGAAGAAATTCGTTTAGGGATATTAATTAGGTCGTTGTCTATGTTTTCTTTAGCTTTTTCAGTATACCCAATAAATGCCGGAATTGCTGTTTCTACCTTTATTATCAGAGGCGGAAAGTTGACAACTTCTTCATTATAAACGCCAGGTGTTTTATATTTATTTGGCATAAGTAACTGTTTTAAATAAAGATTTTTAAGTCACATTTTATAATTGTATTTAGAACAACATTTAAAGACAACAAACGATTATTTTTTGTTAAGGCCTTATAAAGAGTGTACAGATTTTTAATTTTATAATAACTATTTAAATAGTAGATTTCAAATAATTTAAATATACTATTTGCTACTTTATTTGCACATTTTTAAAATGTTTCGGTCAGGTCTTTAATACAATCTACTAAAGCAACAATCTGTATATAGAATGAAATTTGGTTTGGTAAAAAGGAGAAATAAAGAAATTACTTGTTTAATAGTTGATGTTTATTTTTTACACCTTGCAATTGTTATAAATTATCATAATTTGATTAAACACGAGACATAATTATTTTAATTTTGGTAGTCAGAGTGAAACTATTTTAAAAAATAAAATACTCAAGTTTTATCTTTGGCAAGCTTTCAACTAAGTTATAGGTACAGAATACTTTCGTATTTAGCTTTTGTAATTTAATTACTTATATGTTGTTAATTTAACGCTAATCAACCATTCATTAGCCTTATAAATTCAAAACTTATAAAAGATTATATTGAAAACTTACACGGCTTATATGGTAAAAAATAAAGGCATTATTTTCTTCTAATTACTTACTTTCTAATTTCTGCAATTACTTTGATGATTACAATACGAATTAGGCGTTACCACTAAAATACAAAACCAAAAATAAAATAGTATGGATTGATCTTTTTACTTTTTACTTTTAAGCATTTTATAACGCCATTAAATTTTTGTTTATAATTTTAACTTTCTATGGTAATACTAAAAGTCTCCTCTGTATCATTTTCCCAAGGATTTCCAAGTGCAATATGCAACTCACTAGTGCCCTCGCTAATGACATCAATATAAAATGTATGCATTCCGCCCCCACCAATACCAGAACCCGCTAACGTATTTTCATTTTTTTTCACTTGCAACTGTTTGTCATCAATAGATTTTATTTTCCATACATATCCTGTTGTTGCATTTTCTGCTAAGTCTATTTGAATAACATCTCCTTTATGAGCTACTATTTTTTTTCCACTAAAAGATTTATCTATGATAGCCATTGTTTTATGTTTTTAAATTAATAGATAAAAAACAGCTGAAAAGTATTTACATAATGATAATCACTTAAACACTTTTCAGATGTTTCAAAGATACAAGATTACCAAACGTAAATTTGGGTCACTTGACCGTTTTCAAGTAGATAGTTGATCGGTGAGTTTTTGATTTTTGCGGCGTTTGCCACTATATTAAGTGACTCGTTAGCTGAATCAATACTGTTAGCTAATTTCAACCAACCTACGCCTACTACGCTTATCCACGCGTTTCTTGTTTCATTAGTTGAAAACAATCCGTTTATCCTCTTATCATTATTCCAAACTCCTGCGCCAAAACTATCTTCTGCATCACCACTACTTGTGAATGGTGGATCTAAAGTTGGTTTAGTTTCACTATCATTCATTGATACAGAACTACTTGAATTTTCTAAATGTAAAGATGGTACACTTGCTTCCCCGGACTCATCTTGAGCTATTGGTGGATTTTTTACTGGTGACTTTGCCATGATTTTTTGTTTAAATTATTTATAATTAGAGTACATATACTTGTTGAATCAAACTGTCTTTTATCACTACGTTAACATTAGAATTAGTAGCTTTTGCAGAGGTTAATTGTGTAAGTATATTGATAAAGGAAGTGTCATTTAAATTCCCTATTTTCTTCCAGCCTTGTCCATTACTGAGAAATACCCAAGCGTTTCTAGTTTCATTAGTAGCCCATAACCCTTGAACTTTAACGCCACTAATATTGTAGTTATTTACTATTCCAGTAGCTCCATACACTGATCCTTCAATGCCACACTGTCCAAAAGCAATTTTAAAGAAACCCGACTCACCAAAATTTGTTCCCCAACTATTTTTACATATCCAGTATCCACCTGCACTATCATACCCCACTATACATACGCAGTGTCCTCCTAGAAGTGTTCCAGATGTATATCTATACACCCCTGATCTATAGTTATAAAAATCTTGATATACGCTATAGCAAGCCTCTACAGGTCCTTTAGTAGCTATATATTCTTTTATAGCTTCAATACCATTAATTTTCGAATATCCTGCTATTTTAGTAAGGCGACTGTCCCAACCTGCTAGTTTTCCAGTGCAGTTTTGATCTCCAGCAGTATATGGATAAAAGGCTTCCTCTGTAACCCCTTGTGACTGAAAAAGTTTCATTGCATTTTCGGGCCACCATCCTCCTTTTGGGTCATTATTATAACCACAATTACGTCCTTCTGATCTTGCATGACAATAAAAAAAATGTGCTTCTGAAAGATCAATCGCATAAGATGCGCCACGCAGCATTTTTATTTGACTTTCTACTGAAGCGATTACTCCAAAAGCTACACAAGAACCACAACTACCTTGACTTTTGACAGGAGTTACAAAATTTCCTCCGTTGTTACGCCAGTCCAGTGCTGCTGGTGCGCCATA
This sequence comes from Flavobacterium sp. PL11, assembly GCF_035985025.1. Classification (NCBI taxonomy): domain Bacteria; kingdom Pseudomonadati; phylum Bacteroidota; class Flavobacteriia; order Flavobacteriales; family Flavobacteriaceae; genus Flavobacterium; species Flavobacterium sp. PL11. Next base: position 57,679 of record NZ_JAXCIA010000003.1, read on the forward strand.
AGAATTTGAAAAATTTGCTGCTGATTGTGCTAAATAATTGGATAACGCTGCCTCACATGACCGTTCTTGATCTTGTAAACTCGGAGCACCTGGTGCTGGAGTATAACCAAGCAGAATTACTTTGTCTTCCTCCGATAATTCTGATACACTTGTAGTGCCAGCTTGCCAACCGGCACTTGAACTTGCAATTGCTTCTTGAACTGCTTTAAGCTCTAGTTTCTCTTTTGCCATTTTAAAAACATTTAAGATTTATGCCTACTCTGTGCAGTTTTCGGCAACCCTGAGTCTCATTCTCTTTCTATTGATTTTGGTATATTATAAATTCTAAGTTCGGATACACAATACCTTTCGTAAATAGCAGTCATAGCAATTTTACCTTTAATTAAGGCATATTATTTTTGACGGGTGATTAATTTCAGCATCGCGATTAGTATTAATGTATTCGCATAAATTTTTAACTTTAATGAGCTGCTTTGCTGAAATTGAATAATCCTTTAATTTTTGTTTGTAGGTTTTTTGTCCAAAAGGGCTTTTGGAATTCAGAATATATGGTCGAATTTATAATAAGTGCGCTATTTTATTTTGATTGATTGGGATACTATTCTTTTAATTCAAAACTAGGAGCAAAACACTATTCGTATTAGAGAATCTATTATTGAAGTTTTATTAAATTAAAAACAATAATTTCTCTTTTATTCCAGTTGAACTTAAACGATGTGAAATCACAGGTTTTTAGTTTTAGTTGAACTCCTTGCAATGTATGGTGTCAAGATTTAAAGTCAAATCGAAAACTTTCGATTTGACTTATTGCCATATTATTTGTATTATTAATTGAATTATAATGCTTTAAGAATTTTATTCCTTAAAAAACATTTTTACCTTGAAAAAAGCATTTTATGAATTAGTCAAAATATTTTATTAGTTATAAGAAATAGTTTAAATTATTCTCACATTATTGATAAACTTTATTTGTAAGGTTGTAGGTGCGATTACAAATTTCTCAAGTATTAATAACTTGCAATTAGTAATAAAATTCAAAGCTGCTATAATTATTAAAGGGCAGTTATAATTATATTTTAAGATGGTAATGCTTACTATTTTTTAAGGTTATAAACTGCTTTTAAAAATAATTGTTTATCAGTACTCTAAATCAATGCTAAAATGTAGCAATTAAAACACAACACTTTGATTACTAATCAAATGTAGCCAAAATATTTATTAGTTTACAAAAAGGATCTCACTTTTTTAAGAATTGTTGCAGATTTGCATAATTGTTAAATAAACTAAATATTAATGGCGGTAATACTTAAAATTTATTCAGTTAAAGCAATAATATTCGAGGAATGTTTATAAAAAATGATCAATTAAAAATGTTTTCTATTGAAAACGATTTTTATTGTTGCTGTGTTTTTGTGAAAGGTGGTTTTCTCGTGCGATAATACAATAGCCATAATGTAGGCGAAATAAATTTTACATTTTTTTTAATTTATAAAGTATAGAATTGAATTGTTTTTTATTAATTTTCTTATATTTATCGATTAATATATCTTATCAAATTCTTTATGTCATTTATCGATGTAAAATTACCTGTTACTCTAAAAGTGTCCTCATCTGGAGAAATGATTCCTTTCGAGTTTTTCGGAGAGATTATTCCTATTTCAAAAAAGATACAATTCAAATTAGGTTATTTTAGTTCCTCATCAATTAGTACTTTATCTTATGGCTTTGCACAGTTTATTTATAACGGCGGTACAATTGATTTCTTAATAAATCACTTTGTAAACGAAAATGATTATAAATTAATTAATGATAAATACGTTTTAGAGCCTGACTTTTATAACGCTATTGAGCAGCATATATTAAGCGATTTAGACCGACTAAATGATGTACTTACAAAAAAACAGGTAAATCATTTTTATAATTGCTTACGCTATTTAATTGATAATAATAGAATTGGTGTTATTCCCGTAACTACGAAAAGCGGAGAGATTTCACACTATAAGGAAGCTTTGTTTTGGGATACTGAAGACAACATAATTAATATCGTTGGCAGTTGTAATTTTACTTATAAAGGTATAGTTTGCAATGGCGAAAGCTTTGTTATCAATCGTTCTTGGGGCGAAGCATCCGAACGAGCAAATATCAAAAATGAGACTGTAGATTATGACCAGATTTTTAAAAAAGAATCAAAGGATTTTATTTATTTGAATCCAGAGAAACTTATCAATATTATAAAGCAGAAATCTATTTCACTTGATGAATATCAGCTTTTAGATGAAGAGGTAGAGCTTGTAGAATTAAACGGGGACGCATATACCGAAGAAGAGAATAAAATCAAAAAAGTAAATAAGGCTTTAAAAGAGAAATTCAATAAAACCGTTTCTAAAATTTTTAATGAGCCACGATTTCCTCCTCCATACAAACCTAGAGAGTATCAAAATAAAGCTTATAGTAATTGGGTAAAAAATAATTTTACAGGTGTTTTTGGTATGGCAACCGGAACGGGTAAGACAAAAACTTCGCTTAACTGTGTCCTAAACGAGTATAAAAAAACCAATACTTACTTTGTCGTTATTTTAGTGCCATCAATAGCGTTACTTAATCAATGGGAAGAAGAAGTGTTGTCATTTAATTTTCAAAATAGTATTAAAATAGGTGGCGGAAGCAATTGGGAAAAAGAATTTTCTAATTATGTCAGTAATTTCAATGCTGGTTTAAAAAAGGATCTTGTATTGATTTCAACTTATGCAAGTTTCACTTCGACTAAATTTCAAAAATATTTCAAGAAAGTAGAGCAAGAATTTATTTTGATTGCAGATGAAGCGCATAATATGGGTGCAAAAAATATCAAAGCCGCAATGAACAATTCATTGATAAAAAAACGTATTGGTTTGTCGGCAACACCAAAACGAATTTATGACCCAGAAGGTACAGCATTTATAGATAAATTTTTCAATGATAAAGAGCCTTATACTTACAGCTTCTCAATGAAAGAAGCTATGGATAATGATTTTTTATGCAGCTATAAATACCACCCCGTAATTGTTGAATTAAATGAAGATGAACTAGAAGAATATATCGAAATTTCTAAAAAGCTTTTGAAGTTTTTTGATTTTGAAAAAGGGGAATTTAAAAAAGATCCAATTGTAGAAATATTACTTTTAAAAAGAAAAAGCATCATCCATAAAGCAAACAATAAGATTGAATGTTTTAAAGAAATTTTATTAGAATTAAAACAGATAAACAAACTTAAATATATTTTTACTTATATTCCAGAAGGCTACGTTTACGAAGAAGATGGAACTTCGGAACGAATGCTTAATAAATTTTTAGTAGCGGGACATGAAATCTTACCTAATCTAAAAATAAATTCCTACGTTGGTGGCGGACAAAACTTGAAAGATTTATTAAGAGGTTTTTCCGAAGGGAAAATCGACATGCTTTTTGCTATGAAAATGTTAGATGAAGGTGTTGATGTTCCTCGAGCAGAAGTTGGAATTTTTGCAAGTAGAACAGGTAATCCTAGACAGTTTATTCAGCGAAGAGGTCGATTGTTAAGAAAACACGATGACAAGCCTTATGCTACAATATATGATATGGTTGTAATACCGAGATTAAATGATAACAATGTAGAACTTTATAAAATGGAACGAAATTATATTTTAAATTAATAAAAATGAAAGATCTGAAACAACAAATAATTGACAAAGTAGCCTCTTCATTAAACTACTACAATGTTAGTGATGACGATTTAGCAGAAATGATGGAAGATATTGACTTATCTGACATGAATGAAATTTTGGACGCAATTATCACATTAAATACTTTGTTGTTCCAATGTGAATTGTAGATGTACAGACAACTAAAAATCTTAATGGAAAAGACGTTAAAATTTTTGATTTATAATTAACTAATTAAATAACCTTAAATCCGCAAGCTACAAATTCGTTTAATCTAAATATCCTTTTCGGATTTAAAAATCGATTATTATCCAATTTTTGTTTAAAACAGTCTTTAATTTTAAAAAAAAAGTCTGTAATATAGTTCGTTAATTTATTTGTGCTTGCAATTATTGCGTTTGCGATTTTTTTATTCGTCAACGATGAGCCCGAAAAGAATAAAAAGTCAAAACGCTGTAATTCAAGCTTTTAATTTTAAATACAAAACGTAATTGTGGTAATATTTAGCTTTTTTGAGCCGTATTATCACGTTAGAACTAAATGATATGGCATGTTGGTAAAGAGTTTTAAGGTTTTTTGACCTGATTTTTTTATCCATTTTGATGGTACTACGACAAATCGAAAAATGAACTTCTTTAATCGAAAACTACTTTTTATAAATGTCACTTTTTCAGAAATTTTTTCCACTAAATAGAGATAAAAATTTCTACACATTACCATAATCATCATATAAACAGTGTTCTGATTTAAAAATGAAAAAGGCAAATGCTTCCAGCCAAAATCATTATTTAATTCATCAAATATTTTTTCAGAAGCCCCACGTTGGTTATAAAACTCAATAACTTCTTGCTTTGATAAAGCGGAATCATTAGTAATTATAGCTCTGTAAATGAATGAATCTTGCTGAAAAACATCTACTTGACCTGTATCGTTTGGCTCTCTACTAATTACGTATCGGTATGAGGTTTCTTTTTTAAAAGGTTTATAATTCAAGCTACAAACTTCTACTTTTTTATGATTGATTTCAATAGTTTGCCAAGTAGTTACTGACTTGAGTTGTTGCAGTAAATCTTCGCATTTTTGAGCTCTTATGTAAAATATTTTACAATGTGATGCCACTTTTTCAATAACATTTTGAGTAAATGAGCCACAATCCATTCGTGCTCTTCCAATTTTTATGTTGTTAGTTTTGAGCAATGTAAAAACGTTTTCTAAAGTTTCGTGTTGCTCAAATTTGACATTGGAATTACCATTTCTATTTTCAAAATAAACAGTATTTCTTCCAATTGAAGCAACAGATGGGAAATAGCCGTGAATCATTTTGTACCCTTTCTTTGCATCATATTTTTCAGTGGCAATAAACTGATTATCAAAATCTAAATCATGATATTTATGCTGATTAAACACATTTAATTTCTTTAAAATGCTTAAATTTAATTTATTAAGATTTTCATTTGTTTTGATTTGATTCTCAACTTGAGCCTTTGAATATATGATTTTTGTAGCACTTGCTAGTTCTTGTTGCACTCGCAGAATAGTATCGGGCGAACTAACATTCATGTCAATGGTATTTTGAAGTTCCGTTTTTAAGTGTTCCTGAATATCTTCAGCACAATCGCCACCAGCGAAAGCAATCATCCACATATTTTTCAAAATATCTGAATAAGAATATTGGGCAAATGGGCTTCTATTACCTAATTGGTTGTCAATTATTTGTGCAAAATCAAGTGTTTTAAATTCGTTTGACACAAAATTTAATCCGCCAAAACTGTGGATATTTTCTAAAGAAGTCGTAATTTTCATCCTGTGAGAGATTTTGACTAAATTTAGTCAAAATTTTGGAAAGAAAAAAGTCTTTGAAGCATTGTTTTCACTGACTTTTTCTCTTTCCTAATTCAGTAGCTTGCGGATTTAAGAAATATTTTAAAAGTAAATCATTAAAAACTTGAAAAGTCAATCCTAATAAAAGTTCCATAGGAACGACCCATTTTGTTACCTTGGATTTCAATCCAAAGTAAATTAGAAAACCCAATTCTAATAAAAGTTCCAGAGGAACGGCCGATGTTTTTGCCTTGGATTTCAATCCAAGGGAATGGAAAAGAAGTCCTATAAACAAACCCTTCAATGAAAAAATCTCAATAAAGGAATTCCAATAAATAAAGCTTCAAATTATAAACATCTTATTTTCAACTCTTAAATTACTTCACAATTTTAATTAAATTTGACATAATAAATCTTTAATTAGATAAGTTATGGCAAACACCTACCATCAAGTTTATATCCAATGTGTATTTGCAGTCAAATACCGAAAAGCAGTTTTGCACAAAGATTGGCGAAGCAGTGTTTTTGCAGTTCTTGGTAATTTAATTAACGAGACGGGATGCAAAACTATTATTGTAAATGGAGTGGAGGATCATGTCCACTGTTTTTTAAGTTTAAAACCTACGGTTTCTATTTCTGATTTAATGAAATCGGTAAAGGCAAAATCCTCGAAACGCATCAATGAAACTGGATTGCTGAAAGAGCGGTTTGAATGGCAAGTAGGATACGGCGTATTTTCGTATAGCAAATCTGCGGTGAAAAATGTCTATAATTACATTGCCAATCAAGAGGAACATCACAGAAAGAAATCGTTTAAGGAGGAATATATTGCGTTGTTGGATGAGTTTGAAATTCCGTATGAGGATCGGTATCTTTTTGAGGATTTGATTTGATTTGATAAACCCACTAATAAATTGATGGGGTACAAAATCAGTCGAGCCGCTGGCTCTTTGTTGAGGTTGTATTTTTGATAAACCGCGAATAAATTCACGGGTTAGGAAATTGGTCGAGCCGCTGGCTCTTTGTTGAGGTTGTGTTTTTTTTCTTTCGCGAATAAGTTCACGGGTTGGGAAATTGGTCGAGCCGCTGGCTCTTTGTTGAGGTTGTGGTTTTTCTCTTTCGCGAATAAATTCACGGGTAGGGAAATCAGTCGAGCCGATCGCTCTTTGTTGAGGTTGTATTTTTTCTCCTCCGCGAATAAATTCATGGGTTGGGAAATCGGTCGAGCCGCTGGCTCTTTGTTGAGGTTGTATTTTTTCTCCTCCGTGAATAAATTCACGGGTTGGGAAATCGGTCGAGCCGCTGGCTCTTTGTTGAGGCTGTGTTTTTTTTCTTTCGCGAATAAATTCACGGGTTGGGAAATTGGTCGAGCCGCTGGCTCTTTGGGATAAAATTAGATTTTCTAGCTGCTGCTAATTTTACAATCTCTTCAATAAATGTGCTGTATAAGTTACTTCAAAGCTTAATTCTAAAATTGAAAGATTTAATTCTAAAAAAAAGTTGAGCTTATTTTCCTACTTTTATCATATATTACAATAAAAAACGAATGCGTTATTTACTCCTCCTTTCCGTACTGCTTGCATTTTCAAGTTGCAGCACCAAAAAATTCAAGAACATCACTTATGTAACTTCGGTTCAGAATAAGCCAATGGAACTAAATGTATTTGTTCCTCGAAAAGTAAAAGCGGAGAAGTTGCCTGTTTTAGTATACGTTCACGGTGAAAATTGAACACGGGAAATAAAAACATTTAAGGGTTTTTTGAAAGAAATTTTGCCACGAAAAATGTAATTACGATTATTCCGAGTTATACGTTGAGTCCAGAGGCAAATTATGATCAGATAGCTTCAGAAATTGCAAGTGCGATTAAACGGGTGGAAACCAGTATCAAAAAATACGGTGGAGATCCCGAAAAGCTTTTTGTTACTGGTCATTCTGCGGGAGGACATTTAGTGGCTTTGGCTACCATGAATCCCAAATATGGAGTGGAAAAAAATACCGTTTCGAGAATTATTTTGAATCATGCAGCAGGATTAGACATGAAACATTATTTTGAGCAATTCCCACCCACAAACGAAAATGATTATTTAACTACTTGGACAAATGACCCAAAGGAATGGAAAAATGCTTCGCCTATTTATTTCTTAAACAAAAACACTCCACCATTTCTAATTTATGTGGGAAAGAAAACCTATCAATCCATCAAAGTAGTAAACAATCGTTTTGTCAAAGAATTGCAGCAGTATCAGAAAGACGTAACTCCCATTTTAGTAAACAAGAAGCACATTCCTATGATTTTGCAATATTTTTGGCCTTGGAACGACCGCATTGATGAAACGGTAGATTTTATGAAGAAAACAACGCAGTGATGTAATTATTAGTTGCTTTTACATTGTGAAAAAGAATTTTATTATTCTCAAATAATTTTAAGCATTACGTTTAAAGTAGAAACTACATTGCTATCAACTTCAACTGTAAATGCAAATTTTTAAGCACTTGCAATACTTCTTACAAATAGCCCAAATTTAGAATACAACTATTTTTTGTTTCCAAGTGTAGAATTTAAAAATAGTTTTGCGGTAAAGCAAAAATATCAATCATCCTGTTTTAGAAAAATTTCAAGAAAAACAGGATGATTCACAATTGTCATACTTTTAAACTTCTTTCCGCAATACCTCCAATGGTGGGCTATTTAAAACAGATTTCAAATTGCTTAAGCCAATCAGCACCACTAAAAATGTAATTCCTGGTATGAACACTAAAAACGGAATTAGGGAAGGTATAAATGGTTCTTTAAAAACTAAAAGAGCTAACAATTGACTTCCGATTAAAGATAATAAAACACCAGTTAAACTTCCTAATATTCCTAAATAAATATATTCCAAAGCAGTTATCTGTAAAATTTGTTTGCTTTTTGCACCCAAAGTTCGCAATAGAACGCTTTCCTTGATACGTTGGTATTTGCTATTTCTAACTGAACCGACGAGTACAATTAAGCCTGTTAAAATACTAAATAATGCCATAAAATTAATAATCCACGAAATTTTGTCAAGAATATCTTCTACAATGGTGAACACTTGCCGAAGATCTAAAATGGTCACATTGGGGTATTTTTGTACCAAATCTCGCTGTAAAGCCGCAGAACTTTCTTTGTTGGGTACATAAGTTGTCATTACATTAAATTGAGGGGCATACTCTAAAACGCCAGTCGGGAATAAAATCATGAAATTTATTTGCAAACTCGTCCAATCTACTTTCCGAATACTGCCTACAAAAGTTTCCATTAAAACACCTTGAACATTAAAAACGAGTTTATCACCCAGCTTTAAATTTGCATCTTCAGCCATTTTATCTGAAATAGATATTGGAATGGGTTTTCTAGGTGATGCTTTTCCGATCCATTCGCCTTCGATTAATTCTTCAGTTTCCGATAAAGCATCGCGATAAGTGACTCTAAATTCCCTATTCAAAACCCATTTACGCATGTTAATTGTGCTATCTTGACGGATTTCATTTACCGACCTGCCACGAATACGTTCCATCCGCATCGTTATAATTGGAACGTTAGCAATTACCTCTAAATTTTTACTTTTAAGGGTTTGCAACAGCGCTGTTTCTTGTTCAGCTTGCACATCAAGCAAAATGATATTGGCATCTTTCTTTTTATTTTCGATCGTGGTTTTGGCCAACAAAATATCTTTCGTAAAATATAACGTACTTATTAAAAAAGTACCTAAACCAATAGCCAAAACAAGTACCATGGTTTGGTTATTAGGACGAAATAAGTTAAGTAAACTCTGTCGTTTCGTATAGCCCCAAGAACTTGGAAAATATTTTTTTATCAATTGAATAAATAGATGTGAAATACCCGCCAATATCGCAACAGTGATGAAAATACCACCGGTAAAAATTAATCCATCTACGGCGTCTTTCAGCATCCAAAAAGAAAACAGAAATATAAAAAGTACAATCGTCAAAAAGACTGTAATTCGTGCAAATTTCGGCTTTTGCAAATTGTCTTCAGCACCTCTTAAAACTTCTAATGGCGATACGTACCAAGTGCCTAATAACGGCAATAATGCAAATAAAACCGACATTAAAACACCCAAAGCAACACCCATAATTAAAGGCTGTACGGATATAATTACTTGGACATCAAATGGTAAAAAGTCTTGCAAAATATAAGGGAAAGCGTATTGTAAACCCGTTCCAATGGCGGAACCAATTATTCCACCAACAAAACCAATGCTGATGATTTGCAGTAAATAAATTAAAAAGGCTTGTTTTCTTGAGGCTCCTAAACATTTTAAAACCGCCACACTTTTCAGCTTTTCTTTGATGTAAATGTGTACCGAACTTGCAATACCAATGCATCCGAGTAAAAGCGCAATGAAAGCTACTAAATTTAAAAACCGACTCACATTATCATACCGTTTTCCTAAATTTTCGCTTGTGCTAACATGCGTATCTAAATCGGCATTTTCGGCATTGAGAATAGGATTTAGTTTTTCAGTCAACTTATTTAAATCCATTTCCGGTGCTTTAAAAAAGTACTGGTATTCTTTTCTGCTTCCCAATTGCAACAAATTTGTTTTTTCTAATAAAGAAAAAGGAATTAAAACGGCTGGCGCTACAGACGATGAAATGGCTGTAGTACCCGGAATGGATTGTAAAGCACCAATTATAGGAAGCGTCAATTCGCCAATTGTTATGGAATCGCCGGGATTAAGGTTGAATTGTAATAACAAAGTGGCATCTACTAAAGCTCCTTTTAAACTCTGATAAGTTGCACCAGCTTCTACGGGTTCAGTTGTAATGTTGCCATAAAAAGGGAATTGCCCTTCCATGGCCCGCACTTTTACTAATTTCGTTCCGCCATTTTTAGGAAAAGCAGCCATTGAAGCAAAGTTCACTTCCGAAGCATCAGCTCCTAAAGAGTCTATAATGGTGAGCACTTTTTTAGACGGTTCTTGCTTACTGTCAATAATAAAATCGGCTCCCATTAAGGATTTTGACTGTTTTTGAATGTTTTGCTTTAAGTTTTCACTAAACAATTGAATGGAAACTACCGCTGCAATACCCAAAATGATGGAAGCCATAAAAAGCAGTAAACGGGATAGACTCGCTCTACCGTCCCTCCAAGCCATTTTTAAAAGCCACTGAAAATTCAATTTTGAATTAATATTGCTCATTAAATAGTTGTTGTTTTTTCGTTTGAAATAATCTTCCCACCTTTTAATCGTAGAATTCGTTGCGTACGATTTGCTAAATCTAAATCATGCGTAATAATAATTAAAGTGGTGCCGGCTTCTTTATTTAACTCAAAAAGTAACTGAATAACTTTTTCACCAGTTTCTTCATCTAAATTCCCTGTAGGTTCATCTGCAAATAAAATAGAGGGTTTATTAGAAAACGCTCTTGCCAATGCCACTCGTTGCTGTTCACCTCCAGATAATTGCGAAGGATAATGATGCAAACGATCGCCTAAGCCTACTTTTTCTAATAAAGCGATACCAAACTTTGCCGCATTTTTTTCACCTTGTAATTCTAAAGGGACAATTACGTTTTCCAGAGCTGTTAAGGTTGGCAACAGTTGAAAATTCTGAAAAATAAAACCCACTTCTTTGTTTCGCAAGGCAGCGCGTTCATCTTCATTTAAAGCTTGTAAAGGTGTTCCGCAAAGTTCAATAGTTCCAGAAGTTGGATAATCCAAACCCGCACAAAGTCCTAATAATGTTGTTTTTCCGCTTCCTGACGGTCCAACAATGGAGAAGATAGAACCTTTTTCGACTTCAAATGAGATATTGCTAATTACTGTTAATTTTTTAGAACCACTCGTATAAGTTTTCTCTAAATCATTAATCTTTAATATATTTGACATTATTTTTATTTAATTTTTTTTATAATATGCTGATGCTGAAAAATAGACAATTGCTACTAAATACTGTCACTCGAAATCTAAAGGTTTTCATAAAGTTTTCTCACTTTGCTATACTGATTTTGTTCGTTGCTTGTAAATCTGATAACGCTAACAAAGGAAGCAATTCAGAAACAAAGTCACCTGAAACAGAAACGGAACAAGCTCAAACTAATAGTTCTAAAAAAATTCTTTTTTTTGGTGATAGTTTAAGCGCAGGCTATGGATTAGAAGATGTGAACGACGCTTTTCCTGGAATAATTCAAGATAAAATAGACGCATTGCAATTAGATTATACTGTTGTTAATTCGGGTGTAAGTGGCGAAACAACGTCGGGTGGCAAAAACAGAATTGAATGGGTTTTAAATGAAGAACCAGCTATTTTTATTTTGGAATTAGGTGCAAATGATGGTTTAAGAGGAGTGCCGTTGCAACAAACAAAAGAGAATTTGCAATATATTATTGATGCGGTAAAGACAAAATATCCATCAACAAAAATTATTTTAGCGGGTATGCAACTTCCACCGAATATGGGACAAACGTATTCAACAGAATTTCAGGACTTATTTCCTTCATTGGCTGAAAAGAATGATGTATATTTAATTCCTTTTCTATTGGAAAATGTTGGCGGTGTAGCTGCTTTGAATCAATCTGATGGTATTCATCCCACAAAAGAAGGCCATGAAATACTGGCCACAAATGTTTGGAATGTTTTAAAACCAATCATAAAATAAATAGAATTATGTCGGTGGTTCCAATTTTTTAAGGGCAAAGTTTAAACTATTATTTGTCAATTTATCAGAATTAAAGGTACTGCATTGTAAAAGAAAAATTTAGCCAAAATGATGCTTCGCGGCAAATTCTAGCTCAATTTTCTATTTACTTTCTCTAGTATTTTTCTTTATTAAAAAGTTAAAACTGTGATTGTCTTCCGTCTAATTTATATTTTGTAACTATTGTGTTCCCTTCAAAGCTGTGAGCAAAAGTGCGTGAAAAACATTTTTTTAGATTTGATAGTGGTATTAATTATAGATCTTATGATTGCAAAAGCATCGGCTCCAGATGTAGATTTAAGCTGTCCTGATATTTTTGTTTCACTATTATGTTTGCTGCGCCAGTTTGAGCATAGCTCTGGGGTCTGATTGCTCTTTATGATCCATTATTATCGGGTGGTATTTCTGGATGATCTAGAAAAAGAAGTATTTCTTGTTGATGAATAAGGAGTTGTTTTTGTAAAGTAATTGCTTTTTTATGTGGCTCTGGAATTATTGTTTTGAGTAGTTCATCCAGTTTGTTTTCTATATTTTTGCGTTCTATATTTTGGGCATTATATTATCTGAGAGTAATTTATTTTTTAACTTTAAAGCTTGATAGAGTTTAATCTTAACCGATTTTGCCACTCACTTTTGTATAATTCCTCAATGTAATTGAGATCTCGCAGTAAGTGGGCTATACAAATTTAATGTCCTTTAGCTTTACATTTAAAACGTGCCGCATAGCGGTCGTGACCTAAAAATGTATTTGGAAGACCATTCTGAAATTCATTTTCAATGGTTTTAAATCCTTTATTATCAGTGATAGTAATGTAGGTAAAACGTGAATTTTGCCAGCACCACCGCCAATATTTTGCGCCATTTACCACAACTCCTGTTTGTTCATGTTTTATTTTGTTTCATTCGTTTTCACAAATGCTTAAGCATTTGATCTGTTCCAACACAAGCACCGCACTGAATACCGTGTTTAATCATTAAATATAAAGGAGTTGATTTTTGAGCAAATCGTTGTAAAATGTGTGCTATTCCACCTTCAGAAATAGATAGATTCATCACATCCGAAAAAAATTCTTGCATCCTTGGAAAAGGAACATACTGACCTGTGCTCAAATAAGCGATTGTAGCTTTAATATTAGGTCCATATTGAATTTTTAAAGGCATATTTTGTGGAAATTTCTCTTTGTTCACGCAACCACAAGTACAGGTTTTACTAAAAATTTGATGTTCAATTCGCACGGGTTTAATGGGTGGAATATCAATTATCTGGTGTTTATCTAAGAGTGCTTTTTCAGCACTTACTAAGGTTTTACCACAAGAATTGCAATAATCAGGTAGGTGTTGTACCACTTGGTCAACCTGACTAATATCGTATGAAAAATCCAACGTTTTTCCCAGATGTCCCAGTTGACCTGCTGGTTTTTTCACCTGTTTTCTCACGTAAGGATTGATTGGTTTTGATACGATTTTCATCCTTGGATGGCGCAATATGGTTGTTAGTACTGTTTTTTTTACTTTTATAAACGGCAAGTTCAAGTTCAAGTTGCTCAACCCTTTTTAAAAGCTGCTCAATCTGCACAGCTTGTTTTGCTATGATTTCTAAAAGGGATTCTATGCTAGGTTGAGTTGTCAAAAAAGATATTTTATTTTTTACAAATTTCAGTTGTAAAACATATAAAACAAGGCAAATAGACCCAGTAAGTATTAACAATCAAAACAGACTTACAACCAAAATATTGAAAACCAGAGAGATTTTTTATAATCCATTTTTAAAATTAATAATAACCTACTTATTTTTAAGAATTTCACAACCGAATAGTTGCTAAAATTCAATATCAGACTCTAATGCAGGGATTTGATTAGAATGAATTAGGGTACAATGCTAAATTTTCTTTTGAACCTTTAATTGGGGAAATTTATCATTTGCGTGGAGATGCTGAGTGAGTAAATATTTTTTTGTTGATAGGGACACAATAAAGGTTTAAGGAACACAAAGGCACTTAAACTCAATAGGGATGAAATATGTATTCTTGTTCGTGCGAATGATTCTAATTTTTACTAAAATCAAATAATGGCAATGTAATAATGCAACTCACAGGAAAGGGTATTGTTAACTTTTTTTTAAAGGGCAGAAAAATCTATATTTTCTACCCTTTTTTTTGTTGTGGAAACTTGAAAAATCAAGTTTTATTTATTGTACTTCTTTTCTAAGATAATAGCCGGAATTTGCTGTTTCATGACAAAAGCATTAAACTCCTTAACATCTTTATCAATAATGTCTTTTATTTTTTTGATTTCCGCATCTATTTTCATTGCTAAATCTTCATAAACAACGTAAGCATTTCGTGTTGGTTTTGACTCTGATGAGGAAATATTAGATCCTAATCCAGCCATTTTATCATTTAATTGAATTGGATACGCTAATACGTCTTGTGGCGCTTTAGCTTTAGGCTGCATTAATGTTGCTTCTACTTTATCTAGATTTTCCAAAGTCAGTTTTGTCATTTTTTTTATTTCATTCACGACAATAGTATCTTTCACTGCAGCGATATAGTCATTAATTTGCGTGCGGATTTTTCGGATTTGGTTAATAGCGATATGCGCTTCATTTACCTTTTTGTTCGCTTTTTGATGTAAATCAAATTGCTCTTTTAAATCAGCATCACTAACAGTAACTCTTGGGTCTAGTTTTATTTCAATTGGTGATGCTGCAATAATTGTCTTGTCTTCAATTAATCTAACGATATAATTCCCTGGAACCACTTTGGCACCCTCGCCAGATCCTGCCCACATTATATTGGTTCCTTCAACAGCGGTTGCATTTGGGTACCGCATGTTCCACACAAATGTGTTCATACCAGCTTTTGCAGTGATAAAACCGGGCTGCTCTTTTTTAGTATCTTGAAAAAATTCTTTGGCGATTTTCATTGGCTCTCCTTTCAAATTTTTTGTAGAAGAGTAGGTAATAATCGTATCTCCTTGTTGTGTCAAGAACTGTAATTTTATCTCTGTGGAAGGTTTCTTTTTGAAATAATAGCGTACAATTGCTCCATTAGGTGCATTGGTTCCCGTATTCGTGTCTTCACTTTGCCCGCCTTTCATTCTATAAGCGGCGCGAGGCTTGAAAAGGTGTTTGTCCTCTTTAATAGTTTTGTCTTTTATTTCATAAAGTGGCGTTATGTCATCCAGTATCCAAAAGGCTCGGCCGTGAGTAGCTACAATTAAATCCTTTTCTCTTTTTTGAATTTGTAAATCACGAATAGGAGTAATTGGAAGATTTAGGTTTAGCTTTTGCCAAGAATCTCCATCATTAAAAGACACATATACTCCTCTCTCGGTTCCAGCAAACAATAATCCAGCCTTATTGGGGTCTTCGCGCAGTACTCTACAATATTCATCAGATGGGATCCCATTGGTTATTTTGGTCCAATTTTTCCCATAATCGACTGTTTTAAACATGTACGGTGTGCGATCACCATACATATATTTATTGGCAGTTAAATAGGCTTTCCCTTTTTCATGTTCCGAAGTATGAATCATACTGATTAATGAAAACTCAGGCAGTACTGACTTTGGCAGCGATATATTCTCCCATTTTCCTCCATCATTTTTCGTAATATGCACCAAACCGTCATCAGAACCTGTCCAGATAACGCCTTTCTCCAAAGGGGATTCTGAGAGTGTAAATATAGTGGCATAAACTTCGGCTCCAGTTTGATCTTTAGTTATTGGCCCACCAGTTTCGCCTGTAGTTTTTGGATCATTTCTAGATAAATCAGGACTAATAATCTCAAACGAATTTCCTTGGTCTTCCGTTACATGTACTACTTGAGAAGTAACGTACATTCTTTTTGGATTATGAGGAGAGAAAACAATTGGGTACGTCCATTGAAAACGATATTTTTTTGCATTTGATGGGGCTCCTATGTTTGATTCTGGGTAAGGAGAGATGTCTTTGCTTTGTCCCGTTTTTTTGTTATGAGAGCTTAACTGGCCATCATATTCGCCTCCATAAGTAATATCAGCGTTGTTAGGGTCAGCTTGAATGTAGCCTGCTTCTCCACCTGCAACTGCATACCATGATTCCGTGCCTATACTATTACCACTTGTTCTTGAAGCAATGCGTATCGAAGAATTATCTTGTTGCGCGCCATAAATATTATAGGGGAATTCATTGTCAACTGATACGTGATAAAATTGCGCGGTTGGCGTGTCTATTTCCGTGAATGTTTCTCCTCCGTTGAAGGTAACTTCTCCTCCGCCATCATCACCTATAATAAAGTTATCTGGATTTTTAGGGTTTATCCACACATCATGCGTATCTCCGTGTCGCACATTTATTTTTTTAAAGCTTTTCCCTCCATCAAAAGTTTTCCAAGCATTAACATTTAATACAATCAAACCATTTTCATTTTTGGGATCGGTTTGTAAATTCATATAATACCATGGGCGTTGCCAAAGATTTTTATCTTCATTAATTAATTCCCAATGTTCACCGGCATCATCAGAACGATAAAGACCTCCTTTTGTATTTTCAATTAAAGCATACAAACGATTAGAATTTACTGGAGAGACCGCGATACCCATTTTCCCAAGCATTCCAACAGGCATTCCTGGTTTTTCGTTTAGGGATTTCCAATTGTCACCGCCATCAATAGATTTATACATTCCAGAACCTTTTCCACCGGATGACATAGAATGCCCATTACGGTATCCTTCCCACAGCGTTGCATACACTATTCGTGGATTGCTGGGATCAATACGAACACACATTGCGCCTGTATTCTCATCTTTAGACAATACTAATTGCCATGATTTGCCACCATCTTTACTGCGATAAACGCCTCGTTCAGGATTAGACTTAAAAGGATTACCCATTGCTGCTGCAAAAACGATATTTGCATCTGTGGGATGCACTTCTATATTCGCTATGGCATCTGCTTTTTCTAGTCCTATTTTAGACCATGTTTTTCCTGCATTTACGGATTTATACATTCCATCACCAAAAGAAATATTAGAACGCATATCGGCTTCACCCATACCTACATAAACTACATTGGCATCAGATGGCGCTACTGTAATTGCGCCAACCGCTGACGATTTGAAGATGCTATCAGAAATAGGAAGCCAATCATTTCCACCATCAATAGTTTTCCAAACTCCGCCACCTGTCGAACCAAAATAATACGTCAACGGATGGTCTGCATGTCCTGCTACTGCTAGGGATCTTCCCGATCGAAAGGGACCAATATTTCTCCATTTAAGAGCATTGAAGACATTATCAGAAACAAAAGGTGCTGCTGTTTTATTCTTAACATTCTTTTTTTGTGCATGTCCTATGGCAGTGGAAAGCGTTATGAAAAATACAAGAAAGACACTAAATCGAATTTTTTTAATAAAAGGTTGGTTCATATTGTTTTGGTTAAGTGGTAATTAGTTAATAGCGTTAAAATAAGTGTTGAAAACGAGAATTATTCCATAATAATTGTTTTATAAATAGGTTATTTGAGTTTTCGATTATAAATATATAAAATTTAAAAGCTTTTACAAAAAATGTCCTTGTTTGGAAAGCATCTATTTAGTGAAAGATTAAATATGTGATTTAATTTAGTACTACTTAGGGTTAAATAATTATATGTAGAAAACATCAATTTTAATACAAGTGATTAAATAGTGTAGATAATTTCTATGGAAAAAAAGTACGTTTTAGCGATTTTTAAAAAGACATTACATTGCTGTAAAGTCTTTTTAAAAAGCTCCTCTCGATAGATTCTGTGTTAATTTGCTAATAAAATATCTAATTTATTTTTGGAAAATGATTTTAAGTAAATCCTTTAGATTAGTGTTTTTGCTTTAATAATCTAATGTCTTTTATTTTGGATTTATTGCATGTAATTCATTTTCTTTTTAATTTTGCATTTAAAGCGGTCAAGAACCAGCTTGTATAGCGTGTTATGCCATTTGTGCTGGGACGCTATTTTTTTGATCAATTCGCTTGGCTTCGTATTCTTTCTCATAAAAACATTTATTCTTAAATATGCTGTAGGTCATTTCTAAAAGCTTTCGCTGAACTGCTATCAATCCTTTCATTTTAATTCCATTTTTTGAGACAATTCTTGCGTATAAATCTCTAAAATTATCATCCCATCTTACAGCGGTTAATCCTGGCAAATGCATTGCTTTACGCAAATGTCTATTTCCACTTTTTGATATACGTGGCTTTCCTTTCACTAATGTTCCAGACTGCTTTTCTTCAACATCTAATGCTGCATAACTTGTCAATTGTCTTTTATTTCGGATGAGTTCAAAACCATTGGTTTCTGCTAAAATAATAACGGCTGGCAATTCATCAATTCCTGGTATAGTGCAAATGTTTTCTATTTCTTGTTTTAAATAGGCATCTGTACTAATCCAATTTCCTATCTCTTTTTTTATTTCTTTTTCCTGCCCATTCAAGAACTTTATCCGGGTATTAATTCCTGACAAGCTACTCTCATTAGGTTCAGTTTCTGATTTTTCTGCGTGTAGATGATTTTTTACCATCGTTCTTTCAAATACTATTTGATCTCTTTCACGTGTTAGTTGTTGCAAATTGCTGTAAATAGACTTTGGACGATGCCATAAATCTAACTTTCTTTCTAGTCCAAATTGCGCAATTGCTACAGAACAAGTTTTGTCAGTTACAGTTTTATTGTCTAAAGTACGCATGTGTGCCAATAAGAATTTTCAATTTGTGTTTATAGCACAGTAATCTATTTTGTCTATCATATTTAGGAGTTTTACTGCTAAAACTTTTGGCATATTTTATTACTTCAGAAAAATTAGATTTTTGATATTCAATCCATTATGAGAAAGGGGTAATTTGAATATTTTTGAATAAGCGTTAACTAAATCAGTTTAAAACTGAAAAACACATCCTCAAAGTTGGAAACTTTGAGGAGCGGAGGCGGAGGTAGGAATAATTCGTAAAACCCCCAAACTACCTTTATCTAAATCAGTTTAAAACTGAAAAAATATCCTGAAAGTTACAAACTTTGCGGAGCTAAAATAATTCGTAAAACCTTCAAACCACCTTTAACTAAATCAGTTTAAAACTGATAAACACGTCCTCAAAGTTGGAAATTTTGCGGAGCGGAGGCGGAGGTAGGAATAATTCGTAAAACCCCCAAACTACCTTTATCTAAATCAGTTCAAAACTAAAAAAATATCCTTAAAGTTACAAACTTTGCGGAGCTAGAAATAATTTGTAAAACCCCCTAACT
Organism: Flavobacterium sp. PL11; assembly: GCF_035985025.1. NCBI lineage: Bacteria > Pseudomonadati > Bacteroidota > Flavobacteriia > Flavobacteriales > Flavobacteriaceae > Flavobacterium > Flavobacterium sp. PL11. Next base: position 77,127 of record NZ_JAXCIA010000003.1, read on the forward strand.
AGCTTTAACTAAATCAGTTTAAAACTGAAAAATACATTTTCAAAGTTGGAAACTTTATCGCGCGGGACTTTGTCATTCTGACGAAGGAAGAATCTCAGTTTGTTGCTCTACGCCGTTGAGCATATTTCGCCTATTCAGATAAATCCTCGAATCCTGCTAAGTCGGAATGACAAGAACAGCAACTTTATTTGATTAGCATCTTTTATCGTAAGTAACATCAGATTAAAACTGAAAACACATCTTCGGAGCTGGGGTAATTTTGCGGAGCAAGGTTCTAAAATTGAAGTGCATAATCAGGAATGTTAGCGGGCACGGATTACAAATCCGCGCTATCAGGTATAACAGGCTTTTACTGCTCCAACTCTGTCATTCTGACGAAGGAAGAATCTCAGTTTGTTGCTCTACGCCGTTGAACATAATTGGCCAATTCAGATAAATCCTCGAATCCTCCTGAGCGGGAATGATAAGGATATCATCTTTATTTGATTAGCATCTTTTATCGTAAGAAACATCAGTTTAAAACTGAAAACACATCTTCGGAGCTGGAGTAATTTTGCGGAGCAAGGTTCTAAAATTGAAGTGCATAATCAGGAATGTTAGCGGGCACGGATTACAAATCCGCGCTAGCGGGTATCGGGATTAGGCAGTAAGATTTGCTTTTATATGATTGGGCACGGATTGAAAATCCGCGCTATCGGGTGCTATATGATTGAAAATCATAGTTATCGGAAATAATTTAGGCGTTAAGTGTTATTTTTATGGGATTGGGCACGGATTGAAAATCCGCGCTATCGGGATTTATAAACGGTGTTGTAAAACGTTTTTATTCCCATTTCACATTTAGTTTTTCTAATTCAGAATTTAAATTAGATAATTCCACTGGCTCTATAATAGTTATATCAATTTTTAGTTTTTTAATTCCAGTTTTGAGTATATAATCTCCAGCGTATTTTTCAATCGTAAGTATTTCATATAAGTTAATTTCTCTACCGAAAATGTTATTGACTTTTATCTTGTCATCTTCAATTGTAAGGTATTTTTTTTGTTTCTGATAAAAATATTTTGCGATGAAACTAGCTGGTACCAATATTCCGATAATCATTTTCCAATTCTCTTCACTATTCAAAGCAACCGTAAATAAAGTTATAGTGAAAAGTAAAGCATATATGAGGTTTAAATTCAAGTATTTCTTTTTATAGGCTATGGTCATTTTCTTAAATGTTTTACAACTACCAAATATACGCAAGAATATATATAGCTTATTCATTCCTTTTAATATCCGAAAACATTTTTTAGTTGCCCTCACCTCAGCCCCCTAACTCCCCTCAACAACCCCAATTTCCCCCTCACTCAAACCATATAATTCATACACCATCAAATCAATTTCTCGTTCTAAAACCGATGTGTCAGCCGAAGCGTCGGCTTGCTTTAGGGTTAAAATTTGGTCTACTATTGATGCTATTTGTTTTTGAATCAACTCTGATGGTTTTATTATTGGCATATTTATCAAGGGCTCCTTATCAAGTTGAAAATTATTTCCTTGCATTTTTCCTTTGTTTCGCAACCAAAATTCCAGCAGTCTTGAATTTAGTAATCCTGTTAAATACTTCTGATTTAGTCTATCAGTCTTAATTACATAAAAAGTAGCTGAAACATACGAGTCAAAATTTGTGTAAGTAAAAACTGGTTTTCCAGCACATTTACGTAATGTGATAATTTTCTCGCCTTTAAAAAATCGCTCAACTCTAGTACGGTGTAATCCATACGGTTGATTATCCGATGTAATTATAGTTCTAAATTGGTCTAAATGCTTTTTTATATTAGGATATGGTTTAATCTCGTCTGCATTTTTAAACTTTGACGATGTATAGATTATCCATAGTTTATTTTCGTTTGTTCCGTGATATCTTCGAAATTGTTCACTTGTAAAGTAAGGTCTAATTAATTTCTTTTCATCATCATTAAGGTTAAGGCTTTGCTTTTCAATTTCACTCAAAGCAAAAACTCCATCTCCAACCTTGAAATTTACTAATTTTTCGTTGGATGCTTTGTTTAAAAAATCTTGTGGGAATACTATACCTTGAGCAACCTCTAATTTTTCATCTAACGTAAAATTGCTTTTTGAAAGTATTTTATCTAAAATCACATCATCAGTTCCACTATTGAAAGTAAAGGATTTCTCCATTAAATTTTGTTTTACTATTGTTGGCGCTAATAACTGGATATTTTCAGATTTATAGTTTTCGATTATATCGATGGCATCTTCATATAGTGGTTTAGCGTAATTTATTTTTCGATAATCAAATGTGTAATTATTAGCTTTATTTTTTTCAAATAGCATAATCATAGTTTGAATACTCGCGGTATCAAAAACCATATAATTAGCAAAATCAATGAGTTGAATAAACTTGGCATTTTCTAACATATAATTCCTCATTTTGCTTGCTCCGGAATTAGTAACCCAGTTATTAGGTGCAATAAAATTTAACAAACCATTTTGATTAAGAATTTTTATTCCATCAGCCATAAACATATACCAAATGTCCATTTTACCTTGGTAAACTTGATTATTTCGTAACCCGTCAAATATTTCTTTTCCTTCATATTCTTTGATATAAGGCGGATTCCCAATCACCACATCAAAACCCACAAAATCCCCAGCATCATTCAAGACTTCGGGAAACTCAAAGCGCCATTCAAAAGCATTTTCATAAATAGCGTTGTTCTTGATTTCCTCAATATCTGTTTCTAGTTTTTTAACATCGCCCGCTAGCGTATTTACCGCCTTATTCCATGCGGTTTGCTCTTTCTTGCTGCGGTCAAAAAGGCCTACTTGCTGGGTATAATTAAAGAGTTCGCCTTTCTTTTTTTCTAAACTTAATTTCTTAGGGTCGTTAATCCCTATTTCACTTCTAAAATTGCCTTTGATATCCGCAATCAAGCGTTCCATGTCTTTTTTCTGTTCCTTGCTTTCGGCATTTCTATAGGTATCCACGGCAAGTTTATAACTTTCAATGTTCCATTTGCTTTGCTTCAAGGCTTTCTTTAAATCAGCGTCCAACCCAAATCGTGCAATCAAGGAATTCCCGCATTTAATGTTGATGTCAATGTTGGGTAACGTTTCCAACGTAGGGACAAGTCGCGACTTGTCCCTACTTGTGTAATAGGCATTTTTCAAAAGTTCAATCCACAATCTTAATCTACATATCTTAACCGAATTCGGGTTGATGTCCACACCAAACAAGCAGTTTTCAATAATGGTTTGCTTTTCATAAAACAAGGTTTCTTGCACCCGCTGGCTTTCGGCACTTTTGGGATTGTAGGTAAATGGCACGCCATCGTCATCAGTTATAATCAACTCATCGTTTACAATATCCATTTGGTATTCCTTTAAACGCTTGCCTTTTCTATCCAGCAAAATACCCAAATCCTGCTTGATGCTGATAATTTCATTCAATGCCGAAACCAGAAAGTGTCCCGATCCCACGGCTGGATCGCATATTTTTAAGCTGTTGATGATGTCGTTTGCTCCTTGCAAGTCGGTTATGCTGTTGTACAAGTCGTTGAACGTTTCAATTGTAGAGAAGTTTTCGCCCGCTTTGGTTGGGTTAGGTGCCGATTTGAACTTTTGCACCACGGCACGCCTAATGGTTTCTTTACACATGTACATCGTAATGAAACTGGGTGTGTAAAACGAACCGTCTTTATAGCCATTGATTTTTTCAAAAATCAGTCCTAGCACTGAGGCGTTAATCAAGGTTTTATTGTCCTCCTGAATTTCCTCGCTTCCTTCACTGGCAAAATCGTAGGCGTCTAAAAAGTCAAAAAAGTAATCCAAGGCATTTATTTCGCCTTTGTGTTTCTTTCCGTTGCCGTCTTTAATCACCGTTCCCGATATAAAAGGAAGCGGAATACTATCTTCTAATCCGGCAATAAATAAGGTATCGTGTTCTAAATCTGTAGGTTCAAAAAGCGAACTGTTCAGGTACGGCACTTTGGCAAACACCTCCTTGACCCGATCGTTTCTATCTTCGGGTTTCTTGGCAAGCACCATAAAAAACAGCGCGTTGAGGTTGTCATAATCGTGCAATACTTCTTTGTGCAAAAACGCATAACTCCGGTCGCCTTTGTGGTAACTGATGAGTTGGGCTTCCAAGAGTTTTAAAAACAAGATGCGGTTGACCCACGTAATGCAAAGTTCTAAACCTACGGTAAAAAGGCGTTCTTCATAAGTAACGCCATATTGTTTTGGGTTGGGAAGTCGGGATATTTTATCCAAACTATCCAACTGATTGATGGCATTTTCTAGTAGAGAACCGCTGTTTCGTTCGCCTACTTTAGGACGCTGAATGAGTTTTTTGCCGCCTTCTTTGGTTTCGGTCAAGCCAATGAGATGCAGGAGTTCATTATAGAAATTCTTGTCCAAAGAATTGCTGTCGTTCGCAAAAGACAGTTTCAAAAGATGTTCCGGCGAAAGTAATTTGTACAAAACAATCAACTTGGCGTCGTCTTCTTTATCGGCATTCCGCAGAATCGTATCGTAAGTAGCCAAATCAAAATAGGTATATTCTATTTTATCAACAACCGAAGCGATGTGAGGTTTGGCAATTTCTCTGTAGAAAAAATCCGTGGTATTACCCGATAATTTTCCCTCTTCAAAGTCTTGAAATTGCTTGACAAAGGTTTTGTTTTGTGCAAAAAGCTTATCAAAAATTTGTGCGTCAAAAAGAAACCATTCGTTGAGGTTGGTTGCCACAAGATGTTTGACTTCCAGGTTTTTGTGCGTGATGCGTTCCCGCAAAAAGTACAAAACCAATTCTTGCAAGGCTTTACTATTTAAACTTTTCTCCGAAATCATTTCGGCTTTGTTGGTCGGACTTTTGGCTTCAATAATCACGCCCACATTACTTTTAGCTTCCGAACTGGTGTGGATCACCAAATCATTTCGGCCTTTAGTATTGATAAAATAATTCGGCGAATAATAGGTATTTTTGAGAAAATCGGAAATCAAATTCTTATGAAACTCCTCGGATTCATTGGCTTTGCTAGAATCTAAAAGAAGGATGAGCTTTGATTTAAACAATTCGATGCCATTGCGGTCCGGTCTAATTTTAAGAAAGGCTTTGTTGAGCGCTTTACGAGGTTTGATGAGCATAGAGCTGTGGGTGTTGAGAATAACCAAACGTACCAAAAATAAACGAATTGGACAAGACGGATTTACAGGTTATACTTTTATTGTGCAATTAAATTCAGCACGAATTTCGAATTACGAATTTCGAATTACGAATTACAAATTACGAATTACGAATTACGAATTACGAATTACGTGTATTGTGTTTTTTTATGTCAAATCGAGCCCTTCGTCTGCGCTCAGGACAGGCTTTTAGTCGAGATTATATAGGACTTGTCAAAAGGGTTTCGACTCCGCTCAACCAGACAAAAATCAATAGCCTATTGCGGCATATTCAAAAATGAAGTGGTGTTATTCTTAACCTAATGTTAGGACGTAAGATGTATGAAATACGAGTTACAAATTTCAACCTCCGAATTAAGAGCTTTACGCTTTAAGGTAAAAACAATTAAGTTATGCTTTTAGTTCTCCAACTTTGTCATTCTGACGAAGGAAGAATCTTTGTTTGTTGCTCTACGCCGTTGAGCTTACTTCGCCTATTTAGATAAACCCTCGAGTCCTCAAAAGTCGGAATGATAAGGATAGCAACGTTATTTGATTAGTACACCAATTGTGTTTTAAATTTACTGTTTTATTTTAAGTCAAATCGAGCCCTTCGTCTGCGCTCAGGACAGGCTTTTAGTCGAGATTATATAGGACTTGTCAAAAGGGTTTCGACTCCGCTCAACCAGACAAAAATCAATAGCCTATTGCAGCATATTCAAAAATGAAGTGGTGTTATTCTTAACCTAATGTTAGGACGTAAGATGTATGAAATACGAGTTACAAATTTCAACCTCCGAATTAAGAGCTTTACGCTTTAAGGTAAAAACAATTAAGTTATGCTTTTAGTTCTCCAACTTTGTAATTCTGACGAAGGAAGAATCTTTGTTTGTTGCTCTACGCCGTTGAGCTTTCTTCGCCTATTTAGATAAACCCTCGAGTCCTCAAAAGTCGGAATGATAAGGATAGCAACGTTATTTGATTAGTACACCAATTGTGTTTTAAATTTACTGTTTTATTTTAAGTCAAATCGAGCCCTTCGTCTGCGCTCAGGACAGGTTTTTAGTCGAGATTAAACAGGACTTGTCAAAAGGGTTTCGACTCCGCTCAACCAGACAAAAATCAATAGCCTATTGCGGCATATTCAAAAATGAAGTGGTGTTATCCTTAAACTAATGTTAGGACGTAAGATGTATGAAATATGAGTTACAAATTTCAACATCCGAATTAAGAGCTTTACGCTTTAAGGTAAAAACAATTAAGTTATGCTTTTAGTTCTCCAACTTTGTCATTCTGACGAAGGAAGAATCTTTGTTTGTTGCTCTACGCCGTTGAGCTTACTTCGCCTATTTAGATAAACCCTCGAGTCCTCAAAAGTCGGAATGATAAGGATAGCAACGTTATTTGATTAGTACACCAATTGTGTTTTAAATTTACTGTTTTATTTTAAGTCAAATCGAGCCCTTCATCTGCGCTCAGGACAGGCTTTTAGTCGAGATTATATAGGACTTGTCAAAAGGGTTTCGACTCCGCTCAACCAGACAAAAAGCAATAGTGTTTTACGGTAATTCAAAAATGAAGTGGTGTTACCTTTTATCCAATGATCCTTAGGTTGTATCGTAGGCTACATCAGTTTAAAACTGAAAAACACATCCTCAAAGATAGAAACTTTGCGGAGCGAAAATCACTTTATCATAAAAATCAAAAAGCCGATTTTTACTAGAAAAATCGGCCTTACTGTTAACTTTTAAAATTAAGGTGCAGGATCTGGAATGATTGCCTGAACTTTATTAATTTCAGTAATTATTTCATCAGAAAGTGACACGTTGATTGTATCAATATTTTCCTTTAATTGTGCGATACTTGTGGCACCTATAATTGTACTTGTGACAAAAGCTTGTTGCTCGATGAATGCTAATGATAATTCAGTTAAAGTCAAACCGTTTTTCTTTGCAATATCGTTATACATTATTGTTGCATTTGTACATTGCTCACTGCTGTATCTAGAGTAATTTGGGAACAATTTGATTCTAGCTTTTGGATGACTTTCCCCTGTCAAAAACTTACCTGATAAAATACCAAAAGCCATTGGTGAATACGCTAATAAACCCATATTTTCACGCATACAAATCTCAGAAGATCCCACCTCAAAAAGGCGATTCAATAGCGAATATGGATTTTGAATGGTTTTTATTCTTGGTAGATTATTGTATTTACTTTCCTCTAAAAACCGCATAATTCCCCAAGGCGTTTCATTAGAAAGTCCAATATGTTTAATTTTCCCTTCTTTGACAAAACCGTCTAAAGTTTGTAAAACGGCATGAATATTATCCTGCCAAGCATCATCTTGTATTTTAAAACCGCGTTGACCAAAACAATTGTTTTTTCGCTCAGGCCAATGCAATTGATACAAATCTAAATAATCAGTTTGTAATCGTTGTAAACTTTGATCTAAAGCAGTCTTGATACTTGTAGGTGAAAAATCTAAATGATCACGCATATATGTAAACGTAGGACTTGGCCCAGCAATTTTAGATGCTAAAACGATGTTCTCCCTCTTTCCCGTTTTTTTAAACCAAGTTCCAATGATTTTTTCGGTACTTCCATACGTTTCTTGACGCGCAGGAACCGAATACATCTCAGCCGTGTCAAAAAAGTTAACTCCGTTTTCAAATGCATAATCCATTTGGGCGTGACCCTCAGCTTCTGTATTTTGTTCACCAAAAGTCATGGTGCCAAGGCATATTTTACTAACTTTTATATCCGTATTGGGTAAAGTCGTATATTTCATTTTTTTGTAATTGTAGTTAGTGTGTAAAAATAGTTTTTCTAAAACTTTTAATTTTCTGTTTACGCTATTTTTAAGGAACATTTAAAATTAGGCAATTAAAAAGGCTCAAAGAATAATCTTTGAACCTTCTAAATATTTTTGATTTTTTAATACTAATTAATTTCATTTAGCATTTCAGCAATTTCATCCAGTCTTGGCGTTAAGATAATTTCGATTCTTCGATTTTTAGCTTTCCCCTCTGCAGTTGAATTGCTGCCTAATGGTGCGTATTCGCTACGTCCTGCAGCAGTGAGATTTTGCTTATTGATGTTTTTGTTTTCACTCAAGATAGCAACAATTGCTGTAGCTCTTTTAGTAGATAAATCCCAGTTATCAGCAATTGGACCTGAACCTGCATAAGAATCATTGTCAGTATGACCTTCAATTAGGACCGCAATCTCTGGATTATCTCCTAAAACTTTACCAACTTCTATAACTGCTTTTTTACCCTCTGAACCTACAGCATAACTACCTGAATTAAATAGCAATTTGTTTTCCATTGAAACATAAACTTTTCCATTTTTTTGCTCAACGGTCAATCCCTTTCCTTCAAAAACATTTAATGCATTTGATAAGGTTTCCTTTAGTTTTTTCATGCTCGCTTCTTTAGCAGCAATCAAGTTTTCAAGTTCTTGTAAGCGTTGTGCATTTTTGCTTAAGCGCTCTTGTTCTATAGATAAAGCTTTTCCCTTTTCATCTAACTGACTTAATAAATCTCTATTTTTTTTCATGTTAGTTTGCAAAGCATCGCTACTGTTTTTTTCTAAAGCGGCGTAGGAATCTTGTAAAACTTTAAATTTTTCTTGCGCTGCTGCATAATCTGATTTTAACTTATTAAGTTCTGCTTTTAGCTTACTTAGATCAGCAGTTAAGCCATCACGGTACACTTCTAATTGATTATTAGCTCTTAATAAATCGGAATTTTCATCAGAAATATTTTTATTTTCTTTTTTTAAATCAGCAAACTTATTTTCTAAATCATTATATATCTTTTTTGACACACACGATGATGAGAGTGCTAATACCAGTAGTCCGATTGAAATATTTTTTATCATTTTGTTTTACTTTTTTAATTTATGTTTGACCAAAAATAGTCATTTTATCGAGATGCCCTAGCCCTGATAGCAGTGAAAATCCTTGTTGCTTTTTCAAAAAAGCAACAAGATTGTAACGGATAGCAGGATAAAGCTTCTAAAAAAATCACTCGATTTCCACTAGAATTGGACAGTGATCAGAATGAACGGCATCAGACAAAATAACGGCTCTTTTTAATTTATGTTTCAACGAATCACTAACTAAATTGTAATCTATACGCCATCCTTTATTATTTCCTCGCGCTCCCGCTCGATAACTCCACCAAGAATATTGATGTGGCTCGTTATTAAAATGGCGGAAACTATCAACAAAACCTTCTTTCATAAAGTTGTCAAGCCAAGCTCTTTCTTGCGGTAAAAATCCAGAGACATTTTTATTGCGTACAGGATCATGAATATCAATAGCCTCGTGGCAAATATTATAATCGCCACAAATAATAAGGTTGGGAATTTCTTTCTTAAGACCGTTTATATAATTTTGAAAATCATCCATAAACATAAATTTATGATCTAGTCGATCTATATTTGTTCCTGATGGAAGGTACAAACTCATGATAGAAACATCATCAAAATCAGCTCTAAGATTTCTTCCTTCAAAATCCATGTGAGCGATTCCAGTGCCATAAACAACATTGTTGGGTTTTATTTTGGATAAAATTGCTACGCCGCTATACCCTTTTTTAGTTGCTGAATAATAATATTGATAAGGATAACCTGCAGCAGTTATTGCATCCACAGGAATTTGATCTTCAGTTGCTTTAATTTCCTGAAGGCAAATTACATCTGGATTTGCTTGCTGCAACCAATCGATAAAACCTTTAGTAATTGCAGCTCTGATTCCGTTGACATTGTATGAAATAATTTTCATTATAGATTTTTTTGAGTTTCAAAAGTAATAAAAAAGAAGAAGTTTGATTGAGAAAAATAGAGAAAATGGACTTTTTTGCTATCTTTGTTTCTTGCTCTAAAAATACGAAATAAATGGGTTTAGTTACCGCCAAAGAAGTTGCAAAGGCAATAAATGTTGACAAATACGGATTTTTTGGAACTTTCTCCGGGTGGATATTAATGAAGGTGCTTAAAATTTCTACATTAAATAAAGTATATGATAGAAATAGACATTTAAAAGATGTTGCTTTTTTAAATGGAATTTTAGACGATCTACAAATTAACTTTGAAATCCCAGATGAAGATTTAAAGCGTTTACCCAAAGATGGTGCTTATATTACCATTTCAAATCATCCACTTGGCGGAATTGATGGTGTTCTATTGCTAAAATTAATGTTAGAAAGAGAACCGAATTTCAAAATTATCGCTAATTTTCTATTGCATCGTATTGAACCCCTGAAGAAATATATAATGCCTGTAAATCCTTTTGAAAATCATAAGGATGCAAAATCTAGCGTTGTGGGAATCAAAGAAACACTTCGTCATTTGAGCGATGGAAAACCATTAGGAATGTTTCCAGCAGGAGAAGTTTCTACTTATAAAGATGGAAAATTAATGGTGGACAAACCGTGGGAAGAAGGTGCCATTAAAGTAATTAGAAAAGCGCAAGTTCCTGTAATTCCAATTTATTTTCATGCTAAAAACAGTCGGTTGTTTTATTTACTTTCTAAGATAAGTAGCACTTTTAGAACTGCCAAATTACCATCAGAAGTGTTTAGCCAAAAAAACCGTGTTATAAAAGTTCGTGTTGGGAAGCCAATTTCAGTTACCGAACAAAACGAATATAAATCGATTGAAGAATACTCTGAGTTTTTGCGTAAGAAAACGTATATGCTGGCTAATCCATTTGAAAAAGAAAGCCACTTTTTACCAACTTCGCCATTAAAAATTCCTAAAAGTCCTAAGAAAATTGTAACCGGAGCCAATCAAGAAAAGATGATTGCCGAAGTAGAAATAGCTAGAAATACTGATTGCCGCCTGTTACAAAGTAAAAACTATGAAGTTTTTTTTACAGAAGCTTCAAAGATTCCTAATATTTTACATGAAATAGGACGATTACGGGAAATTACCTTTCGCGAAGTAGGAGAAGGCACAAATGAAAGTATTGATTTAGACAAACATGATAAGTATTACCATCATTTATTTTTATGGGATAATGAAACTAATAAAATTGCTGGCGCTTATAGAATGGGATTAGGTTCAAAAATATATCCTAAATACGGTATAAATGGTTTTTATCTCAACGATTTATTTCGTTTTGAACCAGAGTTGTATGATATGATGCATAAATCCATTGAAATGGGTCGTGCTTTTATCATTAAAGAATACCAACAAAAACCAATGCCGCTTTTCTTACTTTGGAAAGGAATTATGCACACTACATTGCGTTATCCAGAGCATAAATTTTTGCTAGGCGGCGTAAGCATCAGCAACCAATTCTCTGATTTTTCTAAATCATTGATGATTGAATTTATGAAATCTAATTATTATGATCCTTACATAGCCCAATATATTCATCCCAAAAAAGAGTATAAAGTAAAACTGAAAGACGCCGACAAGGATTTCATTTTTAATGAAACAGAAGCTGATTTAAATAAGTTTGATAAAATTATTGACGAACTCGAACCTGGAAGCTTACGTTTGCCCGTGCTGATTAAAAAATACATCAAACAAAATGCAAAAGTGGTTGCCTTTAATGTCGACCCCCTTTTTAACAATGCTGTAGATGGATTGATGTATATTAGAATTTCAGATATTCCAGATAGTACAATGAAACCTGTAATGGAAGAGTTTCAGAAGGAACTTGAACGTAAATTAAGTGAAAAAGAAGATTGATTCTTTTAGTTAAAAAGCCCGCTGATTAAATCAACGGGCTTTTTTATTTTTTAAAACCATGCTTTTTTATTCACTTGATAGGTTTGATAAAATTCTTCATCCGATTTAGTCAAGTAAATAATTCCTTCAATTAAGCCTAATAAAGTGGTTACTGTTCCACAAGTACAAATACTAATAATCAACCATATTATCCCTTCAGTTGTATATCCTAAAAGGAATTTATGTATTCCTAGAGATCCTAATAGTATTGCTAATATACCAGCTGCTAATTTCTTATTATCTTGCTTAACTGGTCGAGGATTATTCCAGTCTTCTTGCTTTGAGTTTTCCATTTTTAAAGTTATATATAAAGGTTAGTTAATTTTAATATGTTGCTTATTTATTGAACTTGATACTTTAATTTTATTTTATCGACAATCACTTGAGCCAATCGCTCATGACTTTCAAAAGTCCATCCTGCAATGTGAGGTGTAAGCAACGCATTTTTAGCATTTAATAAATATTTTAAAGCATCTGGCGTGTGAGTATCATTAAACAAAGTTTCAAAAGATAATTTCTCATATTCTAAAACATCTAATCCAGCACCCAAAATTTTTCCAGATTGCATTGCAGCAACTAGATCAGCTGTAACAATATTTTTCCCTCTTGAAGTATTAATAATCCAAAAAGGTTTTTCAAAATCATTGATGAATTTAGTGTTAACCATCTTATCTGTTTCTGGAGTCCACGGAATATGTAAACTCAGCAAATCGGTTTTTTGTTGCAATTCCTTTAATGAAACTTGTTTTGCATTGGCATCAGCCACGCTGTCTAAAATATCATAGCATAAAACTTTGACATCAAAACCTTGTAGTTTTTTGGCGAGAGCCTTACCCATATTGCCATAACCTATGATACCTACCGTTTTACCATCCAGTTCATGCCCTCGATTGCTTTCTCGATTCCAATTCCCTGATTTTATTTCAGTATCAGCTTGATTCAAATTATTGAAAAGTGATAAAATCATGCCCAAGCTATGTTCTGCAACAGCATTGCGATTGCCTTCTGGAGCGGCAATAAGTGCAATTTTTTTTGACGTTGCGTACTCACAATCAATACTTTCTAATCCCGCTCCTACTCTGGCTATAAATTGTAAATTAATAGCTTTATCTAAAAATGATTTATCAATTTTAAAACGGCTACGAATTACGATTCCTTGATAATCTTGAATTTTATTTTCAATTTCTTCCTTAGAAGAGGTAAAATCACTATGGTTTACAAATCCTGCTTTATTCAATTGATCCCAAAGTAAAGGATGATTACTATCTATGTGAAGGATTTTTATATTCATAATCTTAAAATTTTAATTGTCCAAAATAACAAAAAAAATACGGTTTATGATTTTAAATATTGAAATTAAAGTCGAAATTCATAAATTAGCATTTTTAATTTTTATTACAAATTCTAAAGTTGTAATAAATAAAATACAACAATGAAATTAACAAAAACTTTTAACGCTTTTTTTGAAAGCGAAAAATCTGGTGGTCTCTTATTGCTTTTTGCAACAATTATTTCTCTTTTTTTAGCCAACTCCATTTTTCAAACGGAATATATTGCTTTTTGGGAAACTAATTTAGGAAGTCATACCATCACAGAATGGATTAATGATGGCTTAATGGCTATTTTCTTTTTACTAATAGGTTTAGAACTAGAGCGCGAAATTTATCAGGGAGAACTATCTAGTATTAAAAATGCTGCATTGCCTATTTTTGGTGCACTCGGTGGAATTATAGTTCCTGCTGGGATCTTTCTGTTATTAAATTATGGTACTATCACCCAAAACGGAGCTGGAATACCTATGGCTACTGATATTGCTTTTGCAATAGGAATACTTTCACTTCTAGGAAGTCGAGTGCCCACTTCACTTAAAGTATTTTTGACGGCTCTTGCGGTCATTGATGATATTGGTGCAATTTTAGTAATTGCCGTCTTTTATTCTGATGGAATTGCTTTTATGAATTTATTCACCTCTTTTGCGATCATGGGTGGATTGTTTATTTTAAACAGAAGGAAAGTCCACAATCTTATTCCTTACTTAATAGGAGGTGTTGGAATGTGGTATTTCATGCTGAATTCAGGTGTTCATGCAACTATTACTGGTGTGTTACTAGCTTTTGTAATTCCGTTTGGTGATGGTAGTAAAAGAACTTCATCATATAAACTACAGCATTTTTTGCATAAACCAGTAGCTTTTTTCATTCTTCCTTTATTTGCAATAGCAAATACTGGAATTGCAATAGGTTCAGATTGGCATGAAGGCTTAAATCATCCTAACACCATTGGTATTATATTAGGATTAGTTGTTGGTAAACCATTAGGGATTTGGCTGTTTTCATTTCTTGCCGTTACTTTTGGAATCTGTGCATTACCTCGAGATTTAAAATGGAAAAACATTGTAGGTGCAGGAATGCTGGGTGGAATTGGTTTTACCATGTCTATTTTTATAACATTACTTGCCTTTAAAAATGATGGTGCCGAAGTCATTAATTATTCAAAAATTGCAATTTTAATCGCTTCTTTTATTGCTGGAACAATGGGTTATTTGTTTTTAAAATATACTTTAAATCCTACTAGAAGGTCTAAAAAGCATAAGTAATAGTTATTACTAATATAAATTTATTAAAAAAGCCTCGTTTAAAATTGTTTTAAACGAGGCCTTTTTTGTCTTGATTATTAACTTTAAGATTTTTTTACATCATTTTTTAATTAAAAAAAACTTATCCTTTGATCTGTTTCAAAGAAGTTTTAATTCCTCTAATTAATGACGAACTAAATCCGTGCAATTCCATCTCATTTAAACCGGCAATGGTACAGCCTTGAGGCGTTGTAACGCGGTCAATAAGTTGTTCAGGATGTACTTTTTCTTCTAGCAGCATTTGAGCAGCACCTTTTACAGTTTGTGCTGAGATTGCCAATGCTGTTTGCCAATCAAATCCAATCTCAATTCCCGCTTGCATCGATGCCCGTATATAACGCAATGCAAAAGCGGTTCCGCTGGCGGCTAAAACCGTTGCTGCATCCATTAATTTTTCATCAATTATAGGAGCAGTTCCTAGACTTTGAAAAAGCGAAACCACAATCTGTGCTTTGTCTTTATTTTGTTCTTGAAATGCTATACAAGTAGCTGATGCTCCAAACTGTGCTGCGATGTTAGGCATGATTCGAACCGCGGTATTTGTATCTCCAATTTTTTTTTGTAGGTTTTCAATCGATAACCCACTCACGGCTGATGCAATAATTTTATTAGAAATCACCGGTAATATTTCGCTTAATACAGTATCGACTTGATAGGGTTTAATTGTTAGAATAATAAGATCAGCTTCTTGAATACAATGTGTATTATTAGTTGAGACTATGGCCCCTAATTTTTCAAGATATAAAATACTTGCTGTATTTCTTCTCGTTATTGTAATTTGATTATCTGTTGAAAATTTAGATAATCCCAGTGCAATTGAAACACCCAAGTTTCCGCCGCCAATAATATGTACTTTCATACGCTTCTTGTAATTTTTTCTTTAAGATCTCCAATTTAAAAGAGATCCCAAATGTGAAAATGTTAGTTGATTTTACTGGATTTATTCATAAAAATAGTTAAAAAGAAAATAATACCAATTGTGTTTTAAATTTACTGCTTTGTTTCTTTTTAAATCGAGCCCTTCGTCTGCGCTCAGAACAGGTTTTTAGTCGAGATTATATATGACTTGCAAAAAGGGTTTCGACTGCGCTCAACCGGACAAAAAATCATAAGCTTTTTACATTATATTCAAAGGTGAAGTGGTATAAGATTCTTTTGACCTTTAGACTATTATGAATACCAGTGGAAAATTACAGAATATGTTGTAAATTATATTTCAATAATTTATATGATTTGTGATAAAAATCCCGACTGCTATTGGGGGTAATTCAAACTTAAAAAGTATCTGTTTTTTAAAATCCCAAAATAATTTTGGCGATCGAAAAATAAATCAAGATCCCACATATATCATTGCTTGTGGTTATAAATGGACCTGTGGCTAAGGCAGGATCTATTCCAAATTTATCAAGTAATAAAGGAATAAAAGTCCCTATCAATGAAGCGATAATAATTACAGATACTAATGCGGTGGTAACAATTACACCAATGATTACTTCAACATTTAGAAGATAATGACTTCCTAAAAATAATATAATAGCTAATATACAACCGTTTAGTAAACTCAGTGAAACTTCTTTGACTAACCTACTAAACAATGATCCGCTTAATGTATTATTTGCCAATCCTTGAACAATAATTGCCGAAGATTGTACACCAACATTCCCTGCCATTGCTGCTATAAGTGGTGTGAAAAAGAATAAATTCCCATGATCCAGCATTGCACCTTCAAATAATCCCAATACTTTTACCGATACGAATCCTCCTAATAATGCTAATACTAACCAAGGCAATCTAGCTTTTGTATGCTCAAAAATACTATCATCAGCTTCAACGTCTTGCGATATACCTGCCGCTAACTGGTAATCCTCATCAGCTTCTTCTTTTATTACATCAACAATGTCATCAATGGTGATTCGGCCAACTAATCTACCTAATTCATCTACTACCGGAATAGCCTCTAAATCGTATCGTTGCATGATTCTGGCTACCTCAACATCTTCCGTATCGACTTTTACAAAATTTAATTTTCGAATATAAACATCGTTAACTGCCGTTCTTGAGGAGGTCGTTAATAAATCTTTCAATGATAATCTACCTTTTAAGCGGTCTTCATCATCCACCACATAAATAGAGTGAACTCTAGAGATGTTTTCAGCTTGAATTCGCATTTCTTTGACGCAAGTAAGTACATTCCAATTTTCATTGACTTTAACTAACTCTTTGTGCATTAGTCCACCTGCTGTATCTTCATCATAACGCAATAAGTCAACAATATCCTTAGCGTGTTCAACATCTAAAAGTTCTGATATTACTTCAGCTTTTAAATCTTGAGAAAGCTCCGCAATAATATCCGCCGCATCATTTGTTTCAAGTTCGTCTAGCTCTTCGGCAATTTCCTTTGGCGAAAGCCTACTTAATATATTTTCCCGTAAATCATCCTCTAATTCAAGCAGAATTTCTGCCGTTTTTTCACTGTCTAATACCTTAAAAATATAGGTTGCTTCATTAAAATCAAGCTCATCAAGAATTTCAGCAATATCAGCATGGTGCATGTCATGCAATAAAAGTTCCAATTGCTGGTCGTCTTTATTTTGAATGAGTACCTCCAACTCCTGAATTAATCCTTTGCTGATTTTAAATTCCATCGGCTTCTATTTTTTGGGTAAGTTCTATAAATTGATCTACGTTCAATTGCTCAGGTCGAAGATTAAAAACTTCATCTTCTCGTAAAGCATCTGACAAATTTAAGGTTTTTAAACTATTGCGTAGCGTTTTACGTCTTTGCTGAAAAGCAGTTTTAACAACAGTAAAAAATAATTTTTCTCCGCAAGGCAAACTGTAATCTTGTTTTCTGCGCAAGCGTAAAACTCCTGATTTTACTTTTGGCGGTGGAATAAATACATTTTCATCGACTGTAAATAAATATTCTGCATCATAAAAGGCTTGTACTAAAACTGATAAAATCCCATAAGCTTTTGTTCCTTTTTTTTCGCAAATGCGTTGCGCTACCTCTTTCTGAAACATTCCTGCAAATTCCGGAATTTGATGACGGTATTCTAATGTTCGAAAAACAATTTGGGTTGAAATATTATAGGGAAAATTACCAATTATAGCAAATTGCTTTCCTTCAAAAATCTCGTTGATATTATATTTTAAAAAATCTTTGGAAATAATTCTATCCTTTAATTTCGGGAAATTTTGATCTAAATACGTTACTGATTCGGTATCAATTTCAATAACATAAGTATTAACTGGTTTTTCTAATAAATATTTAGTTAATACTCCCATACCTGGTCCAATTTCCAGTAGATCGTCGTATCCTTCTAAATTCAGCGTATCAGCAATATCTTTTGCGATGCTTTCATCTTTTAAAAAGTGCTGTCCAAGGTGTTTTTTAGCTGTTACTTTTTCCATTTTGTTGTTTAGTAACTCGAAGTCACAAAGTATTTATATTTTAAGTGCTAGGATTAATTTCTACTTATTAAGCAAAGCATTTATGTTTTATTGTTTGAAGGTCGCAAATTGCGACCTCTAATTTAACTTACTTTAGCAATTTAAGACTAAAATATAGGCTTAAACAGTTCCAATTTTTACTGAATGTTCACAATGATCATCCTTTCAACACTTTATTAATAATCAGCTATTAATTCTAGCTCTGTTCTAAAAGCGAGCATTTTATCTCCAAATAATTTTAACCCTTCTTCTCTAAATCCTGGAGCATCCTCCTGATAATATTTCTCTAAAGTTTCTTTACTATCCGTTGTGTATTGTACTGAATAGGTAACTCCACCCATCTCTTCCTCAATTAAAACACGAACCATTCTTGCTGAACAGAATTTTTTTGTTGCTAAAAGTTCGGGGATATGTTTGTACCGCATCCAGATCATCCATTGATCGTGCACACTTTCATGTATATTAGTGGTAACGTTGTATATAATCATTTTTTTAGTTGATTAATCGTTTAGTTGGTTATTTGTTTAAATGGTTAGTTTTTAAATGGATATTTGTTTAAACAGTTAACCAATTAACCAATTAACCTTTTATTATAAATTTGTATCACCTCTTAATTGTCTGAATTTTTTTCTTGCTTCCACAAAATGAATACTATCTTGATGATTAAAGATGATTTTTTCGTACAAAGGCTTTGCTTTTTCAGGTTCTTGTAACTGTTTATTATAAATTTCTGCTGAGAAATATAGTGCTTCATCCACATAAATTCCGTCACTATGTTGATCAATGATTTTTTGGTATTGGCTTAAAGCCAAATTAAAATCGGCAAGTTTTTCATATATTTTACCCAATCGCAACAATGTTACTGCCACTATCTCATCCCCTTTAAATGTGTTTAAGATCGATTGAAATTGGTCTATTGCCTCTTGATTCCTATTTTGATAAAGTAAATAATCTCCTTTTGCAAACTGCTTTAATGCTGTTTGAGTAGAATCAGCAACTGTGTTGTCATTTATTAATAAAAAATATTCCAGTGCATCATTAGCAATCAATTGCGTATTTGCTGATTTTAATTCTTTAAATTGTTTCAACGCATACTCAAAATCAGATTTAAAATAACTTGTTTTTGCTGCTTTTAATGTCGCTTCATGCGCTAAAACATCATTTTTTAAATCCAATTCAATTTGAGAATAATACAATAAAGCCTGATTGAATTTTTCCTCATATAAGAATATGTCTGCAAGTTCCATTTTGGCTGTAGCCAAATCATATTTATCCAACTGCATTTCTAAAGCGCGCTTTACTATGGCCTTTCCTTGTTCTGGTTTTTTTAAATTAAATGCAACAAAATGCGCCTGAATCAGTTGCAAAGATAAGGTAAATGGACTGATCTCGAATTCTTTTAAAATAGCATTTAACTCCTGATTTATGCCCTCAAAATCTTTTTCCGGTGCTTTTTGTATTTTGATTTCCATTAAATAAGCATTGACCTGAATCAATAATTGCAAATCTTTACTATTCTCTAAGATAAAATCTAAAATTTCTTTAGCAGCTATCTGATTTTCTTCTTGAATTGCCTGTTGTGCTAAATTTAGGATCGCTGAAAACGATTCAGGATTGCGTTTGTAAATGGCTTTTTCTTGGATAAAAGCTTTCTCAAACTCTTTTTCTTGGACATAAAACCAACTCAAAAACCGATTCCAATGAATATCCTGATTCTTTTGTGTTCGTAAAACTAGTGCTTTGCGCAATTGTTCGTTGAAATTAGCATCACCATCGTCAACCATAAAACGAACCAATTGATTCTGGATCATCACTGAATTTTGAGGATTCTGGAATGATTCATCTAGAAAGGTTGTAATCATCATTTCGATATTCCCTAATTGTCCGTAGAGCAACGCCATTTGATAATTGAAATTAAAATTAGGTTCTATTTCTATAGCTGTTTTATATGATTTTAATGCGTAATCTAAAAGCACTTTTTTTTCGAAAGAACTGGCAATGGCATATACTTCATTTGGATTTTTCTTGATTCGTTCAATAGCTTGATCGTATAGGGCGTTAGCTTGACTATCTTTTTTTTGAAGTTGTAAATTATAACCTAATTCTACTAGCAGATTGCCTTGTTTGTATTTATCAAATCGTTGCTGGATTGCGTTTTCAGCGACATCAAATTGCTGCAACTGCTGATAACAGTCTAAGGTTCTCAAAAAATACTGCGTGTTTTGTGGTATGCTTTTTAGTAATTCTTCAAAACCTACTTTCGCTTTTTCAAAATCCCCTTTCTCATAATAATATTGCGCTAATTGTTCATTTTGTGAAACACAAATTGATGAGATAAATAGTGCGATATAGAGAAAAAGGTGCTTCATATTCAAAGTATTCGGCGTTCTATGTTCAGTTGTCCAGAAAAGTGTGTTTTGCAAAAAGCAAATTAAACACGGGTCGCCGAAAACTGAAAACTAATTAATTAATAATGTCAAATCCACAATAAGGACGTAAGACTTCAGGGATTAAAATACCTTCTGGAGTTTGATAATTTTCTAAAATTCCAGCTAAAACCCTTGGTAAGGCTAGTGAACTTCCGTTTAAGGTGTGCGCCAATTGGTTTTTTCCATCCTTATCTTTAAAACGCAATTTTAAACGATTTGCCTGAAAAGTCTCAAAATTAGAAACCGAAGAAACTTCTAACCAGCGATCTTGCGCTGTTGAAAATACCTCAAAATCATAAGTTAACGAAGCTGTAAATCCCATATCACCGCCACAAAGGCGTAAAATTCTATATGGCAATTTCAGTTCTTGAAGGATAGATTTCACGTGGTCTACCATTCCGTCAAGTGCTTCATAAGACTTATCAGGATGCTCCACACGTACAATTTCTACTTTATCAAATTGATGCAAACGGTTTAATCCACGAACATGAGCACCATAAGAACCCGCCTCACGACGAAAACATGGCGTATAAGCTGTGGTTAAAATAGGCAATTCATTTTCGCTCAAAATCACATCACGAAATAAATTGGTCACAGGAACTTCCGCCGTAGGAATTAAGTATAAATCATCCGTTTTGTCATGGTACATTTGTCCTTCTTTATCTGGCAATTGTCCCGTTCCATAAGCCGAAGCTTCATTGACCATGTGCGGAACTTGTACTTCATTATAACCCGCAGCAGTATTTTTATCCAAGAAATAATTGATTAAGGCGCGTTGTAATTTGGCGCCTTTACCCTTGTATACTGGAAATCCTGCACCCGTGATTTTTACACCTAATTCAAAATCTATTATATCGTATTTCTTCACCAATTCCCAGTGTGGCTGCGCATCTTTATGTAAAACTGGAATATCGCCTTCCTGAAAAACGTTTAAGTTTTCTTCAGGTGTTTTTCCATTAGGAACGATAGCTGCGGGAAGATTAGGTAATGTATATAATTTCTCTGAAAGATCAGCAGCAAGCAGATCAGCGGTTTCTGCTAATTTTTTACTTTTCTCTTTCAGTAAAACGGTTTTTTCTTTTAAAATAGCGGCTTTTGACTTTTCGCCATTTTTCATTAACTCACCAATATCCTTGGATAATTTATTAGATTCTGATAAAATCCCATCCAATTCTACTTGCGTAGCACGGCGTTTTTCATCTAATTGTATCACTTCTTCAACAATATTTTTGGCATCCATATTTCTTTTTGCCAAAGCGTTGATTACTTTCTCCTGATTCTCTCTAATAAATGCGATTTGTAACATAGCTTAATTTTTTTGCGCTAACTTTTAAATAATGGTAGCAAATTTAAGGAAATGTTTTATAGTAATGAGGGAAAAATTTAGGTATTCGGTTTTGGGACTTTTAGACACGGATTGGACGAATTATCACCAATTTATAATTCTGATGATTTAACGAATTGCTAATAAAAAGTATATTTTATGTAACCAAGTAGTCAGTTTTGTAAAAAAATCAATGAAATAAAATCTCTTGTATTTCGTGAAAAATTAGGATTAACTTATTTATTCTCTTTTAATCTCATGTCCTAAAAATTCCTCTAAGGTCGTAAACATGTCGTCAACTGAGAGCACTTCTAAATCAGGATGCGTTTGTAAAAAATCAGCATTAAGCTGTACTAAATTTTCTTCAATTTCAAAAAAAGTATCGTTATTCATCAAATCACGAGTGGGATTTACACCATCTAATTTTCCTTTAAAGAATTTATCTCTTTTTACGCTACTCAATAATTTTACTTTCTTGCATTGTTGTTGAAATAATTCTAAATGCTTCTCTGCTCCAATCAACTGTAAAGCTTCTTCTATTAGTTCATTTAATTCGGTATTCCATTGTGAACTATAAACAAATTGTGAAAAATTCCCTTTAGTATATTGAGAAGTATAATAATCTAAATAATAACTCATCAATGCGTCTTGATGGATTAGATCATCATCTATTTTTTCCTCACGCATTAAATTAATCACCGAAATATTTGAATTGACTATGTCTTGTGGGTTTTCGCTATTTGCCGCTGTCTCTGAAATTATGATTCTTCCAAATTCCATATTAGTATGCCTTTAAAAGTTAATTTACAAATTTCGCCTAAATAATCGAAGTATTAAAATGTTTTTTAGATTGTCAGGAGGGAATTAAAATGATTAATATATTAGAAAAAGTAAGTCCTATTAAAACCAAAATTACTGGATTGAAATTAGCTTTAATGTAAAATATTATTTCATTTATAGGTTCAAGGTAATTTAGATTTTAAAATATCACATCAACAATATACGCCATCAATTAAGTTTTAAAAAATCTAATAAGAATTTACTTTTAAACGAATCCATAAAATGTATTGGTAATTCGATTTAAAAATTTACCACCAAACTATAAAAAATTCTGAATATAAATTCCTATATTTTTGCCAGCATAAAAGTGATTGTTTTTCTTTAATACTTTCGGTAACATCTTTTGCAATACCAGTAATATCAGTCCAAATTTCATTTTCAGAAGGATCGATTCCCCATTCCTTTTTTAAAGGAATATAATACCATTTCGCTGCGCTATTTAGGCTTATGAAAGTATCCACATTTATATAATATCCTTTTATGGCTTTTTGATAAATAGGATTAAAACTTCCTTTATATTTAAAAGGAACAAACAAAGACACTAATAAACATAGAGCCTGAGCTACTTGCTCAATTGCTATAGTATTAAATTTTGAAGCAGTACACCGATAATATAATAAAGGAAATTGCTTGGCTTTTAGTTTTTGTAATTTGTCTAGTAAAGAATCATTTCTATTAGGACCAATCCAATTATTTATGGGTTCTAAGGAAATGCTAGGATCAAAGAGATAAAACTTATAGGCCAACTCTAGGTGGATGCATTGTTTTGTATTTTCATTTTGAATAATAAAATCAATTTCACCAATGGTTCTTTTATCTTCAATTATTTGAATGTTTTCATAAAGCATTTTATAGTTGGTAGAAGATTTAATTAATTCAGCAACCACTCTTTCTATTAAATGACCCAATCTTAAATTGGTAGGTAATAGAAATTCCAGATCATTTTCTAGATCTAATTCTGATAAGTCAAAAGTTGGAAAGCCAGTAATAGAAAAGTCTAAACTATTCGCTTTAATTATTGATGTTATCCTAGCCTTGATTTTCATTTTTACTCGGTTTAATGGGTGTGGCCTTATAGAATGTTTTATGAGGAAAATTAGTTTTTGATTTTGAGTTTTTTAAGTAATACTATTGCCAGTTTCAGTAGTTCTACAAACCTTAAGAGTTTTTGTAATAGCGTGACAATTTACTATATTTAAGTGATTTGTTTTTCAAAAAAAAGTAAAGGAAATTAGGATAAAAATCACTCCCTTTTCTACTGCAAAAATAGAAATGTTCTTACCTTTTAATTCCTATAATTATTGAGATTTCTAATAATTTCAGGATAACCTAATAGTGTTTACGGCTTATATTTTTACCAAATGTTACGACATGGAGAATCAAAGTGCGAAATCACTGCTCCGTTTTTAGCTATAATCCGGTCATTGATTAGCCTTTGGACACAATAAAGAATTCGAAGTTGTTTCGTGGTGTCTCTGTTTATAGCGTCAAACTCAATTTCAAGTGTCTACCCAATCCTTGTCTCATGATTCTCAGTAAGGTCGAAAGTCTAATATCACTTGCATTATTTTCTTTTTAGAAATATAACTTTTTGTTGTTCCACATTTTAACGTTAATTCCTCTTGAGTCTATCCACGCTCTTTTCTCAATTCTTGAATTCAAACACCAAGTTCAAAAATTATCATACTCATCTTCCTAGTTTTGGCGAGTTTCAGTTCCATTTTTCCGTGTTGTTAGTCTAAAGGTTGTCCAAATGATGTTATTTTTTTATTCTCTTTTTTCATAATTTTTACTATTTTTATTTTTCATCTAAATATTCTTTCTTCAATTTTTCTGCTAATTTGATTTCTGATTGTGGAATTTTTAGTGCTTTCTTCTAAAAACCATTTATTAAAAAAACTAAATTTCCTTTGTTGAAGAAACTAAAAGCTCTAAACAAATCAGAACCAACCTCCATTTTGATTTCAAATATTCCATCAGGGTTTGTTATATGTTTGAAAATTTTTCTGAAATTCTATCCTGAGTAGATATTAACTGTAAAGTATAGCTAAATTTTTTTTGACGTCATTTTTTTGATCATTAAAATAAGTCAAGATAGTAATTTTCATAATAAATAATATCGCTAATAAACTTTTTGTTTATTTGATAAGGTTATTCATTTAGATAACATTTTGCTATTTTCTACTTGAGATTTTGAGATTAATGCTGTTTTTTTCCGTACTAGAAACGGCCTCATTTTTTGTAAAAAAGACAAAATTTTAAAAACAAGGTAACTCTTTTATAAATATTGTTGATTTGTAATACACAAAAAAGTAAACGAAATCACATTTAAAACTCATCTCATCTTACTGTAAAAAAAAGAGGCTTCCTTTGCCTCTTAAAATTATTCTGCTATTTTTTTTACTACAACTTTTTAGTGTTAACAAACTCTCAACTGGTTGTAATTTACATGTCGCAAGGGATTCAACTGCTAATCATTATTAACTTTTTTATCCCAGCGAAGCTTTGGTTTTTCGGCTCAACCTGTTTTTTGTCCATCGTTTTGTCATAGCTTTACTATTTTAGTAATTTGATAATTTTATTATGTAATATTTGTTCATCAAGCGGTTTTGAAATGTAGTCGTTCATGCCAACTGCTTTACATTTTTCGACATCAACTGTTGTTACATCGGCTGTTAAAGCAATAATTGGAATTTTTAATTTCATTGTATTACGAATATATTCAGTTGCTTCAAACCCACTCATTATTGGCATCTGTAAGTCCATCAAAATAATATCGTACGTTTCTGTTTGTAGTTTCTCAATTGCAATTTTTCCATTAGCCGCAATATCATGTTTAAATTTAAAATCATCTAATATTATCTTCATCAATAATTGATTTAGTTTAATGTCTTCAACCACTAATATTTTTATGTCTTTAATTTCTTTGTTTAATTCGACCTTTTCACTTTCTTTTTTACTTTCTCCAACGGTCTTTTGAAAACTTAAAGTGAAACTAAAAGTTGAGCCTTCATCCACTTTACTTTTTACTAAAATACTTCCACCCTGTTTTTCTACTAGTTGTTTGCAAATGGCAAGTCCCAATCCTGTTCCTCCAAATGTGCTTGAAGTGGAACTTGTTGCTTGTTGAAAATTTTCAAAAATGAATTCTAATTTGTTTTCTGGTATTCCTATTCCTGTGTCGGTAATTGCAAACTCAATGGTTGCTGTCACTTTATCTTCGCACAATAAACGAACAGTTACTATTATTTTCCCTTTTGCTGTAAACTTTCTGGCATTACTTAAAAGATTTAAAAGAATTTGGTGCAAACGCACGGCATCGCCTAACAACACCATTGGAATTTTGTTGTCGAATTCTTTCACTAACTCTAAATTCTTTTCTTTAATTTTTAAGTCGAATACCCGATGCATTGTTGATATCAAGAATTCTAATTTAAAAGGTTTTTCTTCAAATGTCATTTTTCCTGCATCTGTTTTTGCTAAATCTAAAATATCATTTATTAGCACAAGTAATCCATCGCCACTAATTTTTATAGCATCTAAATATTCTTTCTGCTTTGGGGCTAAATCTGTTTTCAAAAGCACCTTTGTAAAGCCAAGAATTGCATTCATAGGAGTCCGGATTTCATGGCTCATATTCGATAAAAATTGTTGTTTGGATTGTAAAGCATTTTCTGCTATACCTTTTGCCTCTTCTGCATTTAGCGTTGCCAATTCCGCAACCACTTTTCCTTGTTTTAGAGAATTACTGAGTGCTTCTAATGCTGTATTTTCAATTTTTCGTTTTTCTTTTTCTTCGTTTTGAAATACAAGTTCTTTGTCGGCAAGCGCTAATTCGTCAGCACGTTTTTCTTTCTCTTCGTTTTGAAATACAAGTTCTTTATTTGCAATGATTAATTCGTCTGCACGTTTTTCTTTTTCCTTATTTTGGAATACAAGTTCTTTGTTGGCGATAATTAATTCGTCAGCACGTTTTCCTTTCTCTTCGTTTTGAAATACAAGTTCTTTGTTGGCAATCACTAATTCTGCTGCACGTTTTCCTTTCTCTTCGTTTTGAAATACAAGTTCTTTATTTGCAATGATTAATTCGTCTGCACGTTTTTCTTTCTCCTTATTTTGAAATACAAGTTCTTTGTTGGCAATCACTAATTCTGCTGCACGTTTTCCTTTCTCTTGGTTTTGAAATACAAGTTCTTTGTTGGCAATTACTAATTCTGCTGCACGTTTTCCTTTCTCTTCGTTTTGAAATAAAAGTTCCTTGTTGGCAATGATTAATTCGTCAGCCCGTTTTACTTTCTCTTCGTTTTGGAATACAAGTTCCTTATTAGCAATAATCAATTCGTCAGCCCGTTTTTCTTTTTCTTCGTTTTGAAATACAAGTTCTTTGTTGGCAATCACTAATTCTGCTGCACGTTTTACTTTCTCTTGGTCTTGAAATACAAGCTCTTTGTTGGCTATAATTAATTCAGCTGCACGTTTTTCTTTCTCTTCGTTTTGAAAAACAAGTTTTTTGTTAACAGCGCTTAACTCTCCTGCACGTTTTTCTTTTTCTTCGTTTTTAATAGCAAGTTCTTTGTTAGCAATGATTAACTCCTCTGCTTTTTTGTTGGTCACATCTCTTGCTGCCGCAAAAACTCCCAAAACATTTCCTTTGTCGTCTTTATAAACTGATGCGTTATATAATACATCCGTCAAATTTCCATTTTTGTGGTGAATAGTGAGTGGATAATCGGAAACAAATCCTTCTTCAAAAACCTGCTTATATCCTTCACGTGCTTTCTTAGGCTCAGTAAAATAGTCAGAAAAGTCAGTTCCAATTAATTTTTCTCTCGTTTCTCCTGTTACTTTCACTGATGCTTCATTTACATCTGTAATTTTCCCTTCGGCAGAAATTGTAACAAGTGGATCGAGTGATGCTTCAATTAAGCTTCTTGCCTATTGCGATGATTTTGAATCCATTACTAAATATTTTTTTTTGAATGTGATTTTATAATTTTCATTATGCATTAGTGTTTGTCATATTGCTACTATATTATAAATTTTAAAGCACGCACTATTAGTCGTTTAGGATTTTAATCAACTTTTCGAGGTTTTACGGGTTTGCGAACTTCTTTACCGAAATTTTTCTGTTTAAGTAAAATTTCTTGTAAAGATAATTGTGAATTTAATACTTAATTCGGAATATTGTAATAATTCTGTTGAATCAAACCTACGGTAAAGTTTTGTCTGAAAATGTTAGAATTTTGTGCACAATATATAAAAAATTAACTAAGATGACAAAAAAGAAGATGAAGTAGTTGTACTAACTAATAGCATCGGTCATGCCATTGCATAGATTCCTGATTTTGCGGTTTTATTTCATTGTTTTAAGCGAGCCACGTTTGTTTATGGCAGAAGTAAAAGTGGCCATAGAGATTACGGTAAGCATGTTACGGCTATACAATTAAATTTCAAAAAAATCCCAACGATTTTAGACATTGAGCAACTACAAGAGTACCTATTTATGCTTCAAAAACAATCTAAAACACCTTTAAAAACGTACTTTAAAAAATGTGTTTGGGCTTCGGTTTTGCTAAAATCAGAGGGATTGCCGAATAAATACCCCCATTTGCCATCAATGAAAAATGATAAAAAACGCTTCACGGTAACTAATAAAGAAACAGTTTGGCGGTTACTTACAAGTTGTAATCCACATAACATGAAATCTTAATTAAACTCTTGTACTTGTGGCGTGCGTTATTTGAAGTGCGCAGCTTACGCTTGTACGGCTTAAATTTAGATGCGCAACAACTCAAAGTTGTACAAGTGGTCAGAGCATTAAGGAAATATAGATTGGACATTTTTAGCAAACGAGCCAGCAGGTGAGGTGGCAAACTTTATGTACCTTTCTCCAAAGCATTGACAATCAAGACGAGCATTTTACCCTTAAGGATTACAAGCAAGACGGTTTCAAAAAATAAAATGATATGCACTCATGAGGATTTTATCCGAAGGTTTGCGATGCTCCCAATAGCTATCGGGATTGCCCAAACGTTTTAAAAAAAATACGCCATTATTGGTTTTTTAGTAATATCTGGAAAAGGAAAAAAACTAAAATTTCACAGGAAAATTAAATTTAAAATATTAGAAATGTAAAGACAAATCTTTTTATCCAAAAGTCCTTACGGCAAAACAGACAATTCTTCGCGACTAGCTGTTTTTGACCAGCGTGACGCTTTTAGGTATCTTGCCAATAGCTAAAGTTCAATTGCTAGACTCGGAAGATACCGAGCTGGTCAAGGGTATTCGTGTAAGATCTTGATAATAACTACGCTAATTATACTGCAAAATAAGAGGCGAAATTGCTTCCTGTTACCCATAATTACAAGCATTTATAATAATTTTTAGACAAGTCTATAATGTTGAGGCAACTACTTAGTTCCGTCTAATTGTGAGTCCATTACTTCGTTCGTTCACTATCTTTTTTTGTTATTTCGCCAAGGCGAACGCAAAGAATCCCACGAGTATAGCGGTCCTTTCTTTTCTAATTCTTTGCTCTGTTAATTTCTCCACCAAGTACTAATGCTGCTGAAATAATAATCAGATTTTTAATTATATATTGCCCCTCTAACGTTGGCAGTAAAAAATTACCCGACTGAAAAGTTACCGCAGGAAGAAAAATTAAAGGCATAAACGTTCCTACCATCTGAGTAAATAAAAGTATAATTGCTATTCTCGTTGTTTTTTCAAAGAGAAAGAAAACTCCAATGATTACTTCCCACCAACCAATAATTATTAACCAATTATCTGGAGAGCCAAAGGGCAACCACGTTACGGTTGTTTTCAACAAACCTTCTGCTGGTGAAAGATGTAATGGTTTTAGTATCCCAAACCAAATAAAAATAATACCAAATGATAAGCGAATAGCAGGTCTGCTTGTGCTTCTCATAATTTTTATAGTTAGTTTATCAAATTTGTTTATGATCCTACTGTCTACTTTTTTAAAAATTTCTTTCATAACTAAGTTAAGAATTTTAAGTTCGTTGGTTATTTAGACTAGTTGTTTTTTGTAATTCCCGCAAACATTTGGCAGTAATTTGAAGCACAAAAACTTGTAACTCTTGTGTTTTCTCTAAAATAAAATGCCTTTTGAAACATTAATTTGAAGTAGCCTTGAGTTTGGTTTGACTGCTACAGAACTATAAATTCTGTAATCTGTTATATAAAAAACGCTGTTGTAAAATTAATTAAAAATCATTTAGAATTAGATTAAAAAAGAGCATAAAATAGTAAAATACCGGAAAATTTATCGGCAATCAATTGCTGAATTGATGGGATCTATCGTACTTCAGATCAGTTTGATCTCGGTATAGATTTCTTTTTGAAATGACCGAGATTAATGCCTGTAATTTATGTACCGGCAATAAAAACTTTGAGGACTACTTAAATAGATAGTCGTGATTAAAGTTTTCACTAAATTAAAATATAATCAAAATCAGCGAACCAGAATTTGATGTTTTTAAACTAAATTTTTTATAGAAAAAAATTAAGGCAAAAGTTCTAAAAAGACCGGCGAAAGAGTTTTTTAATAAAGTGCCCAGATCGCAAAACAAGTAATTTGAATATAATAACCGCTTTTAAATAGTATAATTTCCCTGCCTGGCCCAGAAATGATACTCTTAGCGCAAGTTCAGGTAAAAGCTAGCTTTGTGGCTAAGGGAGTTGAAGCGTGTAAGTAAATGAAAACAATACAAAAACTTCTCATTTTTTACCTCACTAAAAAGAGACGGTAATGGCTCTTAATACCAATCATTAGCGACTTGTGGCAATTTTACGATAAATCTATTATGTTAACGGCCTGTAATCAATTCCATCATGTTCGCCGCGGAGAATTCAGCCGCGGATTCATTAATTCGTTTGTCCGCTATTGCGCGGGTGTTCGTTCGCCGCGATGAACGCAATGAACTCTTACCTTTTTAGGCACCGCTTTATTTTAATGGTTTAGACTTTTTAATCTCAGAAGTTTTCTGCTTTATCCATTGAATCGAAATATCAAAGGGAACTGTATAATTGTCATTGACAGTATTATGCCCTATTTTAGAAAACAGGGTGTATTCGAAAGGCTTGCCTTCAGCTTTCAATGTATTTAATTGTTCGATACACAACTTTACTGGAATCTGTATATCTTTTTCACCAAAAAGCCAGAGACCTGGGATTGAGATACTATTTAGAAAATTTTTTGGATCAGTTGCTGTAAATTGATAACGATCAACATCATTTTTGATATGCTCACGAGCATCTGCTTCTGTATGATTTTCCCAAAAATTATCGTTTCCATTAGTATAAAACTGAAATCGAAGCTGTTCTAATGTTGTAATGGTAGGACAACTAAATAAAACCATGAATTTCACTAACGTGTTTTTGCTTGCAGCAATAGGAATTATCCATCCTGCTTGACTAAAACCTATTAACCCGATCGGTATTTTTTTATCTTTCAAATAAGTTTGAAATGTATTTACCGCTGAACTTGCATCCTGAGCTAATAAATTAAGATTAGTATTGTCAATATTATTTGTACCAACAGATGGTCCTGCATATAAACCGCCAGATTCACCAACTCCTCGTTTATCATACGTCAATACAGCAAAACCTTCTTTAGCAAGACGTTTTGCGAACTCCATTTCTCTTTTTACTGGATCAGACCCATGAACAATTACAACTGCTGCAACTATTTTTTTAGGCGTTAAAATTGAACCTGCAAGGGTGACGCCCTCACTTTCAAACTTTACATTTTGAGTGGTAAAGTCCATCGTTTGAGAAAATACCATTTCTGGTAAAATTGTTAATATTAGCCAAGTGAATAAGTTATAAAAAAAGTTAATGTTCATCATGGTTTAATAAAATAGTACTTTATTTCTCTATTGAGTATTGTTTACAACGTTGTTCAGTCTTAAAACCTTAAACGTTCTCAAAACTCATTAACGTTTTGGTAAATATAGTTGATTTGTGGTGCACAAAGGCAAATTAGTTCACGATATAAATCAGTCTTATTCTACTAAAAAAAATAGGCTTGATTGCCTCTTAATAATGCTGTAAATAATTTTACGATATCTCTGTAATGTCGACGGTGTGTTATCTGTTCCAGCCCACCCGTCGCGAAGGATTTAATTACGGCATTATTACTTCGTCAGATTGCTATTGTATGGTTATTGGTTTGACGCCGCGAAGGATTCAGGTGTGGGTTCTTTACTTCTTCCGATTGTTATTATTCGGTTGTTGGTTGGCTGCGGCGAAAGTAAGAAATCCATAGAGTTTGCTGTACTAATGTTAATCGTAATGATGTCTACATTTCAAAATATGAATTTCATCTTCGATAAATCTATAAATTAATCTATGTTCATCATCAATTCTTCTTGACCAAAATCCAGCATACTTGTATTTTAATGGTTCTGGTTTCCCTATTCCTTCAAAAGGATTTCTTGAAATATCTTTGAGTAGGTCATTTATTTTTTTAACTTTTTTCTTGTCTATTTTTTGCCAGTACAAATAATCTTCCCAAGATTCATCAACAAAGACATATTTCATTTTATTCTTCAATTAAGTCTTTAGAAAATGAGTTTCCTCTCTTAAACTTATCAATTGCAGAATCTAACCTACGTTCGTTAGTTCTGTTTGATAATTCATAATTTGTTGCAATCAGTGAATTATATTCTTCAAGTGATATAACAACAATTCCTGAATCTTTCCCACGGTTTATAATTAGCGTTTCAAAGTTTATTGATACTCTATCAAAGTAAGATTTAATATCTTTTCTGAAATCTGAAATATTTGTGATTAACATAATTACTGTATTTTGTACAAATGTATGTACAATATATTAGATTCACTCCATTTTTGTACAATTATTGAAGCTGACTATAAACCGTTTTATAGCTTTGGCCTTCTTCGAAAAAGGCTAACTATTAGGTAAACAGGTTGATTTGTTGTACACAGAAAAAGTAAATGAAACCATTATAAAAGTTACTTATATTGTATTGCAAAAAAAAGAGGCGTTCTTGCCTCTTGTAATCCTTCAAATATTTTTCACGATAACTCCATAATGTAATGGATATACTCGGATCAAGCCTGTCCGCCGCGGAAGATTCAACCGCGGATTTATTACTTCGTCCTTTCGCTGTCGCTCGGGTGTTCGTTCGCCGCGGCGAACGCAACGAAGCCTTCACTGTCAAGCGTAGCTTTTTTTATTCTGCTAATCTGTTTTCAATATCCATCCTTTCATGCAAAACTCTGACGACTTCAATTTCGTTCATTTTATCTTTTTTGAAGAAAATTAAATGTGATTTTACTTTTGAATATTTATACGATTTCCTAATTTTCCCAAAGTCACGTGCCATCTCAAAATCTTTAACAATATACTCAATCTCGTCATAAATTAAGTTATAATATCTATCTGCTTGCTCAATAGACCAATTTTCTGCGGTATAAATCCAAATGTTATTAATATCTTCTATCGCTTTTTCACTAATTATGTACTCTGACATTATTTTTGAAAATTAGCCTTCAGCATTTCAAGATTTTTTTTACGATCAAAATCTTTCATTTTATTACTCTGTTCTCCAATTTTTAGTTCATTGATTAAAGATTTTGTTTTAGCTTCTTCCTGCTCGAAAATTCTTAAAGCAGTTCTAACAACTTCACTTACGGAACTATACTTTCCTGTAGCCATTTGTTCTTTGATGAAAATTTCAAAATAGTCTCCCAGTAATATTGATGTATTTCGTGCCATAATTTTTTTTATCAAAGATACCAACAATTGGTATAAAACTCAAATTTTTTATGTCTTTTACGCAAAAGTTATCGTGGACCTCAGTTCGTACACAAGCCTCTTTAGTTTTCTAAATGTGTAAGCAATATTTTGAATATAGTTATTTTGTCGTGCAATAAAAAGTAAGGGAAATCAAGATCGAAACCACCTTCACTTTACTGCAAAAAAAGAGGCGTTCTTGCTTTTTAT
The DNA here is from genome assembly GCF_035985025.1 of Flavobacterium sp. PL11. Lineage (NCBI taxonomy): Bacteria > Pseudomonadati > Bacteroidota > Flavobacteriia > Flavobacteriales > Flavobacteriaceae > Flavobacterium > Flavobacterium sp. PL11. Next base: position 110,721 of record NZ_JAXCIA010000003.1, read on the forward strand.
AATCGTTCGGATAATTTTACGATAACTCTATGGTATTAGCTGACTCTCAAATTGTTAGTTTTAATCGCGATTTTATTGTTGGCTGTTCAAGCCCAACAAAGGCGTAGCTATCGACAGATGTAATTTTATTTATGATAGTTTTAATTTATCAAATAATATTTTATTTCTTTGTTTAGCATCTTTGATAACTTTTTTAAATGGTAAAACTTCTATGTAAGCTTTTGAATTTATTGTGCTATAAAATTTAAAATAACCTAAACCATCTGGAGTTGGGTCAAAACTTTCGTAGTGTAATATTTCTAAAAGAGTAGGAGTAATGTCTGCTACAATGTAACAATAAAATGGGGTGCTTTTGGATGCTCCAAAAGATTTTCCTTTTAGTTTTGCTTTGTCTTTAATAATCTCATCTATATATGCTCTAACTTGCTTTATTGGGTCTTTTTGGCGGTCACCGTGTTTATAGTTATCTCTTTCAGGCTTTTTAAATTCCACAATTGTAAATGATTCAAATGGTATTTTGTCTTCTGAAAATATAGTTGCACTATCAAAAATTTCTTCTTTCTTTATGACAATATCCATTCTTTCGCTTGCATCAGAATCTAATTGTTTAATTTGTTTGAATAACTTATCAGATGCAAGCAGTGAATTAAAAGTTAATCTTTCATCTAATAACCACAAATTTTGTTTGTCAGATGTAACAGTATTTCCTGTTTCACGTATGGGGAAAAATAGACTATGAACAATGTCTTCATTTGTAAATTTTTCTTTTTCATTAAGTTCTATAAGTTTATCCAATAAATCAATTACAGAACGTCTGTGAATTATATATCTTGCCAAATCAGATTGTCCTATTTCATTAAATTCTGTCAGGAATTTATCATAAAGTTGTGAATATTCCTCTAATGAAGTTATATCTTTCTTTTTGTCTATAATATCGATTCCTTCTGCCTTTACTTTAATTCGCCATTGACTTTCAATTTCATATAACTTTAAGTCTAGTTCATTTTTTGAAAGACCAATTGGAAGTTTTTCTACTAATTCTTTGTTGTAGTTTATTACACTATTGTAATTTGGAAATTCTCTGTCAATTATTGGATAATATATGTCTAGTTTTTCTTTACGAATTTTTTTCAAAAAGTCACATAATAAATCCTCAATGCAAATAATCGATGCTTTTCGTATTTTTGACAATGTAATTTCTTCAAGGTCAATTTCGTCATTATCTTCTTCAATGGTAAAATTAAAGTTAGTTCTTTCTTCATTAACGTTTTTATTTAAAAAATCGCTAACGATATAAACTTGAAAATAAAATCCTTCATGATTTTCAGAACTTTTTATGCTGTATTTTAAATCTTCTAGATACTTTCCTAAACCTTCATCTTTGACACTTCTCTCGTGAGCACAATAATAGATTCTATGACTTTTTGCTTTAAATGATTTTGATATAAAAACTTTAAAAGCATATTCGCCTATTTCAAAATCTTTTTCTAAAATTTCTTTTTCAAATTCGCTATTGAATAAGTTTGTAAGATTGACTTCTACATCATCTTGATTTTTGATTATGATTTCAGGTTCAATTCCTTGAATATAATATAGCTGAAAGTGAGTTATCGTTTGTCTTGCGATTTCTAATAAACTTAAAGGAATTTGTTTAATATATTCTCCTTCTAAATTTGAAAGTACTACACTAGTTCCTGTGTTTTTCTTATTACTAGGAACATTATCAACGTATTTATCAAAGCCATTTTTTGATTTTGTATATTCGAATTTGCGGTTTTTAAATTGTTTCTCTTCAAAATAAATACTGTCTACAATAATTTTATTAAACGCCTTTAAACAAACTAATCTTCCAATTCCTTTTCCTCCAATTTTTGCTTTTCTTTCTGAATCAAATTCGGCGAATGAAGTAATATTTTCTTCATCTAAACCAATTCCATTGTCAATTATATTAAACGAATTTATCGGATAAATTTCTATATCAGAAACTTGTTTTAGAGCAACCTCTTCACCATTTCGGATAGTTTCAATTAATATTTTACCCATAATATTAATAGAGTTTTTTGCTCTATTTTCTTGAATAGCGTGAATCGAATTACTAATAATTTCAAATAAGGGCAACAATGCTTTAGTTTTAGGCAAGTGTAATTTACTTACTCTATTCTTTAGATTTGTCGAATTAGTAGGATTCATATATTTTTATTTATGCGGTTTTTTGGTCTACTGCGGTGCCATTGCGTACAACGTTTGCGGCTTTGAGAGGTTGCGAACTTCGTAACCGAGCTTTTTCAGCTAAGATAAAATTTCTTGCGAAAGATAAACGTGATTTTACCACATATTTCGCAATCTAGCAAAACCGCTGTTACAAGCCGTTTTATTTACTGACGAAAACACTTAAGTTTTCTGAAATTTCGTTTTCATTATAATTTTCTGAAATGTCTTTCAAGTCTTTTCCGGAATAGATTGGATAAAATGTTTGTATTCTAAAAATTTTTATATTTCCTCCTCCTTTAACTTGTTTGACTCTTTTTTGTATCCAAAGTTTATAGGTGACATTTTTAAATTTAAAAATAATTCTGTCGGTTAAATTTATATTAATTATATTTAGTTTGTCAATTTCAATTAATATGTCTTTAAGGTCAAGATGTAATTCTGCTGGAAAAAAATTATTATAATGATATGTTTTATCTTCATCCCCTTTTATAGGTTCTGCGTAATGTCTACTAATAATATGAACTAAAGAATAAATTCCAAATTCAATTATTTCATTTGAGAAATTAATCTCAAAATCTTTACTATCATTATTTTCAATTACCGATTTAACAAGTAAAAAAATGAATTTTGATTGTAAAACTATTTTATCTTTTTTTAATCTAAAATCATCTTTCTGCCTTTTAAAAATTTTGTTTAATCCAGAGTATTTTTTATTAAGCTTTTTTAAATCTCTTCTTGTTTCAATTGATAATTCCTGTATAATAGGTTCTTTATGATTTTCAATTTCAAGTTGCTTTAACCAACTGTCCGATAAATTCATTAGAGTTTTAAAATCCTTAATCTTTTCTAATTCTGAAACTCTCACTGCTTTTGCTTTTTTAGCTTTAAAAAAAGGGCCTTCAAGGTTATTATGAAAGTAAGTAAGATAGAGCTCTTTAAAAATAGAATTTTCACAAGCAGAAAATTCTTCTTGTTTTCCATCATCCCAATTTGAAATCTTTAGACCCATACATAAAAAATCTTTTTCTCTTTCTAAAAGAATTTCATTTGTCGTGCTCGTTCTCGTAAATCTTCGAAAATAACTCTTGTTCTTATTTGTTCTTCTTCTGAAGTATTTTTAATATTAAGTTCTGATACTTCGTAATTTTTCATATTTTCGTTTTTCAAAAATGGCTTATAACTTGTGGATATCCGGTACTTTATAACGCTTATAAACCCAATTTCGGTTGTTTATACGACACATAACAACTTATTATCCCCAAATATAGAAATAATAATTTTATTACAAATCATCAAAATCCTTTTTTGCTGTTCTCACGTCAAGTAGGGTAGATCGAACTCGTTTCGCATGAGGGATGGAAGTGGAAATCCTTTTATGTAGTCCCGAATTTTCGGGACTACATAAAAGATTGCAGCGCACAGCCCGACCCAGCTGTAACTCCCGACCAAGGGGAGTTACAGCTGGGTCATGCCCAAAAAAAATCCCTCTTGAAACTCAAAAGGGATTTTCTAAATTATAAAACAATTTATTTATTCGGCGTCGTTATCTTCTTTGTCTTCTTTCTCGATCGCATCTTTGTAATCAGGATACAAAAATTTATTGTAAGGAAAACGAGTGATGTGAATTTGTCTCACCGCCTCATAAATCCGTTCTCTAAATTCTTCAAAATTCACTTTATTAGTTGCTGAAATGAACAACGCATTTTCTTGTCCCACTCTATTCATCCAAGTCGATTTCCACTCTTCTAGTGTATAATGTCTTGATGTTTTTTCGGTCATTAAATCATCTTCGTCTATGGTCAAATGTTTGTAAGCATCAATTTTATTGAAAACCATAATCACTGGTTTGTCATTAGCTTTAATGTCCAATAAGGTTTGATTTACTGATGCAATATGGTCTTCAAACTCAGGATGCGAAATATCAACAACGTGCAATAGTAAGTCGGCTTCGCGAACCTCATCCAATGTACTTTTAAATGAATCTACTAATTGTGTTGGCAGTTTTCTGATAAATCCTACCGTATCCGAAAGCAAGAAAGGTAAGTTTTTAATCACCACTTTTCGAACTGTTGTGTCCAAAGTAGCAAAAAGCTTGTTCTCTACAAAAACATCACTTTTACCTATAGCATTCATCAAAGTCGATTTCCCAACATTAGTATAACCCACTAAAGCTACGCGAACCATGGCACCACGGTTTCCGCGTTGCACACCTTGTTGCTTATCTATAGCTTTTATTTTTTCTTTTAACAATGCGATACGATCGCGTACAATCCGCCTATCGGTTTCAATTTCCGTTTCTCCAGGTCCACGCATTCCAATTCCTCCTTTTTGACGTTCTAAGTGCGTCCACATTCCAGAAAGTCTTGGCAATAAATATTGACATTGCGCCAGCTCTACTTGCGTTCTCGCATACGAGGTTTCAGCACGCTGCGCAAAAATATCAAGTATAAGGTGGGTTCTATCTAGAATTTTACATTCGGTTAGTATTTTGGAAATATTTTTTTGCTGCGAAGGCGATAATTCATCATCAAATACTAAAGTCGAAATATCGTTTTCTTTGACAAACTGATGAATTTCTTCAATTTTTCCTGTTCCTACAAAAGTCTTAGGATTTGGACGTTCCATTTTTTGCGAAAAGCGTTTTACCACTTGGCCTCCAGCGGTAAAAGTTAAAAACTCCAATTCGTCTAGGTATTCATTGAGTTTCTCTTCACTTTGATTTTGAGTTACAATACCTACGATGGCCGTTCTTTCGAAATTTATTACTTCTTTTTCTAACATATTTTTAAATAAGTCGCAAATTTAAGGATTTGTGAGTGACTTATAATGCTATCAGATTATAAATAAATCACAACCTTTAGCAGTCATTACTGAAACATACGCCTAATATTTCATTAATTATTTAAAATGCTACAAAACATTAATTTCTAAACGCAAAAAAGGAGATTTTCTATAGAAAAATCTCCTTTTGTTTTATTGATAAGCAAAATTTAAAACCATTAAAATATGATCTATTCTACCTTGAAATTTAGTTTACTGCGATCAATGTAAAGTCAAATATAAGTACTGATCCTGGCGGAATGCCATTATATGTACTACTTCCATAAGCTAGATGTGCAGGAACCAAAAGAATTCCGCTTCCGCCTTCCTTAAAATAAGTTAGTCCTTCTATCCATCCTCTTATTACTTGATTTAAATTAAAAGGAATTCCATTACTAGTACTTTCATCAAACACTTCTCCGTTTGTGTAATATCCTTTATAAGCAACTCTTATATTTGACGATATATTAGGGTAAGCACCTGTACCTTTATCATTAATAACATAATACAAACCCGATTTACTTTTGGTAGCATTCAACTTATTTTTAGCGATATAATCTGTTATTTCTTTTTCGTTTTGGGCTTTATAATCAATCACCTGATTATCATTATCTTTTTTTTTGTCGTTTAGACAAGAAACTAAGATTAGAGAGAGAAGGGCTACTAAAAAATATTTCATAATGGAGTTTGGATTTATATTTATATATTTAATCATTTGAACGAAGTGGTTCTTTTTTTTCTGGTAATAAGGTCATCATAAATTTTTAAAATGATGATTATTGATTTAAAACTAAATATTGATCGCAAAATTAAGTTTAAAGATTTCAGAAAAACCGCAGTAATTGGACTAAAATAATATGGTTGTTTTTAGCCATATAAGTTTTAAATATAATGTAGTTACTATTAAATGATAAATGTTTTTTTTGTAAAACTAAGACCATATAGCCAACTTAAATAAAATTTTAATAGATTATAAATGCTTTTAATAAAGTGAAAACTTGCTAATGCGTGATTTTTTTTTATTAAAATCATCATTTGATAATAATCTTTATTTGTAAATAGTTGCGTTTAGCTAATAATAAAAATAGACTATCGTGCTAAATCGATTCCTTCAATCATTTAATTAATACTCAAAATGTTTTAACTAAACTACATTAATCTATAATAAACCACAAAACTTAATTTACAGTTAGTAGCTTTATATCAAAAATTAACACAGATCCAGCAGGAATTCCTGGTCGGCCATTACCGTATGCGAGATGAGCAGGTACTAAAAGTACTCCACTTCCACCTTCTTTAAAGTAAGTAATCCCTTCTGTCCATCCTTTTATAACTTGTTGCAAATTAAATGAAATACCAGATGCATCGCTTTGATCAAATATATTTCCATTAGTAAAATATCCTTTATAGGCAACCCTTACATCAGAAGTTGTGCTAGGCTGTTTCCCGGTACCGGGCTCATCAATTATATAATATAAACCCGTCTGACTTTGTTTTGCTATTAATTTATTTTTAGCAATGTAGTCCGTAATTTCTTTTTCATTCTGGGCTCTGTAATCAACTGGTTGCGTATCTATATTTGAATTTGTGTCTGATAGACAAGAAACAAATAGCAAAGAAATAAGTGCTAATAAAGTGGATTTCATAATAACTCTCTATTTTATATTTTTACAAATATAGCAAAATTACTTCTCTCCAAAAATTTGTACATCATCGATCTGGAAAGCACCATCTAAAGCTTGATTTTTTCCTGAACCGGTATATTTAAAAGCAATGTTTATTTTACCTTTATATTGAGATAAATCAATCGCTCCACTTCCTACAAATTGATACCATGGTGTGGCTTGACTAGGCAAGTTAACTTTTTGTGGTATCCATATTGCTTTAGTAATATTTAATCCATCAAAATTAGTAGAGATATAAACTTCTAATGAGTTTAAATCAGAATCTACGTCTAAATGATGTTGTGCGGTTCTAAATGTTAAAGATTCCTTGTTATAAACATCCATATCTATTTTTGGTGAGATCAACCATGCTATATTAGATACCACTTTTGCCCCCGAAATTGCAAATTCAGCCACACCGTTTCCAGAGTATACTCCTCCTTTCCACGAAATTTTACCATTCTGCACAATATTAGCCCAACCCGGAAGATTTACATTTGATTTATCGACAACAGTTTCAAAATCTTGAGAAAAAAAAGCACTAGCTCTAGATCCATTCATAATAACATCTTTTTCTGAACGTGCTAGCAGTTGATAATCATTACCATACTTGGTTAAAATTCCTCTCACTTTTCCGCTACCAGCTGGAATTATATTAGTAGCAAAATCAGAGAAACTACTGGTTCTAAAGTACACTTGATTACCCAATTTATCTGTCAATCCCCAATTAGTTGCGCCACCTACGTTTTTCCCTTCTTCAAAATAACGACGTCCTACAGCGGCTGTAGTAAATTGAACATCAGATAGCTCTACTAGTGTGTTTAAATATGAATCGTTGAGTAACTTGTCCATAGTTATTTTTTGTATTAATTGCTCCTCTTTTAAATTAGTACAAGATGCATTCAAAACTGCTTTATAATCGTTTTGCGAAAGTCGGCCCACTCCACCATCATTGTAAGAACTTACCGTAATATTACCAATACGCATTCCTCCAAAAGCAATATCCGTATATTGATTTTTTAGTTTTATATATACTTTATTTCCTGGTCTATAATCAATATATAAATTAGTTGCATCTACAGGTACGCTAAAACCTATTGAGGCTGTTTCGGCTGTTGCCAAAGTTTGAAAAGAAATAGACTTAAAAAAATTTCCGGCTTCATCACTCGACACCACATAAGCTTCAATAATATCATCAAATTTATACTGAGATACAATCGCATTTGCATTAGCGCGAAGTTCACTTACTTTAATATTAGGTTTGAAATCTGGCTGTGTACACATAAGCTCTGGAGCATCTATATTATCTGAAGTACAATTGCTAAAAAAAAACAGTAAAAACAAACTATAATACAATGGGTTAATTATTGCTTTCATCTTTTCTCATTTATAAATTAATGTATAGATTCACAAAATAGGTTCTTCCATATCCATAAAAATATTTATTACCAAAGGACGGAGTTCCGCTGGAAACATCTTGATTGCGTTCTCTAAAATTAGCATTTCGTGCCTGTTCATAACCACCTGTTTTATAGGTACTATTCAATAGATTATTAATGCTGGCAAAAACTCCATAAGTTTTACCTTTCACTCTCCACGACTTTCCGCCCACTAGATTGAATAAAAATATTGGATCAAATTTTTCTTGTTTCAATAATTCAGCAGCTCGCTGCTGTGTTGCTTCTGGAAAATTAAAACCACTAGCAGGATTTTTATAGAATATTTTAGTTCTAGGAAACGCTGCTATATCAACATAACTATTGCTTAGATAATTTATATTCGAACTTATCCACCAGTATTTAGGATCTCGGTATTCTAATCCTACTGAATAAGCGCGTTGCGGCATTCCTGCTTGCTTGTAATTTGAAAGTGCCGATGTTCCAAATTCAAAGACTGGATTTGTATTTTCTATTGAAGCTTTGGCATCATTTATTACAGTAACCTTTGGGTCATTATTATAAATATATTCACCAAAAGCGCCAGAAAATGTCGCTTTTATAGTAGATGTTAATTGGTATTCTAAACTTAATTCAGCGCCTATATTTCTTTTATTAATTTTAGTTAATGTTTGACTTACAAAGGCATCTGTTTTTAAATAACCAGCACCATCATCAAAAATCCCTTCAGCGTAAAAAAAAGATATTTGAGTAGCATCCCGAATCCTTGAATAATAAGTTGTAAATCTACCTTTTAATTTAGGCGATCGATAGATGTAACTCACATCAAGACTACTTATAGTTTCGCTTTCCAATCCACTGACAATAGTGTTGTTGAGCCGAGAATTAGAAAAGGTATTTCGTAAAGATGGTGCTTTAGTTAAATGGGCTGCATGTAAGGTAAATACTTGTTTTCCTGAAATTTTTAAATTTAATCCGGCTTTAAAGCCAAACGTTTCAAAGGCTATTTTTTCACTTTTTCCAAAAGAAGTGTTTTCGTAGATTCCGTTTTTATACAGTCCTTCCCTTTGATATTGACTCTGCGAAAACTGTTGCGCCAAATAAAAGTCAACTTTATCATAATTAAATTTAAACTGTGTAAATACCTCTAAAGTATTAGCAAACAAAATATAATTATACCCGTAAGTATCGCCCACAACCACTTGGCGATCAGGATTATTAAGATCAGATTGTGATTGATCACCATTATAAAAAGAGTCAATATCTTCAAAATAAGCACCTCCTAATAAGTCTAGTAAATACTGAGAATATTGAGATTTAGATTTTTTATACGCTACTCCAGAATTTAAAAAAATATTTTCTGAAAGTTGCGATGTCAAATTAGTTGTAATTACAGCCGTTTGATCATGCGCTTTGTCTTCATATAAAACATACTTACTATTTACTGGTTCATAGCTTGTGATCATTCCATTTGCATCTAATACCGGTTTTTTATTCGCCTGGTAAATAGCAGCCCAATCAATTTGAGAACCGATCAAAAACAAAGCTTTACTTTTTTCAGCATTTTCATAATCTGGTATAAATGCTCCCGAAAACTCACCGTCATCTCTTTCATATAAAGAACTATAATAACTGGGCAATTTTCGATAATAGGTTGGGTCAGGACTATTAGCATTTTGATAATCAATGTTGCTATTTGTTATTTTTCCAAATTGATAAGTAACGCTAGAATTCAAATTTGCTTTATCGTTTACTTTAAAATAATGATTTAACATTACTAAAGGAACTTGAATCGTTTTAATTCGAGCATTTCTTTTTTTACCATTTTGATAGCCCCAGTAGGAATTGTATTTAACAGCAGTGAGCTCGATAACTTCAGTTGTATTAGGTGAATTTTTTGCTCTTGAATTGGGCGTGTATAAAGCAGTAAGATTTAAGGAATGTCGATTATTTACTTTCTTTTCGAGGCTAACAAAAAAAGAATTTGCGTTGTAATTTGTCCCTTCAAAGTGCCCTTCTTCCGCCCATCGTTTTCCTGCAGAAACGACATAAGCCCAGCCTCTAGCATTCATCCCTGAGGCATGTGTGGCCATACTTCGCCAACTATAATTTGTATTAGTGGCTGAAAATGTAATGCGGCTACCTGGTCTATATATTGATGCTCGTGTGCTAATTTGTTGTGTGCCTAAAATTCCTCCAAAGGTATAATCAGAAGCAGCCGTTCCTAAAGTAAATTCTTGATTTCGAAATGCGTCATTAAGTCCGCCCCATTCACTCCATTGTGGTCTACCATCATATACTTTATTCAAGGTTACGCCATTGAGCATCATTGTTGCATATTCACTGTCTAATCCTCGAACTCTGAAACGCGCTTGTCCCCAACTGAAAGCTGCCGCTTGCAAAAAAGCATCGCGAGAGGATTGCAAAAGTCCCACAGTGCTTTCGGAACTACTATTTTCATCAGTGAAATCGCTTTCTATTAACGTGATTATACTGCTTTGTAATTCTTGTGATTGATCTTCCTCTAATAGAATTGTGCCTAAATCTAGCTTTTCGCCTGAGGTAATTGCTAATGGAAGTAGAACATCTTTAAAACCTTGACTACGTATTAATAATAATATACTACCCGAAGGAACATCATCAAAACTAAATTGTCCGTCCGTTTTTGTCAATTGTAATAAAGTAGAATTTTGAATACTAACCACTACAAAACCAAGTGGACTTTGTGTTTTGGCATTAATAATTTTACCAAATAAGCCCGTGTTGTTTTGAGCAGTGCTGCTTACCGCTTGAGCTATTAGAAGAATTATAAAGTAGAAAGTTTTCATAGACTAAACTAATTTTAATAATTTCACTTTTAAAATAACTTTGATTATGCGATACTAACGTTCTGTAGTATTGTGTTTAATGTATAAATAAAGTGTAATTGTTTGCAACTGACATACCTATTTAAAATGAAAAATACATTTTAAAAGATTGCCGAAAATATGACTTGAAATTATGCTAAAAAGTAGTTTTGGAATTTTGTTTAACAGTATAAAAACAGGCTATATAATCATACTGTTAAATGTATAAAAAAAAAGTTAATTTACTGATTTTCAATCTGTAAATTAACTTATCGATCTATTTATTGTTTATTTTGTTGTGATCAAAATCAGAATCGCTTTAAACTCTTTACAGGTCTGCTGAAAAATCAATAGTACACGTATATTTTTTCTACTCTAAAAGGAAAAGCAAATCATTGCGATTTTTAAAAACCGACACTAAATGGTATCTACTAAAAGCTAATAATTACTGTATTGCTTTAATTTTAGTAACCATAACAGTAATAAGGATTCCAAAAATTCCTATAAAGGCAAAAGAAAATCTAAGGCTTGACAACTCTGCAATATAACCAATGACTGGTGGTCCCAATAGAAATCCCAAAAAACTGATGCTTGATACGGTGGTCAAAGCTACACTTGGCGAAACATTTTTATTTTTTCCTGCAATACTGTAAACGGTAGGCACTATTGTGGAGACGCCAAGACCAACGAACATAAATGCGATGGTTGCTGGAATAATATAAGGAAAGATAACAGCTGTAAAAAGACCGGCAGAGATCATGATTCCGCTGATTTGTAAAACCGTTTTTCTTCCATATTTTAGGATTAAGCTATCGCCAATAAACCTGCCGCTAGCCATTGTAATCATAAATGATGTGTATCCTAAAATAACCAACGCTCTAGGTACCTTGATGACATCTTTAAAATAAATGCCGCTCCAGTCAAACATTACACCTTCACTGGCCATACAAAAAAACGCAATAATTCCAAGCCAGATTAATGCACTGTCCGGTTTAGTAAACATTTTTCTCTTTTCAACTTTGAGCTTTTCTTTAGCAACTATTAAAAATTTATAATTGAACACAATCATGATAAAAACGACTGCAGCAATAATCAAAAAGTGGATATATGTGGTAAAATTAAAAGCTAACATTGCTAATCCGATTAAAGCTCCAGTGAATCCTGCAAAACTCCACATCCCATGAAATGAGGACATGATTGTTTTTTTGAATAAAACTTCGGTGTACACTCCTTGCGTATTTACAGCTATATTTGATAAATTTCCAAATATTCCAAAAATAAATAATGCCAATGATAACTGCCAAGTTTGAGTGGCTAAGCCAATATTAGTCAAACTAAAAACATAGAATAGTAAAGCAAAAACTAACATTCGATGGCTACCAAAGCGGTTCACCAATTTTCCTGAGAAAGGCATAATTACTAGTTGTCCCAGCGGCAAAGCAAATAAAATAGTTCCCAATTCGCCCTCACTTAATTGTAAAGTGGTTTTTATATCTGGAATTCTACTAGCCCATGTTGCAAAAGACAAACCCATTGCAAAATAAAAAGCAGAGACAGACCATCGTATTCGTCGTAAATACGACATTTTTGCGTTAGTAAAAGATTTCTTGATTTTACCTTTGTTTCGTAACCTTCCTATAAAATTTAAATCTATCAAAATGATTTATTTTACCATATAATGTGACAAAATTACGAAAAGCAATCGTTTGCTGATTCAATGTAAGAGAGGTTGAGATAAATACATCGTTATTGTTTATAAAAACATCTAATTAAAGCTGGAAAATCGCTCTGCAAATTTTATTTTTTCTAAAAATTTACAGTTCGACTATTCACTTTACAAATCAATTGCCTTTTTTTGAGCACTACTTTGTATTGCTGCTTCAATAATTTGCATTACACGCACTCCATCTAAAGCAGTAACAGGTTCGACAGTGTTATTGATGATTGAATTATAAACGCCGTCAAAAAAATCATAATAATTCCCTTGTAATGTTGGAATCAATTTTTTTACAATTTCACCGTTGATTTCCGTATGCAATAATCCTTGATTTTCGCCTGCTTCAGTTCCCCAATTATTGAGATTTGGTTTTTTACCTAATTTCAATTTGTCTTCTTGAACATCACCACGTGGTTTTAAGAAGGAACCTTTTTTACCGTGAATGGTGTACGCTGGATTAGCTTCTCGAACAAAAAATCCTGCTTTTAATCGTACACGAAAATCCGAATAATACAATAGAATATCAAAATAATCATCAACCAAAGAAAATTCTCTTGTGATCCGAATATCGGCAAAAACTGATTTTGGCATTCCAAATAAACATAAAGCTTGATCAATAATATGCGGTCCTAAATCCTTTAAAACTCCTGCTCCAGCATTAGCAGTTTCCTTATGTAGCTTGGGACTCAAAATAGGATTATATCTATCAAAATGAATTTCGGCTTCTACGATTTCGCCTAGCAATTTTTGAGACAGAATTTTTTGAACGGTTTTAAAATCGCTATCCCATCGCCGGTTTTGAAACACAGCAAGTTTCACCCCTTTTTCATTGGCAATAGCCGCTAATTCCTGCGCTTGGGCAACGGTTGTTGTAAAGGCTTTTTCAACAATGACATTTTTGCCTGCGAGCAAAACTTTCTTAGCATACTCATAATGCGTTTCTACTGGTGTATTTACAACAACTAAATCGACATCATCTTCGAGTAATTGCTCAATAGATGAATACCTTTTCGCCTCTGGAAAATCATTTTGAATTAAATTTTTAGTTCGTTCCCAAGCGCCAAGCACTTCAAAACCAGGATGAAAATACAGAAAAGGAGCATGAAAGACTTTGCCTGACATTCCGTAAGAAAGTAAAGCGGTTTTTATTTTTTGCATAGCAACTTATATAATTGATAGTTTCACAGTGTTACACTGTGTAATAAACTGAGTTACTCTGTGTAGCATTTAAATTAGTTTCATCGTGTCATACTCTGAATTACTCTGTGTAGCATTTATTATTAGTTTCACCGTGTTACACTGTGTAATACACTGAGTTACTCTGTGTAGCATTTATTACTAGTTTCATCGTGTTCTAAATCTTTGCTCTTAAATATTGTTTTGGCCAATCTACATCTGTTTGTAATTCATCTGCAAAGGCTAATCCTAAATAAGGATTTCGCAGTGATTCTCTTCCAAACAAGATTAAATCTGCTTTTCCTGAGGTGATTATTTCTTCAGCTTGAGCTGCATCAGTAATTAAACCGACGGCTCCAGTCAAAATTCTTGTTTCTTTTTTAATGCTTTCGGCAAAAGGAACTTGATAATTAGGTTCTACCGGAATTTGCTGATGTGAAACCGCTCCGCCTGAAGAAACATCAACTAAGTCCACCCCTTTTTCTTTGAGTATTCTAGAAAGTTGGATGGACTCTTCAATATTCCATCCACCTTCAGCCCAATCAGTGGCTGATATTCTAATGAATAAAGGTAAATTATCCGGCCATTCTGATTGGACTGCTTCAACAACTTCAAGCGTTAATCGAATTCGGTTTTCAAAACATCCACCGTACTCATCAGTTCGTAAATTAGATAAAGGAGAAAGAAATTGATGCAATAAATAACCATGTGCTGCATGAATTTCGAGAACTTGAAACCCTGCTTGAACCGCTCTTTTCGTAGCTGTTTTAAAATCAGAAATTACTTTTTGAATTCCGCTTTTATCTAACGCAATTGGCGTATCTTCACTTTGATGATACGCTATTGCACTTGGCGCTACAGTTTCCCATCCACCTTCATTTAATGGAATTTTTCTACCACCATTCCAAGGCGAAGCTGCACTGGCTTTTCGTCCGGCATGCGCCAATTGGATTCCGGGAACCGAATTCTGACTCACGATAAACGCATTAATTTGCTTCAGTTTTTCGATTTGTTCGTCTTTCCAAAGGCCGAGATCTTCAGCAGAAATCCTACCTTCAGCAGAAACAGCCGTGGCTTCTTGAATTACTAATCCCGCACCACCAGTAGCACGACTGCCAAGGTGGACCAAATGCCAATCATTAGCAAAGCCATCAACGGCTGAATATTGACACATAGGTGAAATTGCGATTCTGTTTTTGAGCGTAATACTTTTTATAGAAAGAGGAGAAAATAATGGTGATGACATTTTAAAAACTTTTAAAGGGATAAATATTGGATTTCTATTTTTGAAAAAGTAAAGTTAACAGACGCAAGGGAAACGACATATTGATTTTCTAATAATTAACAAACATTTAAAACCCTACACTAATAAATTTGCAAAAAAAACAAATAGAAAACGTTACTTTTGCGAGTTATAAAAGAATTAATATTAAACAATGGAAATATTTATAAAGCTTTCTCAATTTTTATTGAGTTTATCATTACTTATTATACTTCACGAATTAGGACATTTTATTCCAGCTAAATTATTCAAAACCAGAGTCGAAAAATTTTATTTGTTTTTTGATGTTAAATATTCCCTTCTAAAAAAGAAATTTGGTGAAACCGAATACGGAATTGGGTGGCTGCCTCTTGGTGGTTACGTAAAAATATCCGGTATGATAGATGAAAGCATGGACAAGGAACAAATGGCTTTGCCACCACAACCTTGGGAATTTAGATCTAAACCAGCCTACCAGCGATTAATTATTATGTTAGGTGGAGTTACTGTCAATTTTATATTAGCGTTTATCATTTATATCGGAATGGCATTTGCTTATGGCGACATTTATATTGCAAATGCTGATCTAAAAGATGGTTTGTTGATCGAAAATAAAGCAATGGAGAACGTAGGTTTTAAAACTGGAGATAAAATAATTTCGGTTGATAACCAAAAAATCGTGAAGTTTGACAACGACATTAATATGAAAGTTGTCATGGCAAAAGAGGTTTTGATCCAAAGAAATGGTGCTGAGAAAACTATAAAAATGCCAATTGATTTTGTAGACCAATTATCAAAATTTGAAAAAGGGCAGTTGTTAGGGATTAGAATGCCATTTGTTGTTGGGTCTATTGCTGAAGAATCTAAAAATACTGCTTTGCAAGTAAAAGATATCGTAATTGCTTTGAATGGACAACCTGCAAAATATTTTGATCAAGCAAAAACAATTTTGGAAAACAACAAAAACAAAACAATTGCGGCTACTGTTTTGAGAGATCAAAAAGAGATTCAGGTACCAGTACAAGTTTCCAATGATGGAAAATTAGGTATAGGTGTTGGAGGATTGGGTATGGAATCATTAGAAAAACTAGGATATTATAAGATTAGTAAACAAGAATTTAGTTTTTTAGAAGCTATACCCGTTGGAATTACAAAAGGGAAAGATCAGTTAGTTGGTTATGGCAAGCAGTTAAAGATGATCTTTAGCCCAAGTACGGGTGCTTACAAACAAGTAGGTGGATTTAAAGCAATATTTGATATTTTTCCTGATACATGGAGCTGGGAAACTTTTTGGAGAATCACCGCTTTATTATCCATTATGCTTGGAGTAATGAACTTATTGCCTATTCCAGCACTTGATGGTGGCCATGTAATGTTTTTATTATACGAAATTATAAGTGGTAGAAAACCAAGTGACAAATTTCTAGAGAATGCGCAATTAGTTGGTTTTGTTTTACTTATCACACTATTACTATTTGCGAATGGAAACGACATTTACAAGGCAATCGTAGGTCGATAAAAAAAATTAAAAAAAGTTTGATTTTTATTTGCACAAATCAAATGATAGCCTATCTTTGCACCGCTTTAGAGATGTAACGTAAGTTACTTTTTATTGCTCAGTTTCCTTCTTAGCTCAGTTGGTTAGAGCATCTGACTGTTAATCAGAGGGTCCTTGGTTCGAGCCCAAGAGAGGGAGCTTTTATAAAAAGACTATCAGAAATGATAGTCTTTTTTGTTTTAAAAAACTACTAATATTATCTTTAGTGTTTACATACTACATTCGATGAAACTCGACCGATTTTAAATTAGATTCACATCTGATTTATACATAAGGCTTGAATTTCACAGACAAGCAGCCCCGCGTAAATTTATTTATAATGCTGACGATTGGATTGTTTTCTTAATAATTGAGTGTGATTCTAAAACACAAGGATTAGCTATTGAAAAACACATTAAATCAATGAAGAGTAAGGTCTATATTAGTAATTTTTGAGGTGTGCTGATATTTACCCCGCTCCGCAAAGTTTCCAACTTTGAGGATGTGTTTTTTAGTTTTAAACTGATTTAGTTAAAGTTTATTCGAAGGTTTTTAGATTAGTTTCTCGCTGACACCTCACTTTTAAAACGAAAAATAGATTTGATGGTGTATGAATTATAGGATTTGAGCGAGGAAGAAATTGGGATTGTTGAGGGGCGGTAGCGTATTAAGTATTAAGACGAAGCGATTGAAGAATTTAGAGTGATAAATTTATGCCTTTATAATTCAATAAAGTCTAACTTTTGTTAAACAAAGACCGTCAACTATAATTGTGACTGCATGATAACGTCATACACATATTCAAGATGTATGTAATTTAGTAAAAAAATCCTGAACTCAATAAATTAGAAGTTTTACCAAAATTTGGTAACTTTGATAAAAATTCACATTATAAAATGAGCATGACCTAGAATTGGTCTCAAACACGATGAAGATATGCGAATTCCATATTCCAATAAAGAACAAATATTAACTCCATATGAAAAACACATCTATATCGCTTGGAGATTATTTTGATCAATTTGTAAGCAGTCAAGTTTCTGTAGGCCGTTATAAAAATGTTAGCGAAGTAATAAGAGCTGGACTTCGACTTTTGGAAAATGAAGAAGGTAGGGTAATTGCACTTAAAAATGCTATTCAAGAAGGTATAAATAGTCCTAGAGTTGAAAATTTTGACTTTGACGAAAATCTAGAAAAACTAAAAGCCGAAAAGAGAAAGAATAATTAAAGTTGTATTGCGTCAAGAGGCGATTGATGACTTAAATGACATCTCGGATTACACTTACGAACAATGATCAGAAAGTCAGGCCGACAACTAGTATGCGACCTTAAAATTTGCTTGTGCAGCAATCGAAACAAATCCTGATTTAGGAAGAGAATATGTTGGAATAAGTAGAGGCGTACGCGGTTTGAAATCTGGAAAGCTTATACTATTTTATCATCTAATTTCAGAAGACGAAATTGAAGTAATCAGAATATTACACGAAAGAATGGATTTAAAAAACAAACTGACCGAATAAAAACTGCCAGCTCCACGACGCATAATTCGCTCTTCGATCCCCGATAGCTGTCTGAGCTGATCTCGAAGCGTTTTATCTTCTAAAATAAACCGCTACACTTTACTTTTACTACGAGAACTAAAAATGATGGTTTATAATTTATAGGATTTAAGTGATAAGGAGATTGATTTTTGAAAATAAACTATCTAAATCTTGCTGTGCAATAGTTACTTTTGTGTAATTGAAAAATATTAAAGATAATGGATAGTATAATAATTTACCCGAAAAATGAACAGCAAAAATCGTTGCTAAAATCTTTATTGAAAGAAATGAAAGTTCGTTTTGAAGTTGCAGAATCTGAAGAGCAAACTTTATTAAGCGAGAGTGAATTTGTTGCTAAAATTGATAAATCTATTATGCAAGTTGACTCTGGACAAACGAAAAAGCTTACAAAAGAGCAGCAAAAAGAGTTTTTAGGTTTATGAGTTATTTGATAGAATTGACAATCGCTGATATTGAAAAGTATAAGAAATCTGGTGACAAAAAAGCACTCGTTAAAATCGACACACTTTTAAATAAGTTACGAGAACATCTCTTAGCAGGTTCTGGAAAGCCCTAAAAATTAAAACATTATGCAATACCACCTTGGTCGCGAAGAATAACGGCTAAACATCGAATGGTCTATAGAATTGAAAGCAAAAAAGTTGTTGTTATTGTTCTTTCCTTTTGGGGATATTACAGCGACAAATAGTAAGGATTATGGCATCATAAACCCGATAGCGCAAATTTCCAATCCACACCCAGTCCAATCCCCAGCTATAAGAAGAATATGTGATCGTAATTGCTCTTCAATCCCCGATAGCAATCGGGGCTGACCTCAACTCCTTAATCGCATCGGCTTTAATCCAACCTACTGTTTCATCTGCCAATTGAATTTTTGTCCAATTATCTCGCTCCTTCCTAAAACCGAAATATTGCATTTAAATCTGTAAAGTAATACCTTAAATCCGGGCAATTAGGAAACTGCACGATTGATGATTGCAGTTGTTACAGCTAAATCGTCGCCTTTTTTCGTCATTGTAAATAATTTTTTAATTAATTTTACAAAACACTAACATTTTCCAGGAACACGTTACCGTACGTTTAGTTCAACAACGGTTATGAACGTATTGGTCGTTCGTGACTTAATGTGATTATTGAACCGATGCGTAAATAAGTAATCCCTAATTTCGATGCAGTGAAAAAACAGTGTGTTGGCGAATAATGCCTTGTGTACAGGTATTTCTGGTGAAGGCTCGTCTATTTTTGCGTTGTGTAAAGGACAAAACAGCGCCGATAAAGTGGCCGTCAGTAGGAGTGACACCTATTTAGATACCAGAATTTCTTTGGACATTCATATTTCAAAAATAAATGTTCAAGGCGTGAAAATTTTATAAAAAAGCATCATGAGAAAATCAATTTTACTATTTTTATTTGTGTCAACTATAACATTGGGATAAAATGAAGAAGTGCAAAAAAATTGTTTAATTACTAAAAAAACCACTACTTCCATATCAAATAAAAACAAGATGAAAAAGCAAGAAAAAAACGTGCTCGGAACAGCTCTAGAAATGGCGAGTTTAGAACCGCTAACAGGATTTTACAGAGATGGTTTTTGTTCAACTGGTGACGCTGATACAGGAATTCATGTTGTTGCAGCAGTATTAACGGATGAATTTTTAAACTATTCTAAATCAAAAGGCAATGATTTAGTTACGCCCAATTTAAAATATAATTTTCCGGGATTAAAATCGGGCGATGTTTGGTGTTTGTGTGCTAACCGATGGAAAGAAGCTTTAAAAGCTGGCGTTGCGCCGCCTGTAATTTTAAAAGCAACAAATGAAAAAGCGTTGGACATTATTTCATTAGATGATTTAAAGTTACACGTTGTAAAATAAAAGGTACGAGGTATAAGCTGCGAAGCACGAGGTACGAGCTAAGACGTATTAGGGGTGAAGACAAGGTGTGTAGTGCGATATACTAGTCACAAGTTATAAATTAAAAATTACTAATGATTCAAAATTATTTTACTCTAAACAATCACGATCATAAAGTTGCTTTTCAACAGGCCGTTGTTGCTGGTTTAGCACAATAGGGAGGTTTGTATCTTCCGATCTTGCGATTATCTTGCTTGTGCTTACAATGTGGTTTGTATCCTCCGTTATGATAGCCCAGATTTGCGACATGCGAATTTAAAAGCAAATCTGCGCCATCAGATAACCTTAACAAGCGAAGCAATCTCAACAGAGTAGAGCAACAAACATAGATTCTTCCTTCGTCAGAATGACAAATTTGGAGCGGTAAAAGCCTGTTATTCGTAACTCGTGATTGGTGATTCGTGACTAGTATTTTATCCCTTATACCATATATTTCGCACTTCGTACATCATCTTTAGTACCTTGTACCTCTCATTTCGTAACTGGCAAGTCCTGCAAAGTTTATAACTTTAAGGTTGTGTTTGTAAACCTTACGTTGATGGCATTAAAGTTCAAAGGGACTTTTACACTTAAGAAAAGAATTAGTCACAGATCAACGACAACTTATAAAATATGGCATTTTTGAACACATTTTTAAAGCGAGAACTCATCAAAAGTTTGTATAGAATCAATTACCGTAGAATCTTTCACTTTTAATCTCAAATAGGATTTAGCCGCGCCATTTATGTTTACTGTTTGTTGTTTATAAATGGTATCTTCAAGACTTAAAAGACCTCTACGAGTCATAATATTTGTCAAAAAAGATTCTTGTTTCACAGCAAATTCTTTTAGCGTTCCTTCATCATTAAATTGGTACATGAATTTTTTAGGACTTGGAATAATTCGGGCAAGGAATAAACACTCTTTTAGATCTAAATCAGCTGGATTTTTATCAAAATAAAATCGACTCGCTTCGCCAATTCCATAAATATTTGGACCCCATTCAATAACATTAAAATAAACTTCCAGCATTCGTTCTTTACTTGCTATTCGGTTGTTTTCTAAGATATAAACTAATACTATCTCTTCTAATTTTCGAGACAAAGTTTTCTCGCGTGTTAAAAAAACATTTTTGACTAATTGCATACTGATTGTACTAGCACCACGTGAAAATTTCTTAGTTTTTATATTTTTTATAATGGATTGTTTGAAAGCTTCATTGATAAAACCACGGTGAGAAAAGAAGGAAGGATCTTCAGTGGTTAAAACACTTTTTTGTAAATAAGGCGAGATTTGGTCTAATGGAGTAAAATTTGGGTTTGCGTTTCCAATTACAATTGGGCGTTGTAAAACATCCTTGATAATTGCACGATAAACAAATTCACTATTGAGTTTGTTTAGATTCGCTGTGCCGTATTTCGTTATCTTCAAGTTCTCTTTTTTGAGTTTGCTCCCAAAAACTAAGTCCTTTGGTTTGTTTGCATTGTATTGAAAATCTAAATTATAATTGAAAGTTCCTATGGCTTCCATCCCCTGAAAATTTGTAAATAGTCCGCTAGGAAGTGAATTTATAAAATCTTGAGCATTGGTTTTTGGAAGTGTTACTTTAAGTTTATAAATGGTATCTTGAGTAGTATGGTACGCAATATAAGGATGAAATTTTATTTTATTAAGTTGTACGGTAGAACTACTATCAACTGAGATGAAATCAGAGCCTAATAAAAAACGATAATCAAATCTTGCATTTTTTATAATGACGTCTTTTCGGGAAATTCTGGGATGATTTATTTTTAAATTGGCAATTGAAGTAAATCCATCAATGTGCAATTCGTCACCACTTTTGTTTATATTGTCAATTTTTAAACGAATGGAGTCAAAGCTGGAAATGAGATTGTAACGCTCATCTAAATAAGGAACTTTGATGGCGCCTGCATCAAGATTAAAAAACCGGATATCAGCTTTTTTATCTCTTGGATTAGCAAATCCTTTGATTTTCCACCGTTGTGAAAAAGAATTCGTTTTTATGTTTAATAAAGTTTCTAAGTTTTTGTTCTGAAGTACTAATTTATCAATTTTTATAGCTGTTTTTGTACCATTGTCGTTCAATTTAACAACTAAATTCTTTACCTTCATATTTGTTGGAACAAGATTTAGTACTTTTGAAATAATGCGATAGGCGATTTCAGCATAATCTTTTTTACTATTATTGACTGATTCTGAATTGTTTTTTTTAAGAAAAGCGGCAAAGTTTTTTACATTTCCTTTTTGCACGAGTTGCACAAATCCGTTTTGAACTTCAAGTGTTCCTAATTGAATTTCTCCTATTAATAATTTCCAAATATTAATACTAGTTCTTAATTTTTGTATGTTGCACAAAGTGTCTGCATTTTTTGGAGTCAAAGTGATTTGGGTTAAATTCAAACCTGAAAATCCTTCAAAATTAGCTTGCTTAACGGTCAAGCTGCTATCATATTCGAGTTCTATTTTTGCTGTAACTTTAGTAATAGCTTGTTTTAAAATGATGTCTCTAAAAAAATATAGCGATAGTGCGAACACAACAAAAAATATCAAGACCACTTTAAGAAATAGTATTATTTTTTGTTTATTAGTTTTCATTAAATAGGAAGCGATTTTTTAGAAGATTTAGTTGTACAAGTTAATGAAATAAAGCAAAAGGATTTAAACTTTATAGTATAGTGTGCGTAGTCTTAAAAAAGCTAATATATTGTAAAGGATTATTATTGGCTATTCAATGAATCGCTCGGCAAAGTTTTCAACTTCGAGGATGTGTTTTTCAGTTTTGAACTGACGGTACTAAAAATTAGTTTCAGCTGTACAATAAGTATTGATCGCTCTAGTTTTTGATGATTTTTTAATTACGGTTAGCGATATATCGTGAAATAAACGTAGTTATATTTTATAATCAAATAAGGCAATTCGTTATTCAAACTTTGAAAATAATTGATAAGTAAAAATAACTTTATTTTATTTCACCATTGAAGGGCCAGCGGAACAAATTTCTATTACATCAGTTACAGTTAAAGTACATCCAAAAATTTGGGGCTTTCACTCAAAGTCTTACTATTATACACTAAGTGGTTAATTAGCGACTACACTTTATAAATGTAAAAAAGATAAAAGTTTCTGCTTCTGCTGTGCAAAAGATCAGATTTTGAAGTTGTGTTTTTAGTTTTAACTCATATTGAAAAAGGTAAATAGCAATTATAATGAATTACTTTTCGATTAAATCAAAAATAATATACGACGGCTTTCTGAATAAAGTTTGCAGTTTTTCGATAAAAAAAAACGAACTTATCTATCCAAATAATTCCCCCGCAACATCCTCTATTTTAGCTACTAAACGAATATTTATTCCGCTATTTTTAATCGCTATTTTATTATATTTTGATACAAAAATGGTTGAAAACCCAAGTTTTTCTGCTTCCTGAATACGCTGATCTACTCTGTTTACAGGACGGATTTCGCCTGAAAGTCCTACTTCGCCCGCAAAACAAAAATCCTTGTTCACCGCAATATCTTCATTAGAAGATAAAATAGCCGCAACAACTGCTAAATCAATAGCAGGATCATCGACAGAAATTCCACCTGTAACGTTTAGAAAAACATCTTTGGCGCCAAGCCTAAAGCCTGCTCGTTTTTCTAAAACTGCCAAGATCATATTTAGTCTTTTAGCGTTGTAACCTGTCGTACTTCGCTGGGGAGTTCCATAAACTGCAGTACTCACTAGGGCTTGAATTTCAATCATCAATGGTCTCATTCCTTCTAAAGTGGAAGCAATTGCCGTTCCTGACAATTCTTCGTCTTTATGCGAAATCAAAATTTCTGAAGGATTAGAAACTTCGCGTAGTCCACTTCCTAACATTTCATAAATTCCTATTTCGGCCGTAGAGCCAAAACGGTTTTTTAAGGAACGCAATATTCGGTACACATGATTTCTATCGCCTTCAAACTGTAGAACCGTGTCGACCATGTGCTCTAAAATCTTTGGACCAGCAATGTTTCCGTCCTTAGTGATATGACCTATAAGAATTACCGGAATATTGGTCTCTTTAGCAAATTTGATCAATTCAGCGGTGGTTTCTCTAATTTGGGAAATACTTCCCGCAGTTGATTCAATATAATCAGTATGAAGCGTCTGAATGGAATCGATAATTACAATCTCAGGTTCAATAGCTTCAATCTGTTTAAAAATATTTTGAGTTTTAGTTTCTGTTAAAATATAACAATTGTCGCTGGTAGACGTAATCCTTTCGGCACGCATTTTTATTTGTTTTTGGCTCTCTTCACCTGAAACATAAAGGGTTTTGTACGGTAATTTTAAGGAGATTTGAAGTAAAAGTGTACTTTTACCAATGCCAGGCTCGCCGCCCAACAGTATTAACGAACCAGGAACTATTCCGCCACCCAAAACACGGTTCAATTCTGCATCTGTAGTGTCCATTCGGATTTCTTGAGCCGAATCAATCTCATCAATTCGAAGCGGTTTTGGAGCCTTGTTGCTAACAGTGGTTTCGCTTTTCCAAGCTATTTTTTCTTGTTTTTGAATAATTTCTTCGGCAATGGTATTCCATTCTTTGCAGGAGTTACATTGTCCCTGCCATTTTGCATATTGTGCACCGCAGTTTTGACAGAAAAAAGTTGTTTTTACTTTAGCCATTCTTTTGAAATAAATTTTTTCTAAGCTTGCCAGCCTAAAAAGGCCTAGAGAGTTTAATAATAATATTCAAAATTTATTATTTAAGTCAATGAATTATCATTTTCATTTGGAAAAATAACCCAGGGTTTGAATGTTTTAGCTTCTTCAAATTCCATTGTTGCGTAGGAGATAATAATAATGATATCATCTTTTTGAACTTTTCTAGCCGCTGGACCATTCAAGGTTATTGTTCCTGAATTTTTTTGTCCTTTGATAGCATAAGTTTCGAAGCGTTCTCCATTGTTGATATTTACAATAGCCACTTTTTCACCTTCAATAATATTCGACGCTTCTAAGAGAGATTCGTCTATGGTAATACTTCCGATATAATTTAAGTCGGCACCTGTTACTTTAACCCGGTGAATTTTTGATTTTAAAACTTGTATTTGCATACTACAAAAGTAAATTAATTTAGTGAAATGGTATCAATCAAACGAATATTGTTAACTAATACCGCAATAAAAGCACGGTATTTTTTATTTTTATCTTTCTTGGTGCACGATAGTAACGTAGTTTCATCAGCAATGGTAAAATATTCTAATGTAAAACGCGGGTTACGTTCGATAAATGATTTAACCCATTCTGTAATTTTTCTTGAACTTTGTTTTGTAAACTTCTCTTTTGCAGCGGTTAATGTTTTATAAATAATGGCAGCTTCTTCTCTTTCTTGCTCAGACAATCGTTCATTCCTAGAACTCATGGCAAGATTGTTTTGTTCTCTGTGAATGGGACAGCCAACAATTATAACGCCTAGCTTATCTTTGAAAACCATTCTTTTTACAATTTGTAACTGTTGAAAATCTTTTTCACCAAAATAGGCATTTGTAGGTGTTACAATCTCAAAAAGTCTTTTAACAATTGTACCAACTCCATCAAAATGACCAGGTCTAAATTTTCCTTCCATTTGATTTTCTAACCCATCAAAGTCAAAATGTTGTGACAAAACGTTGCCTTCATAAATATCATCTACAGAAGGAGCATATAAAATAATCTTAGGATCTAAATCATCTAATTTTTTGACATCTTCCTCTAAAGTTCTTGGATATTTGGCTAAATCCTCTAAGTTATTGAATTGTGTAGGATTGACAAAAATGCTAACAACGGTATTATTATTTTCTAAAAGTGATTTTTTCATCAAAGCAAGGTGTCCCTGATGTAAAGCACCCATAGTGGGAACAAATCCAATGGTGGAATCAGCTGTTTTTATTGATTTCAAATAGTCCATTAAAGATGCTTTTCCGTAGAAAATAGGCATGGTGGTATTATTAAAATTAACTGCAAACTTACTATTTTAGTTAATAACTGCATAAATTTTTGTAATTTTGCATGGTTTTTATTGCCAGTAAACTAAGTAAATTACAATATGAAAGATAAGAGGATATTATATGTATCATCTGAAGTGGTGCCGTATCTCGCTGAAAATGAGGTCTCTTTAATGTCTTATGACGTTCCTAAAATGATAAATGATCAAGGTGGACAGATAAGAATTTTTATGCCAAGGTATGGAAATATTAATGAAAGAAGACATCAATTGCATGAAGTAATTAGACTTTCAGGGATGAATTTAGTTGTAAATGACTTGGATATGCCGCTTATTATAAAAGTAGCTTCTATTCCTAAGGAAAGGATTCAAGTTTACTTTATTGACAATGATGAGTATTTTAAAAGGAAAGCTACATTTACTGATGAAGAAGGTGTCATGTATTCTGATAATGATGAACGTGCCATTTTCTTTGCTAAAGGTGTCGTTGAAACTGTAAAAAAACTAAATTGGGTTCCCGATATTATTCATGTTCATGGTTGGATGGCTGCTATGTTACC
Source organism: Flavobacterium sp. PL11 (assembly GCF_035985025.1). Lineage (NCBI taxonomy): Bacteria > Pseudomonadati > Bacteroidota > Flavobacteriia > Flavobacteriales > Flavobacteriaceae > Flavobacterium > Flavobacterium sp. PL11. The sequence goes on from NZ_JAXCIA010000003.1 coordinate 137,342, forward strand.
TATTTATATGAAGCATTATTATAAAAATGAAGCCTTATTTTCAGAGACTAAAATTGTAACATCTGTTTATGCTCAATCATTTGAGGGAACATTAAATAAAGGAATGATTAACAAGGTAAAATTTGACGGAATTCCTGCTGATGCCATTGCTGATCTGGAAACTCCAGATTATGAAAATATTATAAAAGCGACTATCAATCACTCAGATGCTGTAATTATTGCATCAAATAACCTGTCTCCAAGTTTAACAAAATTTATAGAATCTTCAGGAAAACCTTTTTTACCTTTCGCCTCCAAAGATTCGTTTTCAGAAGCATATACTAATTTCTACAAAACGGAAGTTCTTTAAATTTAACTTTTCTAATAAATATGTACAATAATTCTTTTTTTAAGAAAGCCTTGATAGTTATATCTGTAGTCTTTTTATACTCGTGTGACAAAGATTATAATGAAATTGGTGGAGATCTTATAGGTAGTAATAATTTTGTTTTTAATAAAGACTCTTATACAGTTAATGGTTACAATCAAAAAACAGGTCCTATTCAATCTAATAATCTTGAAATAAATCCTTTAGGAATTTATAATGACAAAAATTTTGGTGAAACTACTGCGAATTTTAATACGCAAGTAAGTTTAGCTTCCACTGTAAATACTATTGGTCAAAATGTATTTGTAGAGAGTGTTATTCTTACAATACCCTATTACACGGATGAACTCAAGAAAAAGATTAATGTAGATGGTAGTAGTACCTATGTTTTAGATTCTATTTATGGTCCTGAAAAAGCCAAAATGAAATTGAGCGTTTATGAATCAGGATACTTTATGCGGGATGCAGATCCGATGACTAATTTTCAGCAGCAGCAAAAATATTTTACAGATCAAAATACACTATTTGATAGTAAGAAAATTTCTAATCGCTTAAATGACAGTGAATCAGACACTTCTCAAAATGATCAATTTTACTTTGATCCTACTGAAAAAGTAGTCGAAGTTTTAGACTCTATAACTGGGGTTAAAACTAAAAAATACTCCGCGCCTGGAATGCAATTAAATTTGAATAAAATTTATTTTAAAACGAGAATCCTAAATGCAATAAATTCGGGAAAGTTAGCTTCTAATGACGCATTTAAAAATTACTTTAGAGGTCTCTATTTTAAAATGGAAAAAATAGGTAATAGCCCAGGGAATTTAGCTATGCTTGATTTTACAAAAGGTCAAATAACAATAATATATAAAGAAGATGTAGCTAATCCTACTGCGGGTGTGGCTCCAAGTAGAGATAAAAAGACGTTAGTGTTAAACATGACTGGTAATTCAGTTAGTTTGCTAAACAATAATTTTAGTACATCAGGATCAACTTACAATATGTTACCAAGTACAGGTAATATAGTTAGTGGTGATGAAAAATTATATCTTAAAGGTGGTGAAGGATCATTAGCGGTTTTAGAGCTTTTTGATAAAAAAGATGTTAGAGGTTATGATGCTAATGGAAACGTAATTGCTGGATCAAATGATGTCGCTGATGAACTGGATGATTTAAGAAATCCTACTGATGGTAAAAAATTACTGATTAATGAGGCAAATTTAGTTTTTCATATTGACAGTGATGCTATGGCAAATAGTGATCATCCGCAAAGACTTTACTTATATGATTTTACTAATAGTCGTATATTAGTAGATTACGCTTTAGACCAAGGTATCAATAATACTTCTCCTAAAAAATCTAAATTAATATTTGATGGTCTACTTAATAAAAATGAGACTACAAAAAAAGGTGCTAATTACAAAATTAGAATCACTAATCAAATAAGAAATCTTATTAATAATAAAGATTCTACTAATGTAAAATTAGGTCTTATCATTACAGAAGATATTTTAAAAGTTGTTTCATATAAAGTAAAAACTCCTGACGCTTTCATTTCTCAGGCACCAAAAGCATCAGTGATGAATCCTTTAGGAATTGTACTATTTGGCGGAAAAGCGACTATTCCTGCTGATAAAAGATTAAAACTTGAAATTTATTATACTAAACCAAAATAAAAATAAATTATGTGTGGAATTGTTGGATATATCGGATATAGAGAAGCTTATCCTATTGTTATTAAAGGATTAAAAAGATTAGAATATAGAGGATACGATAGTGCTGGAGTGATGTTATATGATGGTTTAGAGATGAAAGTCGCTAAGGCAAAAGGAAAAGTTTTAGATCTTGAAGAAAGAGCATTACAAGAAATTACTATAAATGGTACCATTGGAATGGGACATACTCGCTGGGCTACACACGGTGTTCCTAATGATGTTAATTCGCACCCTCACATTTCAAATTCTGGAGATTTAGCTATTATTCATAACGGAATCATTGAAAATTATGCTCCTTTAAAAGCTGAATTAATAAATAGAGGTTATATCTTTCATTCAGATACTGACACTGAAGTTTTAATCAATTTGATTGAAGAGGTACAAAAAAAAGATAATTTAAAATTAGGTAAGGCTGTTCAAGTGGCCTTAAATCAGGTGGTAGGTGCGTATGCAATTGCAGTATTTGATATAAAAAACCCAAATGAAATTGTTGCTGCTCGATTAGGTAGTCCACTAGCAATAGGTATAGGGGAAAATGAATATTTTATAGCCTCTGACGCCTCTCCATTTATTGAATATACTGCTAATGCTGTGTATTTAGAGGATGGTGAAATGGCTAATATTAGATTGCATAAACCTATGAAAGTACGTAAAATTAAAGATGATTCTTTAGTTAATCCTACTATTCAAGAGTTGCAAATGAACTTAGAGCAAATTGAAAAGGGAGGATATGACCATTTTATGCTTAAGGAAATTTACGAGCAACCAAGTGTTATTAAAGATACTTATAGAGGACGATTACATGCTAACGAAGGTTTGATTCAAATGGCAGGTGTCGAGGATAATATAGAAAAATTTTTAAATGCAGACCGTATCATCATAGTAGCTTGTGGAACTTCTTGGCACGCTGGCTTGGTAGCTGAATATGTATTTGAAGAATTTGCAAGAATTTCTGTAGAAGTAGAATACGCCTCTGAATTTAGATATAGAAATCCTATCATAAATAGAACTGACGTTGTTATTGCCATATCGCAATCAGGTGAAACAGCAGATACAATGGCTGCTATTAAACTCGCTAAAGAAAGTGGTGCGTTTGTTTTTGGAGTTTGTAATGTGGTTGGTTCTTCTATTTCTAGAGAGACGCATGCGGGAGCTTATACACATGCTGGACCTGAAATAGGTGTCGCATCTACTAAAGCATTTACTACCCAAATCACAGTTTTAACAATGATTGCATTGCGTTTAGCTAAAGCTAAAGGAACGTTATCAAATTCTGTTTTTCATGCTTATTTAAACGAATTAGAAATTATTCCAGAAAAAGTTAAAGAAGCGTTAGAAACTAATGACATAGCTAAAGAAATTGCTGCAGTTTTTAAAGATTCACCTAATTGTTTATATCTTGGAAGAGGGTATAATTTCCCAGTTGCCTTAGAGGGAGCTTTAAAGCTAAAAGAAATTTCATACATACACGCTGAAGGATATCCAGCTGCAGAAATGAAGCATGGACCAATTGCATTGATAGATGAACACATGCCTGTAATTATAATTGCACCAAAACAAGGTCATTATGATAAAATTGTAAGTAACATTCAAGAGATTAAATCACGAAGCGGTAAAATTATAGCCGTTGTTACAAAAGGAGATACTCAAGTACGTGAATTAGCAGATTATATCATTGAAATTCCAGAAACATCAGATGCATTATCACCATTGATTACAACAATTCCATTACAACTTTTATCGTATCATATTGCTGTAATGCGTGGTTGTAATGTAGATCAACCTAGAAATTTAGCAAAATCAGTTACTGTCGAATAATTGTAACTATAATTTTAAGAATAAAACAAAAGCCTCAAATTAATGAGGCTTTTGTTATTTAACGCCTTTCCAAATGTTACTTAAAATCATCATTATTTTATTTGCCTCTTTATTAAAATTCTGAACAATAAGTTTGTATTATAAAATGCTATTTCTATTATTTTTTAAGAATACTATTATTTATAATTTCGATTTAAACAATAGAGTATGATTACTTAAAATCAGGACAATATTAATATTTTAGAATGCACACTCATTTTTATTATATCGTTAGAAATTAATAATAATTCCGAATTATTATTAATTTTTATATGCTTGCATAGTTATTTTTTATATAATTTATCCTAAAATTTAACATTTTAAATTTAATTGATATTGTACAAAATCACTATAATATGCTCCAAAGCTACTAAAAATCAAATTTTTTTAGCTACTTTTTATTAATATCAAAATTAATTGTACTTTGGCTTCCTAAACCAACAAATTTTTAATCTGATGAGAGTATATTTACTTTTTATGTCATTGTTTTTTTGTAGCATTGCTTTTGCTCAAAGTACAATTTCAGGCGTGGTTACAGATAGTAACGGCCTACCGATCCCTGGAGCTAATATTACGATTATCGGCGAATTAGCCAGTACCGTCACTGATGTAGACGGTAATTTTAAAATCCAAGCAACTAAAAATCTACCTTACACTATTAATGTTACAAGTGTAGGTTATATTTCTCAAAAAGTCTCAGTCACTGCAATTAATATAAAGGTTACAGTAAAGCTTGAAGAAGAAGAAACATTATTAAATGAAATAGTAGTTTCTGCTTCTAGAACGCCAGAAAGAGTTTTAGAATCACCTGTAACTATTGAAAGAATGGGTATTGCTGATATCAAAAAAACGGCTTCTCCTTCATTTTATGATGGTCTTGAAAACATGAAAGAAGTGCAAATGAATACTTCAAGTATGTCTTTTAAATCTATTAATACTCGTGGATTTGCATCAGTGGCAAATACCCGTTTTATGCAGCTAGTAGATGGTATGGACAATTCCTCACCGCTATTAAATTTTGTTTTAGGAAATTTAATTGGTGTTTCTGAAATTGATGTACAAAGTGTTGAATTATTACCAGGGGCATCTTCTGCTTTATATGGTGCCAATGCTTTTAATGGAATCTTATTTATGACAAGTAAAAGTCCATTTGCTAGCGAAGGGATTAGAGCTTACGCAAAATTTGGTCAAACTAGTCAAAAAGCTGCAGGTACTAATGATTACGTCGATTATGGAGTTAGAATGGCTAAAGCATTCAATAAGTATTTCGCTGGTAAAGCAAATTTTGCTTATATGAGAGGAACAGAATGGAATGCTGTTAATTACGATGATAAAACGCGTATGGGTTTTGGTAGAGGCAACATTGATTATGATGGAGTAAATGTATATGGTGATGAAGTGGCTACTAATATTAAAAGTGTTGGTGAAGCATTAGCAGCACAAGGAATAATTCCAGCATCAGCTGTAAATTTATTGCCAAGCACAAATGTAAGTAGAACGGGTTATAACGAAGTTGACTTAACTGACAATAAAGTATCTAATACTAAAATTGATTTCTCATTACATCTTCGTCCATTTGGTGATGAAAAATTAGAAGTGATTTGGCAAAGTAAGTTCGGGTATGGTAACACAGTTTATCAAGGAGCCAATCGTTATTACTTAAACAACTTTTTTATGCAACAACATAAAATAGAGTTTAAAGGTAAAAATTTCTTTATTAGAGGTTATACCACAACAGAAGATGGTGGTCAATCGTATGATATGTTATTTGCAGGTATTAATGTGAACAGAAAATGGAAACCAGATGCAACATGGTTTGGTCAATATGCAGGAACGTATGTACAATCAACTTTAGCTGGAGCAACACCTGATCAAGCACATTCACGTGCAAGAGGTGTAGCCGATACAGGTCGATTCTTACCTGGAACAGCAGCATTCAAAAATGCATTTAGTCAAGTTATCAGCGATCCTGATGTATTGACTGGTTCTAAGTTAGTAGATAATTCAATAATTTACCACTCAGACGCAAATTACAACTTTAAAGATTTAATTTCTTTTGCAGAAATTCAAGTCGGAGGTTCTTACAGACAATACGAATTAAATTCTTTTGGACGTATTTATACAGATGCGAAAGGACCAATTAAATATGATGAATATGGTGCCTACACACAGCTAACAAAGAAAATGTTAGATGACCGTTTGAAATTTACGGGTTCTATTCGTTATGACAAAGCTCAAAATTTTGATGGCAATATTTCACCACGATTATCATTAGTGTATACAGGAGGAGAAAGCAGAAAACACAATTTTAGAGGTTCGTTTCAAACTGGTTTCCGTAACCCATCAACTCAGGATCAATACATTGGATTTAATGTTGGTAGAGCCATATTATTAGGATCAGCTCCTGACAACTTAGATCGATTTGTTGAAACTTTACCTATCGCTACAGCAGTAGGACAAGGATTTGCGCAAGGAAATTCAGTAACAATAACTGGTAGAAACGCTTATGAAAATTCATATACAGCTTCATCAGCAGCAGCATTTGCAGCAGCGAGAAATCCAGCCTTATTGCTTAAAAATAATGCCAATTTAGTGAAACCAGAAGAAGTAAAAGCTTTTGAATTAGGATACCGCTCTTTTATAGATAAAACTTCAATTGACATCAATGGATATTATAATATCTATAATAATTTCATTGGTAATTTAAATGTTTTAGCTCCATTATATGGAAAAGCTTTAGATGGAGGTGGTTTAACTAATCCACAAGGACAACAAGCTTTACATGCACTTGCTAATGGTAACACAAGAGCTTTTCAACTTTATACAAATACTGATTTAGAAATTGAATCATTAGGTTTTGGTATTGGTCTGTCTCGAAAAGTATATCAAGATTTTGAATTTGGTGTAAATTACAATTATGCTCAATTTAATTTTGATCAATCTAAAGATGATAGTTTTGAAGCAGGATTTAATACCCCAAAACACCGCGTAAAAGCATCTATTGGCAATGAAAAATTGTTCGCTAATTTTGGATTTAATATAAGCGGAAGATGGAACAGCGAGTACTTGTGGCAATCATCTTTTGCGGATGGAACAATTGCTTCAGCTACAGTGATTGATGCTCAATTAAATTATGATTTCCCATCGCTAAAATCTACATTTAAAATTGGAGCTTCAAATATTGGAGGAAAAGAATATGGTCAAGTTTTAGGAGCTGGGCTTATTGGTCAGCAGTACTTTGCTTCATGGACAATCAATCCGTAATTAATCAAATTTTAATTTAAAAAACAATGATAAAAAATTTCAAATGGTTACTATTTGCTTCATTAGCATTTGTAGCATGTAATAATGATGATGAGGTAATGATTGATTCTACTTCATCTGATGGAAAACCAATAACTTCAGGTTCAGCAATTGTTACTAAGTATATTGCTGTAGGAGATTCTTATGCTGCTGGTTTTAGTGATAATGCATTATTCAAATTAGGGCAGGAAGGATCTTATGCAAATATTATCAGTCAACAATTTGCTTTAGCTGGTGGAGGTGAATTTAAAACGCCTTTAATGGCTGATAATGTTGGTGGACTTTTATTAGGCGGTAATGCAATTTTTGTACCTCGATTATTTTTTAATGGAACTGCACCTGTTGCAGTAACTGGATCATCAACAACAGAGGTTACTAACAAATTGACGGGTACTTTTAATAATCTTGGAGTTCCAGGAGCCAAGAGTTACCACTTATTATCTCCAGGATATGGCAGTGTTGCTGGGATTGGCGCTGGAACAGCAAATCCTTATTTTGTAAGATTCGCTTCTAGCAATACAACCACAGTTATTGCTGATGCTGTAGCACAAGATGCTACTTTCTTTTCCCTGTGGATAGGAGGAAATGATGTTTTAGTATATGCCACTTCAGGTGGTTCAGGTATTAATAGAACTGGAAATATGAATCCTGCTACCTACGCAAATAATGATATAACGGATCCAACTGTTTTTGCAAATACCTATTCAAATATAATAAATGCGTTAACGGCTAAAGGTGCAAAAGGTGTAGTTGCTAATATACCATATATTACAGCTTTACCATTTTTTACTACTGTTCCATATAACCCAGTAGCACTAACTGCTCCAGCTGCTGCGCAGTTAAATAGTGGGTATGCTAGCTATAATGGTGGTCTACAAGCAATGGTTAATGCGGGATTGTTAACGGCGGCTGAGGCTACTAGAAGAACTATAAATTTTCAAGCTGGTGCAAATGCAGTAGTAATTGTGGATAGTTATTTAACGGACAGAAGTTCTTTTGGAATTCCTTCATATAGACATGCAACTGCAGAAGATTTAATGGTATTAACATCACGAACATTCATTGGAACATTAGTTGGTGGAAATCCAGCAGCGGTAAATGGAGTTTCTGTTCCTCTTGCGGATAATTGGGTGTTATCAAAAGAGGAAGTGGCAGAGGTTAAAGTAGCTACCGATGCTTATAATGCAACAATCAAATCTATAGCTGATGCAAAAGGTTTAGCATTTGTAGAACTAAAAGCGGTTACTGATAAATTAGCAACTCCAGCAGGTATAGTTTATAATGGATATACAACTACCTCTACTTTTGTAACTGGTGGAATGTTTTCATTAGATGGAGTTCATCCAAGTCCAAGAGGATATGCTATAATTGCAAATCAATTTCTTGAAGCTATTAATGCTAAATACAATTCAAATTTTAAAAATGTAAATGTTGGAAAATATAGGATACTATATCCAGCTGCTTTGTAATTATTAATTATTAATTTTTATTTAGAACCACCCGTTTCTCAAGCGTGGTGGTTTTTTATTTTGTGAAAGTATCAGTGGTTTAATATTCTCATCGCGTTTTAATAATCAATTATCTTTTTCGTTTTTTTTATGCTAAAAGATGTTGATTTTTTATTTTAAAAAATTATCTTTGCGCTTTGAAAAAAGGACCAAATCGATAGGTTTCGGTTTGTACTCATTCATAAGCCTAATTAGCTATTTAATAAACACATAAGTAATGTCAAAAGTAATAGGAAAAGTTGCCCAAATCATTGGTCCAGTAGTTGACGTAGTTTTCAACGGTATAGATGTTGAACTTCCAAAAATTTATGATTCATTAGAAATCACAAAAAAAGATGGTACTTTATTAGTACTTGAAGTACAATCTCACATTGGTGAAAACACCGTTCGTACCATATCAATGGACTCAACAGATGGTTTGAGTAGAGGATATGAAGTAGTGGGAACAGGAAATCCAATCCAAATGCCAATTGGCGCTGATGTTTACGGACGTTTATTTAACGTTATTGGAGATGCAATTGATGGTTTGCCTGAATTACCAAAAACAGGTGTAAATGGAATGTCCATTCACCGTCAAGCTCCAAGATTTGAAGACTTATCAACTTCGTCAGAAGTTTTATTCACTGGTATTAAAGTTATCGATTTAATTGAGCCTTACTCTAAAGGTGGTAAAATTGGATTATTTGGTGGTGCTGGTGTGGGTAAAACCGTATTGATCCAAGAGTTGATTAACAATATAGCAAAGGGTCACGGTGGTCTTTCAGTATTCGCAGGAGTAGGAGAAAGAACACGTGAAGGGAATGACTTACTTCGTGAGATGCTAGAGTCAGGAATCATAAAATACGGTGATGAATTTATGCACTCTATGGAAAATGGAGGATGGGATTTATCTAAAGTAGATTTACCAGGAATGAGAGAGTCTAAAGCTACTTTCGTTTTCGGTCAAATGAATGAGCCACCAGGAGCTCGTGCTCGTGTTGCACTTTCTGGGTTGTCTATTGCGGAGTATTTCCGTGATGGAGCTGGAACTGATCAAGGGAAAGATGTATTGTTTTTCGTTGATAATATTTTCCGTTTTACACAAGCAGGTTCTGAGGTTTCGGCACTTTTAGGTCGTATGCCATCTGCAGTAGGTTACCAACCAACATTAGCAACAGAAATGGGTGCGATGCAAGAGCGTATCACATCAACAAATAAAGGATCTATTACATCTGTACAAGCGGTTTACGTTCCTGCAGATGATTTAACGGATCCAGCACCAGCAACAACGTTTGCTCACCTTGATGCAACAACAGTATTATCTCGTAAAATCGCTGAATTAGGTATTTATCCTGCAGTGGATCCATTAGATTCAACGTCAAGAATTCTTACACCACAAATTTTAGGGGATGAGCATTATGATTGCGCACAAAGAGTAAAAGAAATTTTGCAAAAATACAAGCAATTACAAGATATTATCGCCATTCTAGGTATGGAAGAATTATCGGAAGAAGATAAACTAGCTGTTTCAAGAGCGCGTCGTGTACAACGTTTCTTATCTCAACCTTTCCACGTTGCTGAGCAATTTACAGGATTGAAAGGAGTTTTAGTAGATATTAAAGATACTATCAAAGGATTTAATATGATTATTGATGGTGAATTAGATCACTTACCAGAATCAGCTTTTAACCTTAAAGGAACTATCGAAGAAGCGATCGAAGCAGGAGAAAAAATGTTAGCGGAAGCTTAATAATAAGTTATGAGTTATGAGTTATGAGTTTTTCAATAAACTTATAATTCATAATTTATAATTCATAACTCAAAAAATTATGATTTTAGAAATAGTATCACCAGAAGCCAAATTGTTTTCAGCAGAAGTAACTTCGGTTACATTGCCTGGAATTAATGGAAGTTTTCAAATTTTGAATAATCACGCGCCAATAGTTTCAATATTGGAAAAAGGCGATGTGAAAATTACTGCTTCTAGTTTCGCTTTCGCAAAAGAAGTAGCAAGTAAATTTACAAAGGTAAATGATCAAAATTATACATTGTCGATCAATTCAGGTACAATTGAAATGAAAGATAATAAAGTAATCGTTTTAGTTGACTAAATACTTAATGAAATAAAAATTGAAGCCTAGCGGAAACGTTGGGCTTTTTTATTACAAATCTATTTTTTGTTGTCTTCTTTTATGAATTCTAGAATATCACCTGGTTGACATTCTAACACATCACAAATTGCCTCCAATGTAGAAAATCGAACTGCTTTTGCTTTTCCTGTTTTTAGTATTGATAAATTAGCAGTTGTAATTCCTATTTTGTCGGCAAGTTCATTCGAACGCATTTTACGTTTTGCCAACATCACATCTAAATTTAAAATAATTGGCATAAGCTAAATTGTTAATTCACTTTCTTCCTTTATACTTTTAGCAATTTTAAATATTTCACTAATAACCATAAAAAATAAACCTAAGCTCACAGCTATTAATAATGAATCATATCCTCCAAAGTCAAGTGAAATTCTTGTAAAACTTTTCTCGACTGCTTTATAAACAAGAACAGAAATACTGCTAATTAATGCAGAGGCAATTATACAACTTCCAATTTTACTAAAACTATCAATTACAATCGTGGTAAATATTTCTTTTTTTTGAAAAAGAGAAACTACTTTTCTAAGTAAATAAATACTGTATAAAAATAAAAAGCCACTGACTAAATTAGCCACCACAGTAACTTTGGCAATTATAGAATTTGTATTAATTACTTGACCTTTTATTTCTATTGGAATATTAAAATTACTTGTAAAAAGATACATAGCTACAAAAACGACAATCGCTATTGAACTCAAAACAGAAAAGAACCAAAATAAATCTAAAATGGCCTTTAAAAAGTTTAATTTCTTCATAAGAAATAATTTTATTTAAACATCAAATATATAAAAATTATTGATAAACAATAAATTTTTATCAAATAACAATTAAAATATATAGTGTTGGATTTAAAATTGTTTTTCTACATTTGTATTGCAATGAAACAATTTCCACAAAGTTTAGTAGATAAATTAAGCGAACGCTCGCAAAATAATTCCTTGCGGAAACTTTTACAAACAGGTACTAAAATAGACTTTTCATCTAATGATTATTTAGGATTTGCAAAGTCAGAGGAACTTTATGACTCGGTTCATCAATTTTTATCTAAGAATAATGGTAAAACAAACGGTGCAACTGGTTCGCGTTTACTCTCAGGTAACCATCCTTTATATGAAATCACAGAGGACTATATTGCTCAATTTCATCATTCAGAAGCAGCTTTAATTTTTAATTCTGGCTATGATGCCAATATTGGATTTTTTAGTTCTGTACCGCAGCGGAACGATGTTATTTTATATGATGAATTGTGTCACGCTTCTATCCGCGACGGAATCAAGATGTCAAACGCAAAAGCATTTAAGTTTATACATAATGATTTTGAAGATTTAGAGAAATTAATTTTACGAAATGGTAATTCCTTAATTTACATAGTGACTGAATCAGTTTTTTCTATGGATGGTGATTGTCCAAATCTGGAAGAATTAGTGTCGCTTTCAGATAAATACCATTGTTACTTAGTTGTTGATGAAGCACATGCTTTAGGGGTTTTTGGATCTAAAGGAGAAGGATTAGTTCAAATGTTGGGTTTGCAAGATTACGTTTTTGCTCGTATTATGACTTTTGGTAAAGGATTAGGTTGTCACGGCGCCGCAATTTTGGGTTCGGTACAATTGAAAGAGTATTTAATAAATTTTGCTCGAAGTTTTATTTATACCACTGGACTTTCACCACATTCTGTTGCTACGATTTTAATTGCTTATCAATATTTGGATAAAGATTTAAAAAGTATTGATGCATTAAAACATAATATCATTCATTTCAATCAGCAGCTTAATTTAATAGGATTAAAGCAACTGTTCGTGCGCAGTAAATCAGCAATACAAAGTGCAATTATTCCTGGAAATCAGAAAGTAAAAGCAATTGCGAATGAATTACAGAAAAACGGATTTGATGTAAAAGCTATATTGTCACCAACAGTTTCAGAAGGACAGGAACGTTTACGTTTTTGTTTGCATAGTTATAATTCGGAAGAAGAGATCAATCGAATTTTACTTTTGTTGAGTACATTTGTGTTTTAAAACAGAAATCAATGAAACTATTTATAACGGGAATTGGAACTGATGTTGGTAAAACCATTGCATCAGCTATTGTAACAGAAGCTTTAGAAGCTGATTATTGGAAACCCATTCAAGCAGGCGATTTAGATAACTCAGACACACATAAAGTAAAGCGATATGTGTCGAACAGTAAATCAACTTTTTTCGAGAATAGTTATGCGTTGAACACGCCTGCAAGTCCACATTTTGCGGCAGCAGTCGACAACATTTCTATTGATCTCAAAAAGATTACCGAACCAGTGACACAAAATCATCTGGTTGTTGAAGGCGCTGGAGGTGTTTTTGTTCCGCTTAATGATCAGGATTGTGTCATTGATTTGATTCAGCCCGATTATAAAGTAGTCGTGGTTTCGCGTCATTATTTGGGAAGCATCAACCACACTTTATTAACTATTGAAGCGTTACAAAACAGAAATATAAAAATTGCCGGAATTATTTTTAATGGTAATGAAAACAAAGCTACGGAGTCTATTATTCTTTCTAAAACGGGAATCAACTTTATTGGTCGTATTGAAGATGAACCTTATTTTGACAAGAATGTGATCTCGGAATATGCTGAATTGTTTCAAGAAAATTTATCGAAGTTATAACAATGGTTATTTTCGTTAAATTTGTAAAAAAGCAATTATGATTACTGATATCAGTCAATTAGATCTAGCCAAAAAATATTCTTACGCTGATTATTTAACTTGGATGTTTCAAGAACGATTGGAACTCTTTAGCGGTAAAATTTTCAAGATGAGTCCAGCTCCGAGTATGTATCATCAAAAAGTTTCACGAGACTTGACAGGTTTGTTGTGGAACAACTTTAAAAACCATTCATGTAATCTTTTTGTGGCTCCGTTTGATGTTCGTTTTTTAAGTACTAAAAATTCAAAAAGTGATACTGATATTTATACTGTCCTTCAACCTGACTTATGTGTGATTTGTGATGAAAATAAACTAGATGCACGAGGTGCTATTGGTGCTCCTGAATTAATGATTGAAATACTTTCACCTGGAAATTCTAAAAAAGAAATGCGCTATAAATACGATTTGTATCAGGAAGCTGGCGTTTTAGAATATTGGATCGTGAATCCAGAAAATAAAACGATATTCATTTATGTTTTAAAAGAGGGTGTTTTTGTGGGTCAACATCCATTAATTGAAGATGATAAGATAGATAGTCCATTATTTCCTCAACTCGATTTTAAACTAGAAGAGATTTTTAACTAATTAGTACCTTATAATTTTCAAAAGAAATTATACAGTTTTATAGAGGCAATTGATTTTAAAAGCGTTGAAATTTCTGAAAGCTAGATTGTATATTCATATCATTTTAATTTAGCATTTCATAAAATATATATCAATCTTTACCTACTGCACTGTTTCAAGAAAATATTTTTAAGTTATAACATAGCCTATTGTTGTTAATTTTATAAAAAAGCAGTTATGATTACCAGTATAAGTCAATTAGATCTAGCCAAAAAATATTCTTACGCTGATTATTTAACCTGGATGTTTCAAGAAAGATTGGAACTCTTTAAAGGTAAAATTTTCAAGATGAGTCCAGCTCCGAGTATGTATCACCAAAAAGTTGCAGGCAACATACATGGAATTTTATGGAATAAATTCAAAAATGAAACTTGTAATATTTTTGTAGCACCTTTCGATGTTCGCCTGTTAAATATAAAAAATCAAAAATGCGATACTGATATTTACACGGTTGTTCAACCAGACTTATGTGTGATTTGCGATGAAAGTAAATTAGATGCACGAGGTGCAATAGGCGCTCCTGAGCTAATGATTGAAATACTTTCACCTGGAAATTCTAAAAAAGAAATGCGTTATAAATATGATTTGTATCAGGAAGCTGGCGTTTTAGAATATTGGATCGTGAATCCAGAAAATAAAACGATATTCATTTATGTTTTAAAAGAAGGTGTTTTTGTGGGTCAACATCCATTAATTGAAGATGATAAAATAGAGAGTCCATTATTTCCTCAACTCGATTTTAGATTAGAAGAGATTTTTAACTAATTAGTACCTTATAATTTTCAAAAGAAATTATACAGTTTTATAGAGGCAATTGATTTTAAAAGCGTTGAAATTTCTGAAAGCTAGATTGTATATTCAAATTATTTTAATTTAGCATTTCAAAAAATATATTCAGATAAAGATTACTCTCCAATAAGCTGCACTGTTTCAAGAAAATATTTTTAAGTTATAACATAGCCTATTGTTGTTAATTTTATAAAAAAGCAATTATGATTACCAATATTAGTCAATTAGATTTAGCTAAAAAATATTCCTACGCGGATTATTTGACTTGGATGTTTCAAGAACGATTGGAGCTTTTTAAAGGTAAAATATTCAAAATGAGTCCAGCGCCTAGCACTTACCATCAAAAAGTTTCACGAGACTTGACGATTATTTTAGGTAACAAATTCAAAAATAATTCTTGTAATCTTTTTGTAGCACCTTTTGATGTTCGTTTGTTAAGTACTAAAAATTCAAAAAGTGATACTGATATTTACACGGTTGTTCAACCTGACTTGTGCGTGATTTGTGATGAAAATAAACTAGATGCACGAGGTGCAATAGGCGCTCCTGAACTGATGATTGAAATACTTTCACCTGGAAATTTTAAAAAAGAAATGCGCTATAAATATGATTTGTATCAGGAAGCTGGCGTTTTAGAATATTGGATCGTGAATCCAGAAAATAAAACGATTTTTATTTATGTTTTAAAAGAGGGTATTTTTGTGGGTCAACATCCGTTAATTGAAGATGATAAAATTGAAAGTCCATTATTCCCACAACTCGATTTTAAACTAGAAGAGATTTTCAATTAAATTTTCTGTCCTCATAATTCCCACTTCGTAGCTCAAACTTCTTTTCCTATCTTTGCTTAATGAACTTAACTGAAAGAGACCGTCAATACCTTTGGCATCCATATACCCAACACAAAACTGCGGCTTTACCCATTGCTATAAAAAGAGGAAAAGGCGCTTTGCTTTGGGACGAAAACGATAAAGAATATATTGATGCAATTGCTTCTTGGTGGGTAAATCCTTTCGGACATTCTAATGTATTTATTGCCGATGCGATCTACAAACAATTGACGACTTTAGAACATGTATTGTTTGGTGGATTCACACATGAACCTGCAATAGTTTTAGCTGAAAAGCTGATGGAAATTCTGCCAAAAAATCAACAAAAAATATTCTTTTCAGATAATGGTTCTACCGCTGTCGAAGTAGCAATCAAAGTTGGTTTACAATATTTTTTTAATAAAGGGGAGAAGAGAACCACCATAATTGCTTTTGAAAACGCGTTTCACGGAGATACATTTGCCGCAATGGCCGCAAGTGGAATTTCGTTTTATACTCAGGCTTTTGAAGGAATGTTTATTGATGTTGTTAGAATTCCAGTTCCTGTAAAAGGTCATGAGCAACAAAGTTACAATGCATTGCAAGCTGTTATAGAAAACAATAATTGTGCAGCATTTATATATGAACCTTTAGTGCAGGGAGCCGCCGGAATGGTGATGTACGATCCAGAAACGCTGGATGTTTTAATTCGAATATGTAAAGAAAACAATATTCTTACGATTGCTGATGAAGTGATGACAGGCTTTGGCAAAACAGGAAAAACTTTTGCAACTGATTATTTGGTTGAAAAACCTGATATGATGTGCTTATCAAAAGCGTTAACTGGTGGAACAATTCCTATGGCAATTACAACTTTTACACAGGATTTATTTGAGGCTTTTTATGATGATGATATTAATAAGGCACTGTTTCACGGGCACACTTTCACTGCTAACCCAACAGGTTGCGCAGCTGCTTTAGCGAGTTTAGAATTACTGCAAACCAATGAAATGCAAGATAATCTTGTACGCGTAAATCAGAAACATTTAGATTTCCAAAAAAGGATTGAAAACCATCCACGAGTTACGACAACAAGAGTTTTGGGAGTTATTTTTGCATTAGAAATAAAAACCGAGAATAACGAGAGTTATTACGGTACTTTGCGCAACAAGCTCTATAATTTTTTTATTGCCAATGGTATAATTCTACGTCCCGTAGGTAATATTGTTTATATATTACCCCCTTACATTATCACTAATGAACAATTACAGAAAATATATGATGTAGTTGAAGATGCTTTAGAAAAAGTTTAAA
Source organism: Flavobacterium sp. PL11 (assembly GCF_035985025.1). Classification (NCBI taxonomy): domain Bacteria; kingdom Pseudomonadati; phylum Bacteroidota; class Flavobacteriia; order Flavobacteriales; family Flavobacteriaceae; genus Flavobacterium; species Flavobacterium sp. PL11. The sequence goes on from NZ_JAXCIA010000003.1 coordinate 154,441, forward strand.
TTTGTAAAAAATTAAAATCTACTAATTGCATTCTTTTTTATTAATTTTAAAAAGTAGGATGCCATATTCAGCCATATTTATCTTTAAAAAACAATTTCTTGTCAAAAATTATTTCTATCACTTCCATCGCTTCAATCTCTCCTTTAGGGAGTTGTCCAGAAATTATTTGGGAAAATTATCTCAACGGGAAGCACTACTTTTCAAAACATTTGCTTGACAATCAAGACACTTTTATTGCTAAATTAGATGATGATTCAAGAGAGATCATAACTGCTTTACGTGAATCAGATAATAAATATAAGGCGCTTGACAATTCTGTCTTGTATGCAATAGCCGCTTCTCGCAAAGCTATTCAATATGCAGGCTGGAAAACTGATGACATATTTGGAATAAATATAGGTTCCTCCCGCGGAGCAACTGATCTCTTTGAAAAACACCATCAAGAATATTTAGAAACTGGAAAAGCGCAGACCCTAGCCTCGCCTACAACTACTTTAGGTAATATTTCCTCTTGGGTTGCCCACGATTTACAAAGCACAGGTCCCGAGATATCACATTCTATAACTTGTTCTACAGCTTTACATGCTGTCTTAAACGGAGTAGCTTGGTTAAAGGCCGGAATGGCTGAGAAATTTTTAGTTGGTGGGAGTGAAGCGCCATTAACTGATTTTACGATTGCTCAAATGCGTGCATTAAAAATATATGCTAATGCTGGTGATAATATAAATGAAATAGTGCACTGGCCAAATTTAGCTCTTGATTTAAAAAAGAAACAGTCAACAATGATATTGGGCGAAGGCGCAGGAGTATGTTGTTTAGAAATAGGAAAGTCTGAAAATGCAGTAGCATATATAGAGGGTATAGGATACGCAACTGAAATTTTAGAACATAATATTTCGATTTCAGCAGAGGCGACCTGCTTCCAAAAATCGATGAAAATGGCATTGAAGAACACTGATTTATACGATGTTGATGTAATAGTAATGCACGCCCCAGGAACGGTAAAGGGCGATTTATCAGAATATAAAGCTATCCAAAAAGTTTTTGGTGAAAGCCTCCCTTTATTGACTACTAATAAATGGAAAATCGGACATACTTTTGGCGCCTCTGGAATATTAAGTATGGAACTTGCTATTATGATGATGCAAAATAACACTTTTATTAGCGTTCCTTTTGCAAAAGCGCAACTTAAGACTAAACCTATCAAAAAAGTTTTAATTAATGCTGTAGGTTTTGGAGGAAATGCGGTAAGTATTTTATTGACTATCTAAAATTTATGCTGCCTCTAATTCCTTTACTTTCTCATAAACCAAATTACTTTCAAAACCTTTTCTTAACAAGTAATCGCAAAATTTCTTTCTCTTTTTTAACGCATTAGACTCTTTAATAGATTCCCAATTTTTCTCAGCCACTGCATGAAATGTAGCTAAATATTCTTCAACAGAAATTTCTTTTAAAGCAGTGGTAATTAAACGTTGGTTTATTTTTTTAAACTTTAGTTCATTAACAATTCTAATTTTACCCCATTTTTTTATACGATGTTTTCCTCTGGCAAAACTGCAAGCAAAACGCTCTTCATCAAGGAATTTATCTGCGATCAAATGAACGATAATGGTGTCAATCTCATCAGAATCCATCTTGAAACTTCTCAATTTTTGAATAACCTCCTCATGACAGCGTTCTTGATAGGCACAAAAATGCTCTATCTTAGGTATAGCTTCTTTTATAGTGTAGAAATCTTTCATTTTTGGGTGATAAAATGTCGTGGTATTAGATTTTATTAAACGTGCGTTACAAAGTTACTACTACAAATCTAAACTATTTAAGTCTAGTAGAAAACACATAAATAGATTTACAAATCTATAGCATTTCAATAAAAGAAAGGTAAATATCCAAAAACACATCACTGATATCTCAAAGAGAATACAGTCTCTTAGAAGATCAGTTTAGCAATAATCTTAGGTGTTATTTCAGCAAACATTTTAATTAATGATATATTTATCTGATGTAATCAACACTAAACGTGTATGTTGTGAGATTTAAATTTAATGTCTAACTTTATCAGCATTACTTTTAAGCAATTCCATTTTTTAAAATTTTAAATCTAAAAGAAATTTTGAAAACAAAACTATGTTACTTAGTAATAGCAATCAGTATTTTATTTATTAATACTGTATATCCACAACAAGGTAAAGTTGATACTACTTTCAACACCTATGATGATGGTTCACTAGGTGACGGATTTAATGGTGCTGTAAGAACAGTTGCATTACAATCAGATGGAAATTTAATTGTAGGTGGTGATTTTTTAAGTTGTAATGGTAATTCTACTGCTAAACTTACGCGCCTGCTTCCAGATGGTTCTATAGATGTTTCATTCAATACTGGAATTGGTTTTGATGGTAATGTTTATGCTACGACAATACAAGCCGATGGTAAAATTATTGTTGGAGGTGCGTTTAAATTTTATAATGGTATAGCGGCTAATAGATTAATTCGATTAAATAGTGACGGTTCCCGTGATTTAACCTTTAACACCTCTATTGGGTCAACTAATGGAACTATTTATACCGTTGCTATCCAAACCAATGGTAGAATTATTATTGGAGGTAGTTTTACAAATTATTATGGCGCTACTGTAAATAAAATTGCTCGTATTTTACCTAATGGACTTCCTGATAATTCTTTTATAAGTAGTGGAGCTGGGAATGGATTTATAAATACCTTGCAAATTCAGCCTGATGGAAAAATACTTGTAGCAGGTACTTTTAATTTATTCACTGGTATTGCAATCAATAAAATGATCCGGTTGAATGTAGATGGTAGTTGGGACAATACATTTAACATTGGAAATGGTTTTGATGATGATATACGAGCGCTTGCTATTCAAGCTGATGGTAAGATTGTAATAGGTGGCGACTTTACAAAATATAATGAAAGTACAGCCAATAGAATAGTACGATTAAATTCGGATGGTACCCATGATACTACTTTTAATTCAGGAACTGGCTTTAGTGCTGGGTATGTTTCAGTTGTTAAAATTACGGCTATAGGGGAAATGATGATTGGCGGATCTTTTACTGGAAATTATAATGGAATCGATGTTAACCGATTAATTTTATTAGATGCTAATGGTGTTGTAGTCCCACCATTTGATATTGGAGATGGTCCTGGCTCTGCTACAGTGCTTACTTTAGAAATGGAGTCTACTAATTCCTGGTTTGTGGGAGGTTCTTTTTCTGTTTTTGATTCTCAAAATCAAGGTCGACTCGCTAAGATAGGTTCAGATGGAAGTTTAGAAATTGGTTTTTTAACATCTGGCGTTGGTTTTAATAATTCAGTAGCTAAAGTGATTTCGTTATCTGACAATAAAACGTTAGTTTTTGGAAATTTCACTAAGTTTAATGGGGTTAAAACATCAAGAATTACACGATTATTAGATGATGGAGTAGTAGATTCATCATTTAATCCTTCAGCTAATGGCGCTGATAATTTTATTAGGAATGCCGTAAAGCAAACTGATGGTAAAATTATTTTAGCTGGTAGTTTTAGAAACTACAATAATGTTGCAGTGAATCGTATTTGTAGAATTCAAGCAAATGGCATTATTGACCCCTCGTTTGTAATAGGTAGCGGATTTAACAATCAAGTTTATGCATTAGCTACACAGTCTGATGGGAAAATAATTGTAGGTGGTAATTTTACTATTTATAATACAATCAATTCCAATAGAATAATTAGATTGCTTACTGACGGCAGTATCGATCCCACTTTCAACGTAGGTATGGGAGCTGATGGAATTATAGAAGTTATCTACATACAACCTGATGGAAAAATTCTTTTGGGTGGACGGTTTACACATTTTAATGAATATCCTTATAATAAACTGGTTCGCTTAAACACAGATGGAAGTGTTGATTCATCATTTTCAATTGGCACTGGTATTGATAAAAATGTATATACAATTGCATTACAATCCAGTGGTAAAATTATTATTGGTGGCTCTTTTTTAAATTATAACGGTTTTTCCGCAAAAAGAATAGTACGATTAAATAGTAACGGAAGTTACGATTCCTCTTTTATTACGGGAGCCGGTTTTAGTAAAGGTGAAATTAGAACTATTTTAGTACAGCTAGATGATCACTTGCTAATAGGAGGTACATTTTCTGGAACTTATAATGCAATAGTTGTACAGCGTATGTTGCGTTTACTTCCTAATGGAGTTTATGACGCAACATTTAAAGTTGATTTAAATAACACCTTATTTAGTATCGCTTTTACTGAAGATGCAAAAGTGATTATTGGAGGAAATTTCAATTTGGTTTCTAGTATACCAAAACACCGTATTGCTAGAATAAAATTATGTATCGATAGTTCAACTTGGAATGGTACTAATTGGAGTAATGGAGCTCCATCACTTGGAAAAGCATTAACTTTCAATGGAAATTATAATTTTGACATATCTGCTAAATCTTGTTCTTGTTTTATTTCCAGTGGCAATACAGTTGCTATAAAAACAGGTAATACGTTAAGTTTAACCTCTGAATATTCAGGGTTGGGAAGACTTATTGTAGAAAATAATGCTTCACTATTTCAATCTGATGACGCTACTATCAATTCTGGAATTATCAATGTACACAGAAAAACTACTCCCATTGTGAAATATGATTATACGTATTGGTCATCGCCAGTTTTAAATCAAAAATTAATAGATGTTTCACCAAACACACTTGTAGATAAATATTATTCATATAATCCAAGCGCTAATTCATGGTTTTTAGAATCGCCTATAAATAATATGATAATAGGCCAAGGCTATATTATTCGTGGTCCGCAAAATTTTTCAGAGAATATTCCTGAACAATTTGAAGCAGTTTTTAAAGGTATTCCTAATAATGGAAATATAGCAATTCCTGTCAATGATAGTAATACTTCGCACCTCTTAGGTAATCCTTACCCATCTGCGATAAGTGCTGATCGATTTTTAGCTTTAAATACAGCAGTTTTAGAGGGAACATTATATTTCTGGACTCACAACACACCATTAACAAACAATCAATATGCGGCTAATGATTATGCCGTTTATAATATAATGGGCGGTGTAGGGACGAGTCAGGCACTAAATTCTGGAGTAAATAATAATAAACCAAATGGGACAATAGCTTCTGGACAATCTTTTTTTACTACAAGTAAAAACAGTGGAAATGTGATTTACAATAATAGTATGCGTTTAATAGATCAAAACGGTAGTTTTTTTAGGTCAGTTGCTACTAAAAAGTGGAAAAGCAATGAAATTGAAAAACATCGAATTTGGTTAAATTTATTTAATAACGAAGGTGCTTTTAAACAAATACTAATTGGTTACACTACAAATGCAACTGATGAATTTGATTCTGATTATGATGGTGAAAGTCGCAAAGCAAATAAAAACTTAGATTTTTATAGTATTCTTGCTAATAAAAATTTAGTTATTCAAGGTAGAGCATTACCATTCAATGATAATGATAGCATTGCATTAGGATACAATAGCGCTATCAAAGGTTCTTTTACGATTAGTATTGATGAAATTGATGGTTTATTATTAAACCAATCTTTATTTCTAGAAGATAAAATTAAGAATGTTGTCTTCGATTTGAAAAAGAAGAATTATAATTTTGATACAGAAATAGGGACATTTAATGATCGCTTTGTGCTTCGATATACAAATAAAGCACTAAATATTGATAATTTAGAAATAGCAGAAAACAATTTCTATATTTCTTTAAATAAAGGAGAACTTAATGTGAATTCATCACTAGATTCTATTGATACAATTTATATTTATACCATTGGCGGAAAGCTTATTTACCAAACAATTGAAGTAAATAAAAAGAATTTTTTAGCGCGGATGGCAATAATAGCTGATGAGGTTTTGATCGTTAAAGTACTCTTAAAAAATGGAACAACTATCTCTAAAAAAATTATAGCGAGACAGTAATCATTTGATTTTTATTATTTTTTAATTTAGCCGCTTTCATGGAAAACCATTTATATAAAAAAAATGTTCCTAATATTTAAACTAGGAACATAATTTATTATTATTGCGATACAGATATTGAAATAATATTTTTTTGACTACTTCCCTTTTGTAGAAGCTTCTAAATTTCTTTCAATCTGATGTCCTGGTCTTGACCATTTTGGCTTTTCACCCATTGTAGTAAATTGAGAATCAAATGCTTCAACGGTTGCGGGTTGTGATACTTTAGTAAAAGGTTTTTGCGGATTTAATCCTAGCATTTTAAACATCTTCATGTCTTCATTTACGTCAGGATTAGGAGTGGTTAATAACTTATCTCCCGCAAAAATAGAATTTGCACCAGCAAAAAAGCACATGGCTTGACCCTCGCGACTCATGTTCATTCTACCAGCAGATAATCGAACTTGAGTTTCGGGCATAATGATTCTGGTAGTTGCTACCATACGGATCATTTCCCATATTTCAACTGGTTTTTCTTCCTCCAGTGGAGTTCCTTCAACAGCTACTAAAGCATTTATGGGTACTGATTCTGGCTGAGGATTTAAAGTAGAAAGGGCAACTAGCATTCCAGCTCTATCTTCAATACTTTCTCCCATTCCAATAATTCCGCCACTACAAACAGTCACATTTGTCTTACGTACATTTTCTATGGTTTGTAATCGATCTTCATATCCACGTGTTGAAATTACTTCTTTGTAGTATTCTTCAGAAGTATCTAAGTTGTGATTGTATGCATATAAACCAGCTTCTGCTAAGCGATGCGCTTGATTTTCAGTAATCATACCAAGAGTGCAGCACACTTCCATGTCTAATTTATTAATGGTACGTACCATTTCCAGCACTTGATCAAATTCAGGTCCGTCTTTTACATTTCTCCAAGCCGCTCCCATGCACACACGTGAAGAACCTGTTGATTTTGCTCGTAAAGCTTGTGCTTTTACTTGACTAACAGACATTAAATCATTGCCTTCAATTTCAGTATGATATCTTGCAGCTTGAGGACAATACCCACAATCTTCAGGACAACCACCTGTTTTGATAGAAAGCAAAGTAGAAACTTGAACCACATTAGGATCGTGATGTTCTCTATGAATTGTAGCTGCTTCATATAGCAAGTCCATCATAGGTTTATTGTAAATGGCAATTATTTCCTGTTTAGTCCAATCGTGTTTTGTAATAGTCATTGATATCATTTTATAAAACGTAAATGTAATTAAATAGTTCTAAAAATAATTAAGACTATATGTAAATTGAAGTTTTAATGTTTTATTTTTTTATCCCATAAATCATTTCTCAGGAGATAAGAATTAATTTAACTGATTGTTCAACTAAGTTTTAAGGTAAAATTCGGTATGTAACAAAACAAGAAAATATTTCTTGTCGATACTAATCAAAAAGTAAAATGGAAATAAAAAATTGTTGCTACTTAAAACATTTGCTAACTTATGTTAAGTAGTTTAGTAAACTGTATGTTACGCAGTATTAAATACACCAATAATTGCAAATCACTGCTTACGCCTTTACTTGAATAAATGTTATAAAATAATAAAACAATAATATATTCAGTTCTAATTAAAAAATATTATCCTAACTCTATCTATTTTAAGGTTATAGAAATAAAAAATCCTATTTCTTAGCACCGTGCTTGTCTGATTTATACTTTGTTTCCCAATATAAAATCATTAAAAAAGATACTACCCCTGCTGATACAAATCCCTCTAATAATAATGAAAAGGCATATCTTATTACAGATGGAGTACCGCCAAAAAGAAAATTTCTTGAAAGAGATTCTATATAGGCATCGCCACCATTTATAGTAATATATATAACTAGTCCAATAACACTTAAAAAAATTCCTGAAAATGCAGTAAAGACAGCCGAGGAGGCATTTGAAGGTAAAGATCTATCCCCTTGCTTGTAATTAGAACGTAATGTTCTAAGTGTTCCATAAAATATAAATGCGACATTAAAGAAACGTAAAAGATAATTATCTGCTAAACCTAAGGCTTCAGCCAGTAAGAAGAAAAGTCCTATTCCTAAAAATATTATAAACCCATTTATTAATTCTTTCGGTATATTCATAAAACTATTTTTTGAAATTTAAAATGATTTATTGACTAAAAATCTAGTAAATTCGAATTTACAAAAAATAATGAAATTATCTATTAAATATTGAAAATGTTTATTGATTTAAATAATTTAACGCAATAACTTTATCTTTTTCTAATTGATTTTGTAACATATTAACAGATTCAAATTTTCTTTCAGAGCGAATTCTATGTATTATAAACACACTAATTTTTTTATCATATAAATTTTCATCAAAATTAAAAAAATGAATTTCAATTGATTTTTCATCTACTAATACAGTTGGATTAAATCCAATATTCATCATTCCAAAAACTATTTTTTGATTAATAATACTTTTTACAATATACACTCCATTGAGCGGAATCAATTTGTAATACTCTTCAATTTTTAAATTTGCTGTTGGAAAACCTATCGTTCGCCCTAGCTGTTTTCCTTGAATTACATTTCCCGTTAGAAAATAATTATATCCTAAATACTCATTTGCTAAAGTCATATTTCCTTCAAGGAGTGCGTTACGTATTTTTGTAGAACTAACAGAAATTTCATTTATTTCTTGTGCTGATATTTGCTCTACTTCAAAACCATATTGTTTCCCAAATGCGATTAAATCGTAAATGTTAGCCGTACGATTTCTCCCAAATCGATGGTCATGACCGATAATAATTTTTTGCACATGAAATTGATCAACTAGAATTGTTTTTACAAATTCTTCTGCCGTTAATCTCGAAAACTTTTCGTCAAAGGGATGAATGACTAAATTTTCTAATCTTATTGTTTCTAATAATTGTGTTTTTTCTTCAATAGTATTTAATAATTTAATATCGCAATCTTCTTGCAATACCATTCTAGGATGTGGAAAAAAAGTAAGTACTAGACTTTCATATTCCTCATTATTAGTGTACTGAATGATTCTATCTAAAATTTTTCTATGACCAATGTGGACTCCATCAAAGGTGCCCAATGTTAAAATCGTTTTTTTTGTAGAACTAAAATCTTTAATAGAATGAAAAATTTTCAAAGCAATTGTTTTATAATGGCGCAAATTTAAGATAACCAAATGATATAACTAAAAAACGAACGAAAATATAAATCTTTTTTGATTTGATATTAGCATCTAATTCTTAATAAATCGGAGATTTTTTATTTTAGATTTGTTTTTAGATAATTGAAGAAAATATATCCCTTGCGATAAAGCAGAAACATCAATTGATAAATCTTGCCTTGCATCAATATTTTTATCTCTTAGAATTTGACCTAAACTGTTTATAATAGTGTAATTGTCGGGTGCTTCTAATTCATTCTCTATTACTATATTTATAAAATCAGTAGTTGGATTGGGGTATAGATAGGTAATATTTATATCATTTTCATTTACTGCTAACGTTCCTATTATAAAATTAGTTATGCTTTGATCTTTAAAATTTTCACTAGTTGCGATGATTTCATTGTTGGCTGTAGATAAAGTAAAGGATCCATTGCCATAATCACAACAAAAACCATCGCTTTCACTATCGACAATTTTAAAAGTGTAACAACTATTGTTTACTAAATTAAAAGTTGTTTTTATTGGCGTAGGAGTTGTCGAAGTATCAGTGTAAGGACCTCCTTTATATACAATATCTCCATTACTATTTGTGAGATTCCATGAGGTTTCTGAACCAAATTTATCAAGTTGTAAATCTAATGTTACAGTAGATGAAGTATAACTTTTTGTAATATTAAAATTTACTACATCAATATTGTTTTTTAAATTTTCGTCTGTTACTAAGTTAACTTGTGAAATTGTCGCATTAAATACATGTTTGCCTTCAGTGGTTGACAGAGATCCTAATGTAACTTGCTGACTTTGATTACTTGCAAGATTTCCAGTCCACGTAAAGTTCCTTGAATTTACGGAGTCAATTCCGTAAGCAATGATCACTCTTGTAAGTGCTACACTACCTTTATTAGTTAAAGTGATTGTTGGGGCAAAACTTTTGCTACAAGCGTTTATATTTAGATTGACAATATTTATAGCTGCATCAATATTATAAGTAAGCCCAATTGTAAGCGCATTAGAATTTTTTAAAACAGCTCTTCTTATAGAATTATTCATTACTGTAAGCATTCGAGTTTTTTGATCTGCAGTAAAAATATTCATACAAGCATCATCAGTATAATCCATGTAGTTTTTAAACATATCTAGACCGGGAGATAAGGGGCAAGAATCGATTATTTTAGTGGGACAGCCTTCATTGGCTTTTCCTGCGTTTGGTGTGTCTAAGCAAAAATCATCTACATCACATCCATCTGAATCATTATCAGGATCACCCCATATATGTCGAAGTCCAAGCCAATGTCCTACTTCATGAGTCGTAGTTCTACCTTTATCGTAATCATTACTATACGAACCGGCAGGATAGTAAGTAGAAGATCCAAAAAATTTATACCCTATAACTACACCATCAGTAGATGCAATGCCAGAATTTGACTCGATTCCAGCTAGGCCAGATGCGCTTGGGAACTGCGCATATCCTAAGGTAGTTTGATCACTTAGTTTTACTACCCAAATGTTGAAATAGTTATCAGGATTCCATTGTGTTTTCGGTTTAACAAATTCATCTATATCAGTTGTTGACCAGCTTTCTTGAAGCAAATTGACACGATTTATTCCATTTGATAAAACGCCTGCTGGATCTCTTTTAGCAAGAGCAAATTCTATTTCTACATCAGCTCCTACATTAGTAGTATTAAATCCTGGTGTGTTACTTTTACGTCTAAAATCTTCATTTAAAACGCGTATTTGTGAGAGCACTTGTTCGTCATAAATATTTTCGTCAGTACCAATGATGTCACCATTGTGAATTATATGAACAACAACTGGAATAGTAATTATTGCATTCGTTTTTAAGACTTTGGATGTGCCTTTTTTAATTTTTCTTTCCAAAACTTTTGGAGCGATCCACTTTTCAAAAGCGCTAATAGATAATCTATTTAAATCTTTTGACTTTAAATATTCTTCATATTGAGTGGTGGCACAGCGTATCACGGATCCTGTTTTAATCGTTTCTTTTTTTCCAAAGAGTGTGACTTCCTTTGTCGTATTTACTTGTGCAAAACCGATTGTAAATAAAGAAGACAAAGAAAACAACAAAATAAAAGTAATTTTTTTCATGAAGTCAATGTATAGCATCCAATCAATATGGAATATTTTTTAAACAATGAAGATAGTACATTATTGATATTTCAAACTTTGAAAGAAAACATTTTTTTTACTAGATTCAGAAGTATTATTTTCCGTTAAAGGAAGTCATTGTATTTTCTAGACCTGCTGTTCCAAAAGATTTAATAATCTCAGAAGCTACTTCTAAGCGTTCTGGTAATGCTATTTTTTCGGCATCATCCCAATCGCCAAGAACGTAATCTACTTGTTTTCCTTTTTTGAATTCATCGCTGATTCCAAAACGAAAACGTGCATAATTTTGAGTATTTAAAACCAAATTAATATTTTTTAAGCCGTTGTGGCCGCCGTCACTTCCTTTAGGTCTGATGCGAACACTTCCAAACGACAGATTTAAGTCATCAGTTATTACAAATATATTTTCTAATGGTATATTTTCTTTATCCATCCAATATTGAACTGCTTTACCACTTAAATTCATATAGGTATTGGGTTTAAGCAATAAAAATGTTCTGCCCTTAAATTTATATTCGGTTAATGCGCCAAGTTTTACAGTTTCAAAACTAATACCTTCCTTCTTGGCAAGAAAATCAACGATTTTAAAACCTACATTATGTCTTGTGTTTATATATTCGGCTCCAATGTTACCAAGTCCTACTATTAAAAATTTATTACTCACGCTTTTCATATTATTTTGTTGGTATTCGTGCACCTGCGGTTTCATGTCAGGCGTTAAGTCTTCTGTTTTTATAGGTGAAAATAGTTTTTGCATCCATTTTATCATCTTGCAAAAGTAAACTAATTCACAATTCTGTGGAATAGATATTTAGATATTTTCAAGCGTAGTATTATCTTAGAATTATTACTATTTTCATAGTTAATGGAAAATTGATAGGTAAATATTGTAGAGATTCCTCGTTCCTCGGAATGACAATATAGGGGATGGTTGTAAAATCTTGCGTTTAGTAGGAACTTTATAGTTACCGTAATAAAATATTGTAGAGATTCCTCGTTCCTCGGAATGACAATATAATAGTCATTAAAAATAAAAACGTATAATCTAGCCCCGATTGTAATAAAAATCCTTTTTATGAGCCTTATGGCGAACAAAAAGATTGCAATGGAAAGCGGGAGAAATGTTGTTTTGAAATCGAAAATGTCTGCTGCTATTTAACATAAACAACTATTTATACTTTAGATCGT
>NZ_JAXCIA010000004.1:0-162675 GCF_035985025.1 Flavobacterium sp. PL11
GGGAAAAGAATTTATTTTCTTTTCTCTCTTTCTGTAAAAATTTAATATACTTGCAACTCTTTTCTCAAAAGTTGCATTTATAAGTTGAATTCAAGAAATTTAATCAACCATATGTTGCATGAGGGATAGCAGCGGCATCCTTTTGTGAAGCTTAAGCGGAACAAAAGATACAGCGCATAGCCCGACCTGAAGGGACATGCCTAAAAGAACCCTCAATAAATATGAAGGAAATCCAGTGTCTAAACTTACTCAATTAATATCCTGTAGTTTTTGAAAAAACATTAATTACGGTAACGCCAATTAAAATTAACGATAATCCGATAATTGCGGGTAAATCTGGAATTTGTTTAAAAAAAATAGCACCAATTATAGTAATTAAAACAATTCCAACTCCAGACCATATTGCATAAGCAATTCCAATTGGAATGGTTCTTATAGCAAAACTCAAAAAGTAAAATGCACCACAATAACCTACAATTGTAATGAGGCTTGGAATCAATTTAGTGAATTCTTCCGATTTTTTTAATGCTGAGGTTGCAATAATCTCGCAGATGATAGCAATACCTAAAAATAAAAAGTTTTTCATATTTCCTGTTTTTTACAAATTTAGGATTTGTTTTGGTATTGCTGATAAAGAAAAACCCTCATATCACTACAAAGGTTCTTAAAATATTAACGTTGTGTTCTAGAATTCAAAGTTTATTTATCATTGTAATGACCCAAGGCAGAAATATTAATTACGACAACTTCTTGGTCAATAATTTCATATCTTAAATGGTCTTTTTTGTTGATTTGTCTCGACCAGACGTTAGTGTCTTTGTATTTAAGTTTTTCAGGCTTACCAATTCCAGTGGTTGGATGAGTTTCTAATTTTAAATGTATTTTTTCGATTTTTGAAATAACTGTTTTCGTACCAGATTATTTTATTTTCGATAAATCAGCAAGTGCTTCTTTACTTATTTCTATTGAATATCTGCCCATATATTTTTGGTATCTACTTTGGTGTAGTTTTCTTCTCTATAAGCAGGTTCTTGAAAATGATCATGATGCTTTTCAAGTCTTTTAATTATCTGAGCATTTGTGATTTCATTGTTTTGCTCAATTACTTCCACATCAAAATCTTTCAAAATTTTTTTGATAATGGCAATTTGAGAAATATCTTTTATGTTAACAGTAAGTGTAGTCATTTTGATGCGTAATAAAGTTACATAGATATAAAATAGTAAAGTTTAGATTTTATAAATTGATTGCTAAAACAAACCTTGCTGATTTGATAGAGAAAATTTTGGCTTTGCTTGAAACTTTTTCATCTTAATTTTTCATTTTTAACTCTCACCAAATCATACACTTTAATTCCATAGGCTATTGCATAATCTGAGAGCTGTGAGTCTGATGTAATAAGGAGTTTGCATGATTTTGCTTGCTCAAGAACCAACGAGTCGGTAAGTCCAATTTCTAAAAAGCTTTCACATTCACTACCCGTTTTTGAATCTAAATAGTTTTCCGAGGTAATTTTAATTATTTCACGTATTCTTTGAATGTAGGCATATTTATAGTTGCAACAAAAGTATTTAATAGATTGTCAACTTCAGTCCAAATATTTGGTAAAACAAGTATTTCTTCAAGGTCTCCAATAACATTTAACAACTCATAAAAATCATCTTCATCATATATAGACGTAGCTTTATGAGTTTCAAATAATTTTGGATCAATAAATCCAATCAACAGAACTATTAAAGCATTAGAGTCAACCAGAATCATGCTTTGTTATCATGCATAAAAAAACTAACCAATTGATTTTCTTCATTAATTTCTAATTTTTTATATATTCTTAGAAATTGAAATTCAGAGGCTAATGCGGCAAAAACTTTAGATGGTTTATTAGTGTTTTCTACTAAATAGGACACAACAATTTCCCATATTTTTTTGTCTTTTAAAAAAACAGCTTGCTCAAGTTTGAAATCAGGGTTTGGAACAGCCGATAAATCTGCTAATTCAGATTCTGCAATTTTTAAAATATCTTTAAGTTTCATGTTATGTAAATTGTTAAAATTGTTTTCAATGTAAAAATAAGCAACTTATTTCATTGATGAGGGATAAACAGGTATTTTTCAAGCGTGAGGGATAGCAGCGGCATCCTTTTGTGTAATCCCGATAACAATCGGGACTACACAAAAGATACAGCCAATAGGTATTATCTTGAGTTCCTAACTTATTTCAATAGATAAAAGTTGTGCAGCGAGGTCACGCCCAAAAACAAAAAACCCTTTCACTATCGGAAGTGAAAGGGTTTGTCTATTTAAAATTTTAGCTAATCACTATTTACTAATGACTATTCACTGAAATCTAATATCTGTAGTATTCTGGCTTGAACGGTCCTGAAACTTCTACACCAATGTAAGCTGCTTGATCGTCACGCAAAGTTTCTAATTCAACGCCTAATTTAGCTAAGTGTAAGAAAGCTACTTTTTCATCTAAATGTTTAGGTAACATATACACATCATTATTGTATGCTGCGCTGTTTTTCCACAATTCGATTTGAGCAAGAGTCTGGTTTGTAAATGAGTTACTCATTACAAAACTTGGGTGACCTGTAGCACAACCTAAGTTTACTAAACGACCTTCAGCAAGAATCAAGATGTCTTTTCCTGCAATAGTATATTTATCAACTTGAGGTTTAATCTCTACTTTAGAAGCACCGTGATTAGTATTTAACCATGACATATCAATTTCGTTGTCAAAGTGTCCAATATTACAAACGATCGTTTTATCTTTCATTTGCTCAAAGTGAGAACCAAGAACGATATCTTTATTTCCAGTTGATGTAATTATAATATCAGCATTACCAACGACTGAGTTTAATTTTTTAACCTCAAAACCATCCATTGCAGCTTGTAGCGCACAGATAGGATCAATTTCAGTAACCGTAACAATAGATCCCGCACCTCTAAAAGAAGCTGCAGTTCCTTTTCCTACGTCGCCATATCCACAAACAACCACTCTTTTACCAGCAAGCATAATATCTGTTGCACGACGAACTGCATCAACAGCACTTTCTTTACAACCGTATTTGTTGTCAAATTTCGATTTAGTAACCGAGTCATTTACATTAATTGCAGGCATTGGTAATGTTCCCGCTTTTACTCTTTCATAAAGTCTATGAACTCCAGTTGTAGTTTCTTCAGATAAACCTTTGATACCACTAATTAATTCTGGGTAACGATCAATAACCATATTAGTCAAATCTCCACCATCATCAAGAATCATGTTCAATGGTTTTCTGTCTTCACCAAAGAACAATGTTTGCTCAATACACCAGTCAAAATCCTCTTCATTCAGTCCCTTCCAAGCGTAAACCTGAATTCCAGCAGCAGCGATTGCAGCAGCAGCTTGATCTTGAGTAGAAAAAATATTACAAGATGACCAAGTAACCTCAGCACCAAGAGCAATTAATGTTTCAATTAGAACGGCAGTTTGGATTGTCATGTGCAAACATCCTGCAATACGAGAACCTGCAAGGGGTTGTTCATCTTTATATTCAGCACGAAGTGCCATTAAACCTGGCATTTCAGCTTCAGCTAATTCAATTTCTTTTCTTCCCCAAGCCGCTAGAGAGATGTCTTTTACTTTGAAAGCCACAAAAGGCATAGTTGTAGTACTCATTTATAGTATATTTGTATTGTAAATTTTTTGCAAAATTACGTAATAAACTTAGGATTTTAAAAGGATTTCTAAATATTTATGAATTGTTTAATTCTGTAAAGTTTTAGAAATCAGTAAAATAATTTTATTTAACTGATAATTTTTAATTTAAGGAGCCATTTCCCGCTTTCCACTATATATTTTATAAAGTTTCCAGCCCTCTGAAGACTGGAAGTTTTATAAAAAGATGCCTCCCGAAGATTTGGGACAATCAGGACAAGGGATCACGATACTAATATGCCATTATTTAAGACAATACCCTTTAGTGCCACCACAAAAATTCTAGTTTGGAAGATTTCTGAATCTTATGAAGAGTTATTTGGAACCATTTCTCTAAACGAAAAAAACAGCATCCGACTTGCATCAATGAAATCCCAAGTACACCAACGTGCTTTTTTGAGTGTTCGCAAATTATTACAACTAGCTGGTTATTCTGATTTTGATTTGTATTACGATGATCTTGGAAAGCCACACTTAAAGGATGGAAAATTTATTTCGATCACCCATTCTCATGATTTTTCAGCAATTATAATTAGCAGTGAAATCGTAGGAATTGATATTGAATTGCAAAGAGATAAAATAATTAAAATTGCCAATAAATTTTGCAATGCTGAATTTCAGTATTTAAATCCGAGTGAGCAACAGGAATTCATTAGAAAACTAACAATCATCTGGGGCGCTAAAGAAGCTATTTTCAAAATTAGAAATGAAAAAGGGATTAGTTTTAAAAATCATATCATAGTCAGATCCTTCGACTTAAAAAGTAAAGAAACTATTGCCGAATTGCATTTTGATAATCTAATAAAGGAATTTAAAATTTATTTTGAAGAATTCCAAGGATTTGGTCTGGTTTACGCATTTTCAGCCGCTACAAGAAATATTTAAATTAAAATAGTCATAGCTTTTATGACTATTGTCCAAAAAAAGTAAGTAAATATTTTTCATTAGAGATATAGATTTCAATCAAGCTCTTTCAGGTTTAATTTATAAAATAGCTCAAGCTTTTAAAATCTTTAGCAGACTGATGTGTTATAAATACAACATTTTTGTATGTTTGTGTTATAAATATCAAAAAATGAGAACAATCCTTATCGTTGGAGCAGGAAGATCAGCATCATCGTTGATTCAATATCTTTTAAATAAATCAAAAGAAGAGAACTTGCATCTTGTTATTGGTGATTTGTCATTGGCCTTAGCCCAAAAAAAAACGAACAATCATTCTAACGCAACGGCTATTGCGATTGATATTTTTGATAAAAATCAGCGACAAGATGCCATCCAAAAAGCAGATATTGTGGTTTCAATGTTGCCCGCTCACTTACATATTGATGTGGCAAGGGATTGTTTAGTTTTTAAAAAGAATTTAGTCACCGCTTCTTATATTAGCGATGAAATGCAGGAGTTAGACGTAGCTGCAAAAGAAAATAATCTTATATTCATGAATGAGATAGGACTTGACCCTGGACTTGATCACATGAGCGCAATGAAAGTGATCAATGCGATTAAAGAAAAAGGTGGTAAAATGATATTGTTTGAGTCATTTTGTGGCGGACTCGTAGCCCCAGAATCAGATACTAATCTTTGGAATTATAAATTTACTTGGGCACCTCGCAACGTGGTTCTTGCGGGTCAAGGTGGTGCGGCAAAGTTTATCCAAGAGGGAACCTATAAATACATTCCATATTGTAATTTATTTCGCAGGACTGAGTTCCTAGATGTGGAAGGTTACGGACGATTTGAGGGTTACTCGAATAGAGATTCATTGAAATATCGTTCTGTCTATGGACTGGATGATGTGCTCACTTTATATAGAGGTACAATCAGGAAAGTGGGTTTTTCTAAGGCGTGGAATATGTTTGTACAGCTTGGTATGACTGATGATAGTTATGTGATGGAAAATTCAGAAACGATGAGTTACAGAAATTTTGTTAACTCCTTTTTGCCTTACCATCCTACAGATAGTGTTGAAATCAAAACACGCTTGATTTTAAAAATCGATCAGGATGATATTATGTGGGACAAACTTTTAGAACTAGACCTTTTCAATCGCGATAAAATTGTGGGTTTAAAGAATGCGACGCCTGCGCAAATGCTGGAAAAAATATTAAGTGATAGTTGGACCTTACAACCAGAAGACAAAGATATGATTGTGATGTATCATAAATTTGGTTATGAAATAAATGGAGAAAAAAAACAAATTGATTCAAAAATGGTTTGTATTGGCGAGGATCAAACCTATACTGCTATGGCCAAAACCGTAGGTTTACCAGTGGCAATGGCAACTTTATTGATATTAAATGGTAAAATAAAAACAGCTGGTGTTCAAAGACCTATTCTTAAAGAAATTTATGTACCCATTTTAAAAGAGTTAGAACAATATGGAGTCGTTTTTAAGGAGCAAACGATGTCCTATTTAGGATATAATCCAGATAAAAGTAGTAGTTAGAATTTTCTTAGTTATTGTAGTTTTTTTTAAAATCCGCTTCTTTTTCGAAGCGGATTTTTTTTTCTAGTTACTAGACTGTACTGTGATTGGTAAACTATACATAACTCGTACGGGTTCGTTATTTACTTTTCCTGGGATCCATTTTGGACTTAATTTAATTACTCTAATCGCTTCTTCTCCCGTCCCGTATCCAATGTCTCTAATAGACCTTACGTTAGTTATGCTGCCGTCTTTTTCTATTATAAAGGTGATGTAAATTTTTCCTTTAAGATTTTTAGGATTTTCGGGAGCTTTAAAATTTAGACCTACAAACTTGTAAAACTCCTCTATACCATTTGGAAAGTCAGGTCTTTCACTAATTTCACTCGTGTTGTAAATTTCACCGTCAGCTTTTTTTATTTTTTTATTTTCTGGACTAAAAACATCTACTTCAATTATGGCAGCAGCTCCTTTTTGTAATTCAGCTATAAGTTCTTCGTTTGTTGGTAAACGCTTATTTTTTGATATGATTGAAGGTACCGCTCTCTGTTCAAGCACCGTTAATTCGTCATATTTTTTATCTTTTACAATCTTTCCACTTTCATCTTTTATTTTAAAAGTAGTTTTCTCGTAATATTTATTAAATATTCCTTCTGATTTTTTAGCGGTGCTTGCTTGCTTTTTAGTCGTTTCTTGCGCTACAACTTTAGTACAAATTGTAAATACTAAAGCTATTAAAACAGGAACTAATAATCCCTTTTTTAATATTGCGCTTGCCGTTGAGGTGGTTTTTGTCATCATAATTAATCTTTTTTTAGTTACTGAATAGTTTAAATTACTGGCCAAGCAATAAGTTGGGTTTGCATTCGCTTTTGAGAGTAACAAATTTTGGTAAAACGAAACATTGTTATATGATTGTACGACTTTCTCGTCAGCAAGAAATTCGTGGTTGAGTTGAATGGCGCTTTTATAAAAAATGAAGATAGGGTTAAACCAAAAAATAACTTTTAAAGTTTCAATAAATAATATATCCAATGTATGTTTTTGCGTTACATGAATTAATTCATGCGTGTACAATTCATCTTCTATCTCTCTGTTCTTATAAGCAGTTTCGTAAACAAAAATATTATTTAGAAAGGTGTAGGGAAGTGTTTTTTCTCCGATCAATGCCAGCTGTGCACTCTTATGTTTAATAGTTACCGCAGATTTTGCTTTTAAATGTAATTTGAATATGTTTCTAATAAATCGAAATAATAAAATAGAAGTAACAAATCCGTAAATATTATACAGCGCAATTAGCCAGTAATTTGTAGATTCTGTAATACTGGTAGCAATTCCATTTTCATTAACAAATAGATTTTGCAAAGATGCTTTTGTTGTAATTTCTTGAATTATTTCTATGGTTAGAAATGGAATTGATAATGAAAAAACTACGGCAAATAAAAGGTAAAATCGATTAAATTGATGGATTTTTTCGTTTTCTAGTACTAAATGATAAACAACAAGTAGCACAATTAATGAAACGGTTGATTTAATTAAAAAGTCTATCATTTTTTCTTGTTTTGAATGGCACGATCTACTATTTTTTTGAGCTCTTGTAATTCTTTTTCTGACAGATTCGTTTCTGTAGTAAAGAAGGAAGCAAACTGCGAAGCGGAATCGTTAAAGAAATTCTTTATTAATCCGTTGACGTGTTTAGAGAAATAAACTGTTTTTAAAACCAGTGGATAATATTCTCTTGAGTTCCCATATTCAGTGTAAGCGACATAATCCTTATCAATCATTCTTTTAAGCAAGGTGGCAACTGTCGTTGTTTTGGGTTTTGGCTCTGGATATGCCTGTAGTAAATCTTTCATAAAAGCTTTCTCAAGTTTCCAGAGATGTTCCATCAATTGTTCTTCGGCGTTCGTGAGTTGTTGCATTGTTATTTTTTTAGTTTGGTTTCAGAAACAAGTTTGCCTTTGTCATAAAATCGTTTCATTATTAATTTCCCTTTTTCATTATAAAAATTCCAGTTACCGTTGTAATACCAGTGATCATATTTCGCACTACTATCGAAAACTGTTTTTCCTTTCGCTTGAATCTTGCCGTTTTCAAAATAAATTCGAGTGTAGCACTGATTGCCTTTGTAATTTTCTTTTTTTATTAATTTAGAATCTTTGTAGTGCCTCCATTTTTTTACGGGATCATCATTTATATAGTGTCCAAAAGATTTATAAATGGAACTATCTTGAGTATATTTTTCTATCCAATAACCTTCTCTTTTCTTATTTATTTTTTGATTTGGCACACTAGTTTTACAAGCAGTTACACTCAAAATCATCAAACTTAAAACAATCAAAACTTTTCTCATTAAGACTTTTGTTCTACAAATTATAACATTGCTCTACAAATGTAGAGATATTTTATTGATTTGCAAATTTATTTTAAGATAATTGATAATGAATTTTTTAACTCAAAACAAATTGTATTAAAATTTATAGGTGTAGTATCTAATACATATTATCGTGCAGTGCTTTTTATATAAAGTTGTTTTAAATTAGATTTTTAGCGATAAGAATAATTATTTATTAGAAATTCAGGATCAAAAAAACCAGAGTATTAACATAATCTAATTTATTATTAAGTATTAATTGCTGTCAAGCTGAATAAAGCACAAGGGACAAAAGTTAGTGGTTAGAAAGCATTTACCACGATAAAAAACGATATTAAATATTTTAGGTTACAAAAGAAAATATAAAGTTATAAGTCGGGAATTATTCTTTTTTAAAGAAATTAAAAGAAAATTATTTTGTTTTAGTATCGAAAAAAACATAGAAACAGAGACCGTTATGAATGTTCATTTCTTAATAATGACACTGTTTTTTATGACAGAATTAAAACTTTCATTTATTAAAAAACAATGATTGATGGTTAGTACGTAAATAACTTGAATTGAACTAAATTTGCTCGAATAATAATTAAAAACATCATGAACACTAAAATATTATTAATTGTATTTGCATTCTTTGGTTTCCAGTTGGCAATTGCACAAGAGACCAAAACGGTTGTTATTGATTCCATGAGTGTGGTTTCTGTTGATTTGGTACAGCAGAAAATGCTTAATAAACAAGCCAATAAAGAGAAAGATGCGGCTGCAAAAGCATTGAAAGATGCTGAAAAAGATCGAAAAAAAGCGCAAAAAGAATTAGACAAGGCAGAAAAAAGCCGCGAGAGAGCAGAAAAAGAAAGAGCCAAAGCAGAAAAAGTGCGGGATAAAGCCCAAAAAGAAAAAGAAAAAGCGGTTAGAAAAATAGAAAAAGAGCAGAAAAAAATCGCGAAAGCAGACAAATCAGTCGAAAAATTAAATAGTAAAATTGGCAAAGCTGAGAAAGACTATACTAAAATGCAAGCCAAATTAGACAAGTCCGTTGCAAAAGGGAAACTTTCAGAGGTCGACATTCAAAAAGGGAATATCAAAATTTCTAAGAAGCAACTTCAAATAAAAGAGTTAGAAGCTGATCTAATTAAAGCAAAAGAGAAGTTAGAAAAACTTCAAAAGTAATATACTAATCCTCAGCTTCGGTTGGGGATTTTTTTTGGATTTTTCGCAAATCAAAAACTGTTTTATAATTATAAAATTTTATTGAATCTAAAGCACCCGCGTAAGGCTTGCAGTGGAAATCCTTTGTATGCGTAGGAACGGAGCATAAAAAGATTACTTCATTATAATTTTATTTTAATTTTGGTATTCAGTGTATTTCATTTTCAGCGGAAAACCTGACCTTGTTACTAGCAGAATCGTGAGTTTTGCTGGAAAGTGCTGCAACAAGGGAACGCCCAATTAAAAAATCCGATTATTATAGAAGTGCGTTTTCCTGAAAAGTATTGCAACAAGGGAACGCCCAAATAAAAAATCCGTTTATTCAATTAAGAACAAACGGACTTTTAATACATATTTGATAATTTCTATTTACTCAATTCCACAAAATATTTATAAAACAACGGAATGGTTTCGATTCCTTTTAGGTAATTGAATATCCCAAAATGCTCGTTTGGCGAGTGAATAGCGTCACTGTCTAAGCCAAATCCCATTAAGATTGTTTTGCTTTTTAGTTCTTTCTCGAACAACGCCACAATAGGAATACTGCCGCCAGAACGCACTGGAATTGCCGGCACGCCAAAGGTTTCTGTATAAGCCATATTAGCCGCTTTATAACCAATACTGTCAATAGGAGTTACGTATCCTTGCCCGCCGTGATGCGGTTTTACTTTTACGGTAACGCCAGCAGGAGCGAGGCTGGTGAAATGTTTTGTGAACAGTTCAGTGATGTGTTCCCATTCTTGATTGGGTACTAAACGCATTGATATTTTGGCAAAAGCTTTGCTAGCGATAACTGTTTTTGCACCTTCGCCAGTGTAACCACCCCAAATTCCGTTTACATCAAGCGTAGGACGAATAGAGTTTCGCTCATTAGTCACATAGCCTTTTTCGCCATAAATGTCATTTAGGTCAAGTGCTTTTTTATAATTTTCTAAGTTGAAAGGCGCTTTGGCCATTTCAGCTCTTTCTTCTAGCGATAAATCTTCGACATTATCATAGAACCCTGGAATGGTAATGTGATTGTTTTCATCATGCAGTGACGCAATCATTTTGGCCAAAATATTGATTGGATTCGCAACTGCACCACCGTATAAACCCGAGTGTAAATCACGGTTTGGCCCAGTAACTTCTACTTCTACATAACTTAGTCCACGAAGACCTGTTGTGATAGACGGCTGCTGATTAGAGATCATTCCGGTATCTGAAATTAAAATCACATCATTTTTAAGCTTCTCCACATTGTTTTCAACGAAAGTTTTCAGGTTTACACTTCCTACTTCTTCTTCACCTTCAATCATAAACTTCACATTACACGGCAAAGTATTGCTTTGAATCATATACTCAAAAGCTTTTATGTGCATATACATTTGGCCTTTATCATCGCAGGCACCACGAGCAAAAATCGCTCCTTCAGGATGAATTTCGGTTTTTTTAATTACGGGTTCGAATGGAGGAGAAGTCCAAAGTTCGATAGGATCTGGTGGTTGAACGTCATAATGACCGTACACAAGAACTGTGGGTAAACTTGGATCTATTATTTTTTCACCGTACACAATAGGATAACCTGCGGTCTCGCAAATTTCGACATGGTCGCATCCTGCTTTTTCTAAACTTGCTTTTACGGCATCGGCGGTGTCGATAACATCTTGGCAATACGCTGTGTCGGCGCTTACAGATGGGATTTTTAATAATTCAATTAATTCGTTTATAAAACGATCTTTATGTTGTTGAACGTACGATTTTATAGTATCCATTGGTTTTTTTTTATAATTTCAAAAGTACAAAAAAGAGAATGAATATTTTTATAAAAATTTCTTTGTAGAGTCGAACTTATGTTTATCTTTGCACCCACAAACACTAGTTCAATGAACACCGCTTTTTCAATAAGAGCACAGTGAATTAATTGAGCGGATATGGTGAAATTGGTAGACATGCCAGACTTAGGATCTGGTGCCGCAAGGCGTGTAGGTTCGAGTCCTATTATCCGCACTAAAACCCTAACTATCATATAGTTAGGGTTTTTTGTTTTAAGAATTGCCCAACCGTTGCCCAACCGGTTGAGAAAAGGGATGAAACGTAGAATAATTTAACCGCTATTTCTCAAAAGAAAGGGGCTTCTTAATTGGTTCGCCTTTTGTGTTTTATTTGAAAAAAAATAATATCTCAAACTCATATCTTTTTTTTTTACTCATTTCCTCCTTTCATCTTAGGTTTACGGTTATACTCATTTTCTTACCAGACCTTTTTTGTATGTTTGTTTAAATTAGAGACCATTAAAATTAACCCAATAGAATTACACAAATAAAATAATGACAAGCACAGCACAAAGAGCAGAATTACAAGCAAAAATATGGAGAATAGCCAACGAAGTACGCGGCTCAGTAGATGGATGGGATTTCAAACATTTTGTTTTAGGAGCACTTTTCTACCGATTTATAAGTGAAAATTTTACAAAATATATTGAGGGTGGTGATGAAAGTGTAGATTACGCCAATTTTGCAGATGATCAAATAGCAGCAGAAATAAAAGACGATGCGATAAAAACAAAAGGGTATTTTATCTATCCTAGTCAACTTTTTGCAAATGTCACTAAAACGGCTAATACCAATCCAAACCTGAACACCGATTTAAAAACTATTTTTAATGCTATTGAAAGTTCAGCGAATGGCTATCCATCAGAACAAGATATAAAAGGATTGTTTGCCGATTTTGACACTACAAGTTCACGATTAGGAAATACAGTTGAAAACAAAAATAGCCGTTTAGCAGCAGTGATAAAAGGCGTAGAAGAACTAAATTTCGGAAATTTTGAAGACAACGAAATTGACCTTTTTGGGGATGCCTATGAATTTTTAATCTCCAATTACGCAGCTAATGCTGGTAAATCAGGAGGTGAATTTTTTACACCACAACATGTATCGAAATTGATTGCACAGTTGGCAATGCACAAGCAAACCACTGTAAATAAAATTTATGACCCTGCAGCAGGTTCTGGTTCTTTACTCCTACAAGCCAAAAAACATTTTGATAATCACATTATCGAAGATGGTTTTTATGGCCAAGAAATAAACCACACCACCTATAACTTGGCGCGTATGAACATGTTTTTACACAACATCAATTACGATAAGTTTCATATTGTACTGGGAGACACGCTAAAAGACCCGCAATTAGGCGATGAAAAACCCTTTGATGCAATTGTATCCAATCCTCCCTATTCGGTAAAATGGATTGGAGATGAAGACCCAACATTAATCAACGACGACCGTTTTGCTCCTGCTGGGGTATTAGCACCAAAATCAAAAGCAGATTTTGCCTTTGTGCTTCATGCATTGCATTATCTATCTCCAAAAGGAAGAGCTGCATTGGTTTGTTTTCCCGGTATTTTTTACCGTGGTGGTGCCGAACAAAAAATTAGAAAATACTTAATAGATAATAACTTTGTAGAAACCATTATATCCGTAGCTCCCAATTTGTTTTATGGAACTACTATAGCGGTTACACTTTTGGTACTTTCTAAACATAAGACAGATACTACCACGCAATTTATCGATGCCAGCGGCGAAGATTTCTTCAAAAAGGTAACCAACAACAATATGATGAGTGATGTACATATTGAAAAAATAATGGACTTATTTGATCGTAAAGAAGATGTGCCTCATGTTGCCATTTCTATCGACAATGCAAAGATTGGGGAAAACGATTACAACCTATCGGTGAGTTCTTATATAGAAGCAAAAGACAATCGTGAAAAGATTGACATTACCGAATTGAATAAGGAAGTTGCCAAAACAGTAAAAAAAATTGATAAGCTGCGTGTGGATATTGATGCCATTATAAACGAAATAGAAAGCTAAATCATGGACGAGAAGAAAACAAATAGCAAATCAATTAGTAGATCTTCTGCTGCAGAATACTTAACATTTATTGCTGCCACAGGAGATGGAGGTGTAGATGTTATTTATGCAGATGAAAACATTTGGCTGTCACAAAAAATGATGGGCATTTTGTATGATGTAAATACACGCACCGTAAATGAGCACTTAAAGCATATTTTTGCCGATAATGAAGTGGATGAAAATTCAGTTGTCCGGAATTTCCGGATAACTGCCACCGATGGAAAAAATTACCAAACCAAACACTACAACCTCTCTGCAATTATTGCCGTAGGTTACAAGGTAAACTCTGAACGAGCCGTATTATTTAGAAAATGGGCAACGCAAATTGTAAAAGAATTTACAATTAAAGGTTTTGCTATGGATGATGAACGTTTAAAAAATGACGGTACCATTCTGGGTAAAAAATACTTTGAAGAACAGCTACAACGAATAAGAGAAATTCGAATAAGCGAACGAAAATTCTATCAAAAAATAACCGATATATACGCCACAGCAATTGACTATGACGTAACTGCCAAAGCAACCCAACGCTTTTTTGCCACCGTACAAAACAAATTACATTGGGCAATTCACGGCAATACTGCAGCAGAACTCATTGTAAACAGAGCCAACCATCAAAAAGAAAACATGGGTTTAGCTACTTGGAAGGATGCACCAAGGGGTAAAATTCAAAAATTTGATGTTGCTGTTGCTAAAAATTATTTATCCGAAAAAGAGATGCAACAACTACAGCGTTTGGTTTCTGCTTATTTGGACCTTGCCGAAGATATGGCTTTGAGACAAATTCCGCTAACTATGGAAGATTGGGAAACGCGCTTGAACAGATTTATAGAAGCAACTGATAGAGAAATACTCCAAAATGCAGGCAAAGTAACGGCAGAAATTGCCAAAGCACATGCCGAGACCGAATTTGAAAAATATAGAATCGTACAAGACAACTTGTTTGAAAGTGATTTTGACAGAATGCTTAATAAACAATTACCTAACAAAGAAGATCAGGCATGAGTTATTTAGATAAATTATTAGAAGGTGTTGAGGTGGAATGGAAACCGCTGGGAGATGTGGCTGACTATGTTCGTGGTCTTACATATAACAAAAATAACGAAAGTGGAGATAATTCGGGTTATAGAGTAATTAGAGCAAATAATATAACTCTTTCAAGACATACAATAAATTTTGAAAATATTAAATATATAAAATCTGACACTAAAGTTAAAGAAAGTCAGAAACTCTTTAAAAATGATATTTTAATTAGTGCAGCAAGTGGTAGTCGTGAACATGTAGGTAAAGTTGCTTATATTTTTGAAGATTTAGAATATTTTTTTGGAGGATTTATGGGCGTCGTAAGAAGCTCAGTACAAATAAATTCACGTTTTTTGTTTCATATTTTGACTAGCAGTATTTTTCAAAAATATTTAGATGAAATGCTTAATAGTTCTACTATTAATAATTTAAGTTCATCTGTTATGAATGCATTCTTAATACCCATTCCATGTCCAGAAAATCCTAAAAAATCACTCGAAATACAACAAAAAATAGTTGCCATTCTCGATTCATTTGCGGAGCTTACAGCGGAGCTTACAGCGGAGCTTACAGCGGAGCTTACAGCACGAAAAACGCAATATAGTTATTATCGAGAGAAATTGTACTACTTCGATGAAAAGGAGGTGCAACATCTACCTATGGGAGATGAAAATAATGGTAAGTTTATTCGTGGCGGTGGTTTGCAGAAAAAAGACTTTACTGAAACAGGAGTTGGTTGTATTCATTATGGTCAAGTTTATACTTACTATGGAACGTACACTGATAAAACCAAATCATTTGTTTCGAAGGAATTTGCAAAGAAAGCAAGAATGGCAAAATATGGAGATTTGGTCATAGCAACCACTAGTGAAAATGATGAAGATGTATGTAAAGCAGTTGCTTGGTTAGGTCATGAAGATATAGCGGTAAGTAGTGATGCTTGTTTTTATAGACATAATTTGAATCCTAAATACGTTACTTATTTTTTTCAAACAGAACAATTTCAAAAGCAAAAAAGACAATTTATAACTGGGACAAAAGTAAGACGTGTAAATGCCGATGATTTAGCTAAAATTAAAATTCCAGTGCCATCTAAAGAAGAACAAGAACGTATCGTTTCCATTCTAGACAAATTTGACACCCTTACTACTTCTATCAGCGAAGGTTTGCCAAAAGAAATAGAACAAAGAAAACAGCAATATGAGTATTATAGAGATTTGTTATTAACGTTCAAACAGCAAAATGTCTAAAATTTCTATACGTTTTTTTGATGATCGCGAAGTGCGAGCCGTTTGGGATGATGAAAATGCCAAATGGTGGTTTAGCGTGTTAGATATTGTAGCGGTTTTAAGAAACCAAGAAGATTACACTAAAAACCGAAACTATTGGAAATACCTAAAAGCTAAACTAAAGAAAGAAAATAGTGAGTTGGTTAGTGACACTACCCAACTGAAATTAGTAGCTAACGATGGCAAGCGATATGCAACAGATATGCTCGACTATGAAGGTATAATAGCCTTGGGGAAACAATTCCCTAGCAAAACCGCCAACAGATTTATCAATTGGTTTACTTATAGCCCAGAAAGTATAGATGGCAAAAGCAAAACCAAGGCGTATGCCTTATTTGAAACCAGTTTTGTAGAGAGTCTTGAAGTAGGAACAGCCAAAGGTTTACAACAAATACACGCTTATTTATTTGGGGGATTATATGATTTTGCTGGACAATTACGAACTAAAAATATTTCAAAAGGAGGATATAGATTTGAATATGCACACTATCTAAATAGTACTTTGCTAAAAATTGACGCTATGCCCGAAACCAATTTTAATGAAATTGTAGAAAAATATGTGGCTATGAACAAAGCACACCCATTTATGGAAGGCAACGGCAGAAGTACCCGAATTTGGCTAGACTTGATATTGAAAAAACAAGAAAAAAAATGCATCGATTGGAGCAAAATAAGCAAAACCAATTATATGAATGCAATGATTATAAGTTCGGTAGATAGCAGCGTTTTAAACGCACTACTTAAGACAGCAATTACCACTGACATTAACAGCAGAGAAATGTATATAAAAGGCATCGATTATTCATATTATTATGAAGAAAATGAATAATCAAACTAAATAATTAATAGAAATGAAAGAATACACCACTATAGCAGAATCAAACAACTTCATTGTTTTAGATAAATTTACCAAATATTTAGAGGTCAATGAAGCTCCTGCAAGTTATCAAACAGAAGCGGCTTTAGAACAGGAATTCATCCAAGATTTAATCAATCAAGGATATGAAAACCCTACTAACCTTACTACCCTACAAGCCATGTTAGCTAATGTAAGAGTACAATTGCAAGCGCTAAATAATATGGAGTTTTCTAACAATGAATGGGCTCGTTTTGTAGAAGAGTATTTAGACAGACCAAGTGATAATACGGTTGATAAAACAAGAAAGTTGCATGAAAATTATATCTACGATTTTGTTTTTGATGATGGACGTATCCAAAACATTTATTTAGTAGATAAAAGGAATATTGTTCGAAATAAAGTACAAGTAATTTCACAATTCGAACAAAAAGGAACTCATTCTAATCGCTATGATGTAACCGTTTTAGTAAATGGTTTACCGTTGGTGCAAATAGAATTAAAAAAACGTGGAGTCGCGATCCGTGAAGCATTCAATCAAGTGCATCGCTATAGCAAAGAAAGTTTTAATAGTGAGAACTCCCTTTTTAAGTATTTGCAAGTATTTGTAATAACTAATGGAACGGACAGTCGTTATTTTGCTAACACTGTGAAACGCGATAAAAACAGTTTCGATTTTACAATGAACTGGGCTAAGTCGGATAATTCCTTGATTAAAGATTTGAAAGATTTCACAGCAACTTTTTTTCAAAAACATACGTTGTTAAATGTACTACTCACCTACTCCGTTTTTGATACAAGTGATACCTTGCTAATAATGCGACCGTATCAAATCGCTGCAACCGAGAGAATGTTATGGAAAATAGAAAGTTCCTTTAATACTAAAAAATGGTCAGATAGAGAAAGCGGAGGCTACATTTGGCATACAACAGGTTCTGGTAAAACTCTCACTAGTTTTAAAGCGGCTAGACTAGCCACAAATCTAAATTTTATTGATAAAGTTTTCTTTGTAGTAGACCGTAAGGATTTAGATTTTCAAACTATGAAAGAGTACCAACGCTTTTCTCCTGATAGCGTAAACGGTTCTGATAGTACGGCTGGTTTAAAAAGAAATATTGAAAAAGACGACAATAAAATTATCGTTACAACTATTCAGAAGCTAAACCACTTAATGAAAAGCGAAAGTGATTTAGCTATTTATCAAAAACAAGTGGTATTTATATTTGATGAAGCACACCGTTCTCAATTTGGTGAAGCGCAAAAGAACCTGAATAAAAAATTCAAAAAGTTCTATCAATTTGGTTTTACAGGAACTCCTATTTTTCCTGAAAATGCCTTAGGTGCAGAAACAACAGCAAGTGTATTTGGTCGTGAATTACATTCCTATGTTATTACGGATGCCATTAGAGATGAAAAAGTACTAAAATTCAAGGTAGATTATAACAATGTACAACCTAAGTTTAAAAGCTTTGAAACAGAAGTTGATGAGAAAAAATTAACGGCTGCAGAAAACACAAAAGCATTACTTCATCCGGCTCGTATCAAAGAAGTTTCTCAATACATTCTAAAAAATTACAGAATAAAAACACACAGAAGTCACGCAGGAAACACAGGCTTTAATGCCATGTTTGCCGTAAGTAGTGTTGCAGCGGCTAAATGTTATTATGAAGAACTAAACCGTCTTCAAAAAGATACTGAAAAGCCATTGAAAATTGCAACGATATTTTCTTTCGCCGCCAATGAAGAGCAGAGTGCTGCTGGTGAAATACCTGAAGAAAACTTTGAGCCATCGGCGATGGATAGTAGTGCCAAAGAATTTTTAACAGCAGCAATAAAAGACTATAACGCCATGTTTAAAACTAGTTTTGGCGTGGAAAGTAACGAATTTCAAAACTACTATCGTGATCTTGCCAAACGGGTTAAAAGCAAAGAAATCGATTTGATTATAGTAGTAGGTATGTTTCTTACTGGATTTGATGCACCAACATTGAATACCTTATTTGTAGATAAGAATTTACGTTACCATGGTTTAATGCAAGCTTTTTCTCGTACCAACCGTATATATGATGCTACAAAAACCTTTGGAAACATTATTACTTTCAGAGATTTAGAAATGGCTACTATCGATGCCATCACATTATTTGGAGATAAAAACACTAAAAATGTAGTACTCGAAAAGAGCTACAAAGAATATTTAGAGGGCTTTACGGACATTGCCACAGGAGAAGCAAGAAGAGGTTTTATGGATGTGGTAAAGGAATTAAATGAAAAGTTCCCAAAACCAGACGAAATAGAAACAGAAAAAGACAAGAAAGAATTCTCTAAACTATTTGGTGAGTACTTGCGTGTAGAAAACATATTGCAGAATTACGATGAATTCAACAATCTCAAAGCACTTCAAACGATAAATTCAGAGGACGTTGAAGCTCTTGAAGCATTTAAAGAAGCTAACTTTGTAACAGACGAAGAATTAGCGACGATGCAAAAGATTAGTTTGCTACCTGAACGAACAATTCAAGATTATCGCTCAACTTATAACGACATACGTGATTGGTTAAGACGCGAGAAAAATGGTGCAGCATCAGAAGAGTCAACTATTGATTGGGACGACGTAGTTTTTGAAATAGACCTTCTTAAATCTCAAGAAATAAACTTGGACTATATCCTTGAATTGATTTTTGAGCACAAGAAAAAGAACAAAGACAAAGCCACCTTGATAGAAGAAGTCCGCAGGGTAATTCGAGCAAGTATTGGCAATAGAGCCAAAGAAAGTTTAGTGGTAGATTTTATTAATGAAACCGACCTTGAAACCATTCAAGATAAAGCGAATGTTATAGATGCTTTCTTCAAATATGCACAAGAAAAGCAGAAAAAAGAGGCCACGGAATTAATTGCAGATGAAAACTTAAATGAAGAGGCAACAAAGAGGTACATAGCGACATCATTAAAACGTGAATTTGCAAGTGAAAATGGTACGGAATTAAATGCTATTTTACCTAAAATGAGTCCTTTAAATCCGCAATATTTAACAAAAAAACAAAGTGTTTTTCAAAAAATCAGTGCCTTTATAGAGAAGTTTAAAGGTGTGGGTGGTCAAATATAAAATCTTTATTCTAAAATTTTAAAATTGAATGCAAACTATGAACACACAAGAAATAGTAGTTAATCTTTGGTTTATCGTAGATATTGGTACGAACTTATGCTATACTTGGAGCATAAAACCTTATGCTTTATTTGGTACAGATGATCAAAAACTAAAAATATTACAAGTTCTAGCACAGTCAGACTATATTACGGTTTCTCAACGAAAATTGCCAAGTAATTATGTTTTGGTAGTAGGAAATGAAAAACTAACTGGCGTTGTAGAAGCCAGCCAAATTCAAAATGTTTTTGAGGGAAATGTTGATTATTTCATTACAGAAATTGAAAAAGATTTAGTTATAAGTGGTAATACTTTTTCTAACACAATGCAAAAAATTGAATTAAAACTTCCAAATAATCCAATTTACGTAAGTACCATCATTGCAGAAAACGATCAAGGTGAAACAAGACCTTTAACCTCTGAGGCAAACAAAAAATGGTATGAAGAGGAATGTTTGAGAATGTAAGCTCTTAAAATTTAATAATTGTTAACTTATTTTTGGACAGACCAGAAGTAAGACAAGCCTGTTGCAATGGAGGAAGCATTAACCTAGATCCAATGATTGAGAAACTCAAAAAATTGGAATAAAGAAGTTCAAAATTAAACACAAAAACAAATGCGAAAAAAAACGTATCCTCAAAAAAAAGAAACGCTTAGTATTGTTACTCCGCCGAACGAAACTTATAACGGCAAAGTGATAGCATTGGTGGTAGCTACAACTGCAGGAGAATTTGACCAGTCCGGCAAATTATTGAAAATATCCAATTCAAAAGGAAAAAAAACCTAAATTTCACACTGATGAAAAAACTAATAGATCTTAGCAGCGGTCAGATAAAGAAAAAACACCATCTATATCAACAGGAAAAAGTTTGCCGATTTCTACAGTGGATGCGATAGAGTAACTATTATTAAAGAATCAAGATATTTGTCTGGATTACGGAGGCTGATTGTGGATAGTAAAAAAATTGTAGTTAGTTGCATGTTGGAGATGGAATACAGTTTTTTCGGGCCGGTGTGGTCGCGGGGAAACGCAAATGTAAAGGGCAGGGGGGTATAAGGTGTCGATGATGCCCAAAGTTTTTACCTTTTTTCGGTCAGCGCCCGCGTATCCCTTTTCTTTCTTACTACTTCGGTGAGCAATCCTATCAAGAACACATTGTGCGTGTGTAACTTGCTTATAAGGTATGGATTGTGTGCAGTGAATACAAGATATTTCCCGACATGTTCCCTACATAGTGGTCCAAGTACCCATCCTCCTTGCGATGTTTACAACCTGACTGTTGGAGTGCAGTGTTTTAAACTCATGAAAGTACAAATTTACCAGAACCCAGTTTTTCTTTCCTTAAACATTCGAGTGTATGTTTCGGAAACTCAGAGAAACAATATACCTATTCTTCAAACCAAGACTTATAAACGTGTTGTTGGTTTAGTTCTTATTGTTATATATATATAATTTATATAATTTTCCTTTACGATAGACGAAATTGTTTAATAATTTTTTCAATACTAGTGCAGTTATTTTTTTTCATACCAAAGACGAGTTCAATATGTAAAGCTTTTGTGCACTAGTACTCATTTACTTAATTTTTATTATCACAAGTCTTATATTACTAAACCATTATTCATACCATCTAGAAAGGCATTAGTAAAATCACTATTACTTTGTATCATGTCATCAGCATTATTGAATCCTAATATTTTTGCTACACTATCAGAGCTGTAATAGATTTGATTTGTTGTTTTGTCTTTTTTTATACTTACTTCTATTCCTTGAAAGTAATCAATGTAGTAATCGTAATGTGAATCTGTGTTTATTAATTCCCTTTGTTTATTATTAATGTATAGTAATAATTTTCTATTTCTGTTCTTTACTGAACTTGCAAAGTCAATCCTAAAGCATTGATTATTTGCACGAAATTCGAGATTTGTAAATCGGTTTTACCTTGTTCAATTTTTGCAATATAGGCTCTTTCTTTACCTATTTGGTCAGCTAATTGTTGTTGTGTTAAATGTTTTTCTTTGCGTTTTTCTTTTATCAATTCGCCGTAATAATAAGAAAGTGCCTTTGCATTAAATTCCTCACGCTCGGGAGTTCCCTGTTTACCGTGTTGATTATCTATATAATCATTCATTGTAGGTAGTTCCTTTTTTATTCTTTCTAAATCTAGTTTTGGTCTTGCCATTTTTCTAATATTTTGATTGCTAACTTTATTTGTTTGTTGTAGTCCTTTGTCGATTTTTTCATAAACCCATTTAGAAATAAAATAGTTCTACTTTGAGTTATGTTGTCGCGGTCAACTGTAAAAATAATAATTCGATATTCGTTATTAACTTGTACTCGTACTTCGTAAAAATCGGTATTGATTAATTTCTTTGCTACTTTGGTATTAATTACCGTTTGAGTTGTTATTACATTAGATAGATACGAAATTTTATCTTTTGTTTGTTGGTCTGCATTTTCTAGAAATTCCGAAAATTCATTGGTTATAAATATTGTCCTCATTATTATTGTTTTACAAATGTAATTAATTCGTTACTAATTCAAATATTATTTCTGTTTTTTTAAACACTTTTTTTCACAACTCTCATTTGTGGTTCTTTGTCTTTGTGTAGCTCTTCATAGAACTTTTTGAGTAAATCGGCAATGCTGTCTTTATCTTCTCTTTTTTTTATATAAATCAAAAACACACTTTCTTTTGAATGTGTAGTTATGTTTATTAAAATCAGTATTGGTATTTGTTTATAATAATTCGTTGCAAAGGAATGTCTAAAATAATGCGAATTAATTAAATCATACTTTGGATAAAAACCCAATTTTTTACGGTTGATTTTAGTTCCCTTAATAATATTAACTATTCCTGCCAGTTTACAAACTACTTTTGTAATTTCGTTTAATCTTTGATGCGGTATTTTTTTAGGAAAGTTATTTAAAACTAATTCCGTTTCGTAAGGCGAAGAAACTCCAACTGTTGCACTTTTATTTATTTTCTCTCTAAAATTATATAATATAAATACTTTTGCCGTTATATCGATTGTTTTCGGTTGTTTTGTTTACCAAATCGTCACCAAATTTTCTTATTGCATAATCTAACAAAATCCAGTTTCGAGTGTTGTCTAATGTTTTGGTGGTTATTGACAAACGGTTGGTTAATTCGGGATTTTCTTTTTTAAATTTATACAATTGTTCCTGATTAGTAAAATCGGCGTTTTTGATTTGTTCTAGTTCATCAAAAGGTAATGTCTGAATATAACGGTTGTTATCGGTTTCTCCAAGGTGTTGAATTTTTTAGAGCGGGGTTTAATGTCGATTTCGTTTCTTTCTGTATCAATATAAACGGTTTTAATATCTCTAATTGTTTGCCTGAACAGTTTTTAGTATTATCGAGCGAGTTCGTAAACTTATCTACAAGGGGTTTTGTAATTCCGATAAAATGGATTAGTTTTTTTATGCTCTTTTGGTATTCTAAAATTATGTTTATAAATAAAGTGCCGTTTTTAATACTACTCTTACTCGATCCAATTTTAAAGCCGCCGTTGGATGTTATTTTACGAGTGTTTCCTTTATCAATGATTTATCAAATATAATTTACTAACAAACTGTTGTCTATTTTTTCTAAGCGATTAAAACATTCATTAATTCTTGCTTCTAACCAATAGGAGCCTATTAAAATGCCTTTGCCTAAATTGGTGTTGAGGTTGTTAGAAATAAAAGAATCCAATGTTTTGATGTCATTTGTTAATAATCTTATTTCGGTAGTATTTCTTTGTTTGGGCACATTGGTTTATAGGCTCCAATCTTTGGGAATTATTGCAAATCCTGTGTTTAATTCAATAATATTTGTTCTATTTAGTGAAGGTCTTACTTTGATAGGTACGTTTTTGTTGACCTTACTTCAAAATCTGAATTGTACTTATGCCATATTTTGAACATTTTGAAGAATTCTAAGATACGTAATAAAGTAATACGCTTCTCAAACTTGCTCAACCGTTGCCCATTCAAAGTTAAATTCTATTTCATTCAATCTTAGTGAATTTTATAAAATAAATTAATCATTGTTAAGTGTTTATTTTATTTATATTGTTGCTTATTTATTTAATGTTTTTAAGGAATTGTAAAGAAGAACAAATTGAATAGGTAGTTGAGAAGTTTACCCCGTTTTCTATCGTGGAGTCAAATAATCCGCACAAAAAAAGCTTTCGCTACAGCGAAAGCTTTTTTTATACTTATACTCTAAAACTTATTTCCCCTCAATCCACGCATTTATTTTCTTCTCTAACAATGCTAACGGCATTACTCCAGATTCGAGTACTTTTTCATGGAATTTCTTAATGTCAAATTTAGTTCCCATTTTAGCTTTTGCTTTTTTGCGTAATTCGATAATTTTAAGTTGACCAATTTTGTATGATAACGCTTGTCCTGGAATGGCCATGTAGCGCTCAATTTCGGGGATTATGCTGGCTTCACTCTCCGCTTCATTAGCTAATGAATATTTAATCGCTTGTTCTCTAGTCCAGCCTTTTGAATGCAATCCCGTATCTACCACTAACCGAATTGCTCTGTGCATTTCATTACCCAGCATCCCAAAATACTGATACGGATCTTGGTATAATCCAAGTTCTTTCCCTAAACTTTCTGTGTATAATGCCCAACCTTCACCATAAGCACCAAACCAATTGAATTTTCTAAAATCAGGCAAACTTTCATTCTCTTGTTGCAGTGAAATTTGGAAATGATGTCCGGGAATCGCCTCATGCAAAAACAAATCTTCGTCTCCATACATATTATAGTTAGCCACATCTGGAATAGGAACATAAAAAATACCAGGACGCGTTCCGTCTTTCAATCCAGGATTGTATTCAGCACTAGCCGTTTTTTCTCTAAAAGCTTCCGTTCTTCTAATTTCAAATTTGGTTACAGGCTGCAATGAAAATAATTTATCTACATTTGGTTTAATTCGAGTATAAATGCTATCAAAATTTGCGATAACTTGTTCTGGTTTCGTAAATGGCTTTAATTCCTTTTTGTTTCGCACTTCTTCAAAGAATTCTAATAAAGTTCCTTTGAAACCAACTTGCGTTTTTACTTTTTCCATCTCGGCGTTTAGACGTGCTACTTCTTGTAGTCCTAATTCGTGAATAGCTTCGGGAGTCATTTCTGTAGTAGTCCACTGTTTAACGTAAGTTGCATAAAGCTGTTTGCCAAAAGGTAAACTTCCTATTCCGCTTGTCGCTCGCGAAGCTGGCAGGTATTCTTTAGTCAAAAAATCAGCCATTTTCTGGTATTGCGGAATCAATTTATTGGTAATTGTTGCAGTATATTTTTTGGTTAAATCTTCCTTCATGCTCTCTGGAAAGGAAGCAGGCATTAATTTTATAGCCGAATAAAATAAATTATCTTGAATGTTGGGAGTTGCCATTTCTGCAAACTGTGGAATCAACCTTACTGTTAACGCCCTTGGTAAGACTACACCTTTATCCAGTCCTTTTTTCATATACACCATTGCCGAATCAATCCAGACGGCGTATTTATCCATTCTGCTAAGGAAGTTAGCATAATCTTTTTCGGTTTTAAAAGGTTGTGCACTTGTTCCTCCAGCTAATTGTCCCATAGTGAGATGTGTTCCCCAAAATTGATGGATTGGAATTAGATTTGAAGGTTGCTTTAATAAATCTTTGCCAATTTCAACTTCCCATTTTATGATTTCGTAACTGTTTTTTTCTTCTTCTGTTAAATCTTCAAAAACAACATTTTGCAATGCAGTTTGGTATTTATCAAAAAAAGCGGATTGCGATTTTCTATAACTGTCTGTCATTTCAAACTGCAATTGATCGTTGTACTGATTTTGACCACTTTGAGTTGCGCCTAATGGATCGAGTGCATTTTTATCGTCAAAATAATTTTTAGTCAATGTGCTAAAATCTTCTTTTTTTTCTTCTGTTTTGCAACTTACAAACAGCATGGCAGAGATAAGCGTAAAAAGAAAAATGGTTGTTTTTATCATGATATAGATTTGTTATTTATAAAGCTAAATTATTGTTTTTTTTTGATCTTTATCGGACGATTACTTGTTCTTTTGATAAATCGATTTTTTTTATCATAAAATTTAGTTAACTCCTTGCTGTGATTCTTATTTTAAAATGATTTCGTCTAAATTTAGCATCTTAATTAAACATCTAAATGAGAAAAAAATCCTTTTTCATTTTGTTAGTTATGGGTAACATGCTAACAATTGAAGCGCAAGAGAAAAAAGAAAATATTACCATGAATCCATTTTTTCAGCCGTATGACACGCCTTTTAAAGTGCCTCCTTTTGACAAAATCAAAAACGAACATTTTAAGCCTGCTATTCTAGAAGGAATTAGTAAACATGAGGCTGAAATTGCTGCTATTGCAAATAATTCTCAAGCTCCTACTTTTGACAATACGATTCTTGCGATGGAAAATGCAGGAACATTGCTAAGTGATGTAAATGTGGTTTTTTCCAATTTAAATTCGGCAAATACCAACAAAGAGATTCAAAACATTGCTAAAGAAGTAGCGCCAAACCTTTCTGCACACAGAGATAATATTTACTTGAATGAGAAATTATTTGGCAAAGTAAAAGCACTTTGGGATAAAAAGGAAAGTTTAGGCTTGAATTTGGAACAAGCAAAAATTTTAGACAACGCGTACAAAGACTTCGTGCGAAGTGGTGCTAATTTATCGAACACGGATAAGGAGATATTGCGTAAAATAAACGGAACGCTCTCGCTTAGCAGTTTAAAATATGGGCAAAATATATTGGCGGAGACCAATAAATATGAGTTGATCATTGATGCTAAGAAAGATTTAGCTGGCTTACCAGAAGGTTTGATTGAAGCCGCTGCCGCTGATGCTAAGGCAAAAGGCAAAGAGGGGAAATGGGTTTTTACACTTTCTAATTCTAGCGTTATGCCATTTTTGCAATACAGCTCTAACAGGGCGTTGCGCCAACAAATTTGGGATGCATACCAAACTAGAGGTAATCACGATGATGCTTTTGACAACAAAAAAAATGTAATAGAATTAGCTAATCTTCGTGGGCAAAAAGCGCGCTTGCTAGGGTATACTTCACATTCGACGTATGTGCTAGAAGAATCAATGGCCAAGACACCGCAAAATGTGAACAAATTATTGAATGATTTGTGGAAACCAGCTTTAGAAATTGCTAAAACGGAAGCCGCTGACATTCAAAAAATGATGGCAAAAGATGGTATAAAAGGCGCAGTTCAACCCTATGACTGGCGTTATTATACTGAGAAAATTAGAAAGCAACGTTTTGATCTTGACGAAGAAGAATTAAAGCCTTACTTCAGTTTAGATAATGTGAGAAAAGGAGTTTTTCAGGTGACAGAAAACTTATATGGTATAAAAATCAACGAATTAACGAATGTTCCAAAATACCATGAAGACGCCACAGTTTGGGAAGTAACCGAAAAAGACGGTACGCATCTAGGTGTGTTGTATATGGATTTTCATCCTCGTGAGTCTAAGCGTGGTGGTGCTTGGATGACGTCCTACCGAACCCAGAAAACTGTTGATGGTAAACGTATTGCTCCAGTTATTTCTATTGTTTGTAATTTCACTAAGCCATCAGCAAATGCTCCGGCACTTTTAACTTTTGACGAAGTGACGACTTACTTCCATGAGTTTGGACATGCCTTACACGGGTTGTTGTCTAATGTAACTTATAGAAGTTTAGCAGGAACAAGCGTTCCTAGAGACTTTGTTGAGCTTCCTTCGCAAATTATGGAAAATTGGGCTGCTGAACCTGAAGTATTAAAGCTATATGCCAAGCATTATAAAACAGGAGCAGTTATCCCGGAAGCTTTGGTTAATAAATTGAAAAAGGCAGGTACTTTTGATCAAGGTTTTACAACCACAGAATATCTTGCAGCTTCGTTGTTAGATTTAGAATACCATTCTCAAACCAAGGATATCACGGTTGATGCAAACGTTTTTGAAAAGGCAGCACTTAAAAAAATTGGTTTGATTGAATCGATCATTCCGCGATACCGCAGTACGTATTTTAGTCATATCTTTTCAGGAGGTTACTCCTCTGGATACTACAGTTATATCTGGTCAGGTGTTTTAGATACAGATGCTTTTGAAGCGTTTAAAACAACAAGTTTATTCAATCCAGAAAAAGCCAAATTGTTTCGTGAAAACGTGCTAGAGAAAGGTGGAACCGAGGATCCGATGGTTTTATACAAACGTTTCCGAGGTGCTGAACCAAGTATCGAACCACTGTTAAGAAAACGGGGCTTAGATAAAAAGGAAAAGCCGCTCAAAAAAGTAAAAGGATAAATTCTATCAAAAAAATAAAACCCTAGAACAATTGATAGTGTTCTAGGGTTTTTTCATTACAATAAAAAGTATTTTTATCCCTGGTAAATCCTCGACGCAATAATTTTATCTTCTCTAATATCTAGCACTTCTGCTATTTGTAAATCGTCTTCGCCTTCCGCAGATCTCGTATATTCCAAAAACACACGATCTCCATTAGCAGTAACTGATTTTACTTTGTAATTCAAGCTTGGTATACGCTCAAAAGCATCTTGCCACCATTGTCGTAATGCTTGTTTGCCAGTAATAAAACCGTTTGTTTCTGGTTTTAATGACTTTAGTTTCGGATTAAAATGCACAGCGTCTTCATCATATAAAGACAACAGTTTTTCTAATTCCTTATTATTGAAAGTATCAAACCACTTAAAAGCAATTGATTGTAATTTTTCTGGAGTCATAGTTTTATTGGTTTAATTAAAATAAAAAATCCCATTCCGTAGTAACGAAAGGGATTTGTTTATATTCGTTTAAAGTTCGGTTTATACGTTCTTCAAATTAATAATTTCTTGATCAGTCAGTAATCGCCACGTTCCACGAGGCAAATTCTTTTTAGTTAAGCCAGCAAAAGAAACACGGTCAATTCTCAGTACATCATAATCAAAATTCTCAAAGATGCTACGAACTACTTTCACATTAGCAGATCTTAATTGCAGTCCAATTTCGCTTTTTGCTTCTCCGTCAATATAACTTATATCTTCAACAAATACGCGGTGGCCATCAAGAGTTAATCCTTTGTTTATTTTTTCTAAATCCTCAAATTTTAAATTTTTATCTAAAGAAACTTGGTAGATTTTAGATGATTTCTGACTTGGCAAGGTAAACTTCCGAATCATATCAGTGTCGTTTGTAAACAATAATAATCCAGTGGTATTCTTATCCATTCTTCCTATTGCACCAATTTTGGCGGTAGTAGAACCT
The DNA here is from genome assembly GCF_035985025.1 of Flavobacterium sp. PL11. Taxonomy (NCBI): domain Bacteria; kingdom Pseudomonadati; phylum Bacteroidota; class Flavobacteriia; order Flavobacteriales; family Flavobacteriaceae; genus Flavobacterium; species Flavobacterium sp. PL11. The sequence continues at coordinate 29,203 of NZ_JAXCIA010000004.1, forward strand.
CTAACTAATTCCAATACATTGCGATATTCTTGGCCTTCGTCCATCGCCGTTGTAAAGTTCTTAGGTTTGTTTAGTAAGATATATACTTTTTTCTCTGGTGTCAGAGTCGCTCCGTCAAAGTTGACTACATCGCCTGGTTTTACCATATATCCCATTTCGGTTACTGGAATTCCGTTTACTTTCACGGTTCCTGACTGAATATAAATATCAGCATCACGACGCGAACACGCACCGGAGTTAGCTATGTATTTGTTCAAACGAATTTCGTCTTTTACTTTTGGTCTTTTAGCCGCTTGGTTTGGCTTTTTTTCTACTTTATCAGTAACAACTTCTGCAACTTTAGTATTTACTTTTACTTTTTTTGGCCCCTGTGCCCGTTTTTGCATCGCAGGTTTTGGCTTGTTAGAACTTGGTCTTGAACTATTTGCTCTAGCACCACTTCCTTTACTATTGCCTTGCTTATTATTCATAATATTCCTTAATTTGCGCAAATGTACTATTTATATAATTGATAATCAATAAGTGAGGGTCATAAAACGCTAACTGTCTAATTGATAAGGATATTTATTAATTAATTTTCTTTTTTTGGAGCTAAATACTTTGTCATTTTGATTCGCCGGGTATTCGCTTCTAAGGCTGATAGACAATATAATTTTTAAGGCTTACCGCATTTTAAAAGCTGTAAGCTTTGTAATAAGCATCGCAAAAACTAGAAACTTAGCTTCCAGACATTTAAAATTTTTCGCTTAATAAAACTAATAATTTTTTAAAGCTTCTGGCTTTTTGAAGGCTGGAAGCTTTGTCACAAGCATTATAAAAAACTGGAAAGTTAACTTCCAAAATTTTTAAAACGTTAATCCTTTTAAAACTAATAACTTTTTAAAGCTTTTAGTCTTTTGAAGGCTGGAATCTTTGTAAAGAGCTAGAAGCATAAAAAAGAATATTACGCGAATTGTTGGGACAATTAATTTGGTGGTGTATTAATAACATTAACCTTTTTTATATGCAGATGTTGATTTTTAAAGCCTTTGTTTTAATCTCGTCAAATCGTCAATAATAAGCTTTTTCCATGCCATAATACCGCTGGATCAATTAAGACAATACAAAAAACGCCTGAAACAATCAAAAACTTTAATACATTATGAAGTAAGAGAAATTGAGATTTACTATTGGATTTCCATAAATAGAGCAGAAAAAATATTAGGATAATTAAACAGCAGTAAAAATAAATTGCCATAAAGCCAATATCTGATATTTCAATTATAACATAGACTGGTAAAACAGTCAAGATAGTCAAAATAGTGATAATTTGCTTTGAAACTAATTCTCCATAAACTATTGGGATCGTTTTATAATCATTTACTAAATCACCTCTTAAGTTTTCTAAATCCTTAATCATCTCCCGTACAAGTAATAATAGAAATAGAAAAGTGGCATGCGCAAAAATTGAAGCTAGCTGTCTCTTATAATTTTCAATATCTTCAAATGGGATTCGAGTATAAAAATAAAGCAGTATAGCAAAAAAAGGTAGTACTGCTAAAAATGCCGCCATAAGGTTTCCTATTAATGGGTACTTCTTAACTTTATGAGAGTAAAACCAAATAAAAAAGATGTATCCAGAAAAAAATAAAAATACGCGCCATGACACAAAAAGCGCCATAATTGAAACTATAAAATTAAGCGTAAAATAAACGTTTAATTTGGTTTTCTGACTAATTAAACGGTCTAACATTGACTTCTCAGGGCGATTAATTAAATCTTTTTGAGAATCATAAAAGCTATTGATTATATAACCCGATGCAATTGTTAAAGAAGAAGCGAAAACTAAAATAAACAAATTAAAATCCAGTAACACTTCAAGTGCTCCTTTATCTGGCGACAAAATAAAAATGGAGGATAAATAGAGCGCTAGAATAATAATAGGAATATTATAGCCTCTAACTACTGAGAACAAACTTGCAATTTTCATTAAAAGAAGTTTCTGCTTTCTGTTCATTTCAAATATTGTTCACTACAATGGTACTAAGTCACAAAGTATTTTTTTAGTTGAGATTCGCGGTCGTTATGGAAATAGATGTTATTTAAAAATTTAAAACTTATATACTACCTCAAGCTTATAATCAGATAAAGAGGCTTTTGCTTTTTCTAAATCTTCAGTAAAACCTAGAATGTATCCGCCACCGCCAGAGCCACATAATTTTAAATAATAATCGTTGCTATCAATTCCTTGTTGCCAAATCCCATGAAATTGTTCTGGAATCATAGGTTTGAAGTTGTTTAAAACTACTTTAGATAGTTTCTTGGTATTCATAAACAATGATTTCATATCTCCACCAAGGAAGTTTTCAACGCAAGCGTCAGTATATTTAACAAATTGGTTTTTTAACATAGCACGAAAACCTTTGTCTTTTAAGTTTTCCATAAATATGTTTACCATTGGTGCAGTTTCACCCACAATACCTGAATCTAGCAAGAAAACCGCGCCTTTTCCATCAAAACTTTGTGTTGGAATTCCTGTTGCTTCAATATTATCTTTAGAATTGATCAAGATTGGGATACTCAAATAACTATTCAATGGATCTAAACCTGAACTTTTTCCGTGGAAAAAACTTTCCATTTGAGAAAATATAGTTTTTAACTTTAATAATTTTTCACGAGTTAGATTCTCTAAAACAGTAATTTTATGATAAGCGTATTTATCATAAATAGCAGCTACTAAGGCGCCACTACTACCCACACCATAACCTTGAGGAATACTAGAATCAAAGTACATTCCAGTTTCAACATCACTTTTTAATTGGGCTAAATCAAAAGTTACTAACTCAGGTTGATCATTTTGTAAAGTTTCTAAATAAGTTACAAAACGTTTCAAATGACCATTAGATTTAATAGCTTCTTCTGAAGGATTTTCATCTCTCTTTAAAGCGCCATTATAAAAATTATAAGGAATTGAAAGCCCTTTTGAGTCGCGAATGATTCCGTATTCTCCAAAGAGTAATATTTTTGAGTAAAATAAAGGTCCTTTCATATAATAATTTGAATGATCAATTTGGGTTGGCAAGTGTACGATTTTTATAATTCTACTGAGTCACCACGATTTGCTTCGTGAATTCTAATTTCAATTTTTTCTTGTTCTTCGGCTGATAACTGCGTCCAGACTTCTTTTTTCTGCATACTAAAGATACTTTTTATGGCCTCTATTATTGTCTTGTCTTCAGTCTCTAATAATAATCTAATCAATTCCAACTTTTCTGATTGAATATCCATGATTTCAGCTCTTTAAAAAATAAAGATAGCTAAAAAAAAATTAAATCAATACAGCACCTTTCCCAATTTGATCGCAAAGATACTGACCATTTTGGCAATAGCCAACTAATTCGTTCTGAATAAATTGTAATACTTCCTCTTTATCCTTATTTGGATACAATACATGTACATTTGCACCAGCATCTAGTGTAAAACAAATAGGTGTTTTTGTCTCTTTTCTAAATTTCCAAATCGCATTAATAATTTCTAAAGTATTTGGTTTCATCAATATAAAATAAGGCATTGAAGTCATCATCATTGCGTGTAAAGTCAACGCTTCGCTTTCAACAACTTTAATAAATTCCTTTAAATCTCCAGTTTCAAAAATGGTAATTAGTTTGTCTAAATTTTCATGTGCTTGTGCAAATCGCCTTTCTGCAAAAGGATGATTGTGCATAAGCTCATGACCTATAGTGCTAGAAACTTGTTTTTCGCCTTTATCAACCAGCAAAATAGTATCTTGATAATTAATAAAATTCTCATGAATAGGACGAGAAAATTCTACTCCAAATAGATCTGAACTTCCCGCAATATTGTGATGATTTCCCCAGACTACAATTTGACCTTTCACGCTTCGGCAGGCGCTTCCAGAACCCAATCGCGCTAATAATGATGCTTTTTGGTAAAAATAATCATCGGTCATTTCAGGGTTTAATGCTTTTTCTAAACTCATTAAATTCATGGCAAGAGCCGCCATTCCTGATGCCGAAGAGGCAATTCCTGAACTGTGAGGAAACGTGTTTTCAGTGTCAATTGTAAAGTGGTACTCTTTTAAAAAAGGCAAGTATATTTCTACTCGTTCAAAAAATTTCTTGATTTTAGGCTTGAAATCTTCTTTAGGTTGACCTTCAAAAAGCAAGTCAAATGAGAAATAATCTCGATCAGCTTTTTTGGCGAAAGCCAACTTGGTATTCGTTTTACAATTATTCAAAGTAAAGCTGACTGAAGGATTAGCAGGAATTTGATTGTCTTTTTTTCCCCAATATTTTACAAGCGCAATATTACTGGGTGCGCTCCACTGAAAATTACCTTGATCAACAGAATGTTTGTATTTAGACGGAATAAAATCGTTTACTGAAATCATGAATTGAAAATTTGTGTAAAGATACTTTTTTTGGTGTATTTGTTTATTTGTTTATATGGTTAATCGTTCAAAAGATTTGAGTAAATTTGGCATATATAGTAAAAGTATCAAAATGAACAAAATCACTAGAATATTGGTCGTTGTAGTTACCTGTCTTGTCGTAGGTTATTTTTCAGGAATGGTAACACAATCTTCAATTACGACTTGGTATCCTACTTTAATCAAGCCAAGTTTTAATCCACCCAATTGGATTTTCGCACCCGTCTGGAGTACGTTGTATGTTATGATTGGTGTTGCAGCAGGATTAGTTTGGAATAGAATAGAGGAAGAGCGTGAACTTGTAAAAAAGGCGTTAATATTCTTTGCAATTCAACTGGCTCTAAATGCATTATGGTCTTATTTGTTTTTTGGATTAAAAAATCCGATGCTTGCTGGACTAGAAATAATTGTTTTATGGCTGATGATTTATGAAACCTATATTCAATTTTCTAAAATTAATAAAATTGCAGGTTATTTATTTATTCCTTACCTCGCTTGGGTGAGTTTTGCTGCGGTGTTGAATGGAAGTATTTGGTGGTTGAATAGGTAGTGTTCAGTGCTCAGTGCTGCGTGACTAATTTTGAATTATTTTAAAGCTTTTTAAATTCTACATTTTTGGTAGTCAAAAAATCCATCACTGATAGAACATTTGCGTTTTCTGTAATCAATTTTGATTTGGGATCGGCATCACAAAATTGAAGAAAGAGATCAATTTGTTCCCTTTTTAAATGTAGCGTTTCAAGAAAAAATTTATTGTCACAACTACTTCTCGCTAAAGTTTTGAAATCAATTTGTGGAAGTTCTTTTTTGATGACGTCTTTTTCTTTTTTAAACAATTTTATAATCATCCCGCCGATTCGCATTAGATTCATTCCATTTTCAATTCCTCCCGCATACACGCCCAGGACTTTTGGCTTACTTGCGGCTTTATCTAATGCCATTTCATCTAGTTTTCCTTCTTCCCATTTTGCATCTTTACTCAGTTTAATAGAAGGTATTTTTGTGACTATCACCTCGTTTAATTCTTCAGGTTTTAAAGTTAAATAAACAATTAAATTATTAGTTTCAATAGTTTTTTGACTTACTGTAATTTTTTTGATATCATGATTTCTGGAAATAAAAATGAGTTCATCTCCTGTTTTTGCAAAAATAGAAAAAGCTCCAAATTCATTTGTGAGTACAACATGTTTTGAGTTATAATTGGCAATTTCAACTTTAGTAAGCGGCAATTGTTCGCATAAAATGCTGCCATTTATTAATTGCTCCGTTTGTGAGTAAGTTGTGTGAATTACGATAAAGAATAAGAATACGAGTAATTTTACTTTCATTTAAGTGTAATTAATTGAAAGTAAATGTATTATTAAGGTCTAAACAAATATTTAATAAATACTTAAATTCTCGTTAATTTTAAAATAATGTTTCTGCCAAATTTATAATAATGGTATTTATAGTCTTTTGCAAAAACCTAATTTTGATCTTTTTAACTATTGGTTCTGGGTTTGAACTTATTCATACTGACCCATTGCTGATACTACAAAAACAGTAACAATATTTTCTTGTATTTGATAAATTAATCTATCTTTTTTATTAATTCTTCTAGACCAGTAATCTTTTAATTCATATTTTAATTCTTCTGGATTTCCAGTACCGTATTGGGGATGCTCTTGTAACTCATTAAGTATTTTTAATATTTTTTTTATCGAAGAAATTGCGCCAGATTTTTTATGATTTAATAAATCTTTTTCAGCAGTTGGCTTGATGATTACTTTATACTTTCCCATAGGCTTTCAGCATTTACCATTAGCTTACCTTTTTCAGTGCCTGCTTTTTTAATCTTGGCAACAAACTCAGGATTATAAGGACTTTTTTCTTGCGTCTCAATAAGTACTATTTCTGTAGAATTTTCAGAAAACACACGAGCCATTTCTAAGAACGCTTTGCCTTTTTTAGTGTTTTCATTTATTTTTAATGTTATCGTTGTCATAACCTGTTTTTTACAAATTTACATAAACTTTCAATCTGATAAGGCGGTATGTTTAAGTATTAATTGTAAGTTCTTTTTTTAATTTTTGGATAAGTACTTTATTATTTATTATAAGTTACCCACTAACTTTTTTATGAATCTTTAATAGTTAAATCCCGTTCGCCACAATAAACCCGCTAGTCCACGCATTCTGGAAATTATAGCCACCAGTAATCGCATCAATATTGACAATTTCACCAGCAAAATATAGATTATTATGCAGTTTACTGGCCATGGTCTTGAAGTTGATTTCTTTTAAATCTATCCCGCCTGCAGTTACAAATTCTTCTTTAAACGTACTTTTTCCATTTACTTGGAAAGTGCCGTTTGTGAGTTGGCTCGCCAAGTTTTGCAATTGTAATTTCGACAAATCAGCCCATTTTGTCTCGGTTTCAATTCCCGAAGCGAGTACTAAACTTTCCCATAATCTATTGGTTAACTCGAAAGGAGACTTCTTAGAAACCGATTTTTTAGCGTGTTCTTGCTTTAATTCTTTTAGTTTTTTCTCAACCTCTTCTTTGTCAGCGTCATTAAGCCAATTCACGAAAATGGTAAATTGATAATTCTTGTCATGCAGGATTCGGGCTCCCCAAGCAGAGAGCTTCAAAATTGCTGGTCCACTCATTCCCCAATGTGTAATGAGTAATGCTCCGGTTGATGTAAGTTTACTGTCTTTTACTTTTACAGTTACTTGTGCAGCAACGCCAGGAAGTTCCTTTATTCTAGAATCTTTGATATTAAAAGTGAAAAGAGAAGGAACAGGTTTAACAATTGCATGACCAAAAGTTTGCAACATCTCCCATATTTTAGGATTGCTGCCTGTGGCCAAAATCAATTTCTCAGCAAGATATTTTTCTGTTTGGGTCTCAATTTTCCATAACTTTTCATTGTCAATGTCGATATTGAAAATAGATTGGACACTTTGCCCAGTTAATACTGCAATTCCTAATTTCTGGGTTGCTTGCATAAAACAATCAATAATAGTTTGAGAGGAATTTGAAACGGGAAACATACGTCCGTCAGATTCAATTTTAAGTTTAACGCCATGATTTTCAAACCATTCGATGGTATCGCCAGAGCCAAATTGATGAAATGGACCCCGTAATTCTTTTTCACCTCTCGGATAAAACTTTACTAATTCTTTAGGTTCAAAACAAGCGTGTGTAACATTGCATCGCCCACCACCAGAAATGCGTACTTTTTGAAGTACATCGGCACCTCGTTCTAAAATAGCTACTTTTAATTTTGGATTTTTTTCCACAATATTTATTGCCGTAAAAAATCCTGCTGCGCCACCACCAACTATTATTATATCAAAAGTTTGATTCATATTCTATCTGGAAAATCAGTTATGATTCCGTTTACGTTATAGCTTTTTATTTTTTTTATGTCTCTAGTTTCGTTGACAGTCCAAGGGAAAATTTGTAATCCTTTAGCCTGTATTTGCGCTGTGTTTTCTTTAGTTAATAGAAGAAAATATGGATGAATGGATTTAGCTTGAATAAATTTGGCGAAAGCCAGTGCCAAATCTAAATTAGTTTCTGTCAGTACACCTATGGGTATTTCATCATTTAAAAACGCTACTTGTTGCAACGCATTCCAATCAAAACTAGAAACGAGAAAATCATCGTATTTCCAATTCTTATTTTTAACATATTCTTCTATTACAGTAACGACTGGATCAGTAACTTGATAACTTTTTAGTTCGATATTTATAAAGCACTTTTTGTCTATTAAATTTAATACTTCTCTTAAAGTAGGAATCGTTTCTTGTCCATTAATCAAAAATCTTTTCAATGCGAGCAATGTAAAAGAGCTAATTGAACCTTTACCATTAGTCAATCGATCTAAAGTATCATCATGGAAAACCACGATTTCATTATCAGCGCTTAGATGTACGTCAAGTTCAATTCCGTCAACATGCATATCTAATGCTTTTTGGAATGAGATTAAGCTATTTTCAATTTCATACCCTTTTGCACCACGATGACCAATTTTAAGCATGCTACTAATTTTTTTGCAAAGGTAACTAAATAAAAAAGCACAAACCAGAAACGATTTATGCTTTGAATTATATTAAAATTGTAATATAATTATCCTTAATTTAATTCTAAGATAAGTGCTGATTTACCTTCAATTGAAATTCCATTAACTAATATGAAAGTTTCTTTGCTTAAAGCTTCCGCTGCGGTTTTATGATTGCCAATGTTTTCTTTAAAGCGCTGTGTTTTGATGTCTTGTTTCTCCAAATTGTTATTGATAATTACCATTACGGTTTTGTTGGTATTATGTCTAAAATATATGTAAACATTATTTTCAGGGATATAATGCGTCATCTTACCAAAATGAACAGTTGGATTTGTTTTTCTCCACTGCAAAAGTTTTGAAGTAAAATCAAAATATTCATTTTGTTGTTTTGTCCGTCCTTCTTTGGTGAAAGCATTATTTGCATCTCCGTCCCAACCGCCTGGGAAATCTAAACGAATACCGCCATCTCCTTCACTTTTATCTCCTTTCATCCCAATTTCGCTACCATAATATAACTGTGGAATGCCTCTTGTTGTAGCAAGTAAGGTTAATGCCATTTGGTATTTTTTAAAATCATTTTTATAGATTTCATTAAATCTTCCAGTATCATGATTTTCTAAAAAGGTTAATAAATTGTTAGTATTGGGATATAAAAAATCATTTGTAAAGTTTTCATAAACTTTAATCATACCAGTATCCCATGATGGTTTGTCTTCATTGAAAACAGTTCCCAACGCATCATGTAAAGTAAAGTCCATTACGCTAGGTAAGTAGGAATTATAACTTTGAATAGCGCTAATTGGGCTATCTTTTTGCCAGTACGATATTTGTGCTTGATCGTGCATCCATATTTCGCCAACAATATTGAAATTAGGATATTCATTGGTGATCGCCTTTGTCCATTTTGCAATAGCAATTTTATCGTTATAGGAATAAGTATCAACACGGAATCCATCTAAATTTGCGTATTCAATCCACCAAATCGCATTTTGTGTAAGATAATTTAATACTAAAGGATTCGATTGGTTCAAATCAGGCATTGATGGCACAAACCATCCATCCATACAATTTTCAGCATCGATTGCTGAGGCATTCGTGTCAAATTGCGTTGTCATTCTATAATTAGATTGTGAGTATCCAGGAAACTGATGTACCCAATCGTAAGTGGGTAAATCTTTATACATCCAGTGCTCTGCACCCCAGTGATTCGTAACGTAATCCTTAATTAATTTCATGTTTCGCTTTTTCAATTCAGCGGAAAGACGGACATAATCCTCGTTTGTTCCAAAACGCGGATCAATTTTATACACATCAGATTGACCATAAGTATGATAGGAAAATGTTTTATCATTGTCCTCGCACATTGGAGTACTCCAAAGCGCTGTTACTCCCAGTTCCTCAAGATAATCAAGATTTTTTAGTATTCCTTTTATGTCCCCGCCGTGACGCCCGCCTGAAAGTGTGCGATTTACTTTTTCAGTCACCGTAGGGTCGCTATCATTTTTTGTGTCTCCGTTAGCAAAACGATCTGGCATCAAAAGATACATAACGTCTGAAGCGTCAAAACTTTTACGTAAAGCAGAGTTTTCAATTCTCTTTTTTAGACTATATTTTTTTGTAAAAGCAACTTTATTTTTGTTTTTAAATGTAAATAAAAGTTCAGATGCTGGAATGTCTTTAGTGTCTATTGTGACAAAAATATAATTTGGATTTTCTGTTTTATGCACATTCTTAATTACAATACTGTTTGAGACAGAAACCTCGTTTTGTGCAATATTTTTTCCATAAAACATAATTTGTAATTCGGGATTTTGCATATCAGCGTACCAAAAAGGCGGTTCTGTTCGCTGTAATTGAGCACTTACATTAGTAGTGAGTAGTAAAATAAACATGATTATTATACTTCTCATATAAATTCCTTTACTAAAGGACCTAATTTTTATATTCATAATATGAAATTATTTAAATCTAATAATAGAGTTGTTTTAAAGTTTTTTAGAATTTCAATAGAAATAGTTTGTTCAACTAAAATTCAAAGACAACTAACGAATTTTAAAACCATTAGTTGTCTTTACTTTTTTATTTAGTTTCTATAATACTAATAGCATAACCGCCACCAGGAGCCGATAATTGCGACAATTTCGACTTATTAGTCACATTAATTTTTCTGATTTTGTAGGCTTGTGAATTCGTTTTGTAATGTGCGTCTTTTGCATCAGCATAAATGGTTGCTGTATATTTTTTGCCTTTATCTAAGAAATCAAAATTGATATTAGAGGTACGGCTATTATACCCATTTACATTTCCTACAAACCAATTGTTAGTTCCTTTTGCCTTACGTGCAACGGTGATATAATCGCCAGGTTCAGCTTCTAAATATTTACTTTCGTCCCAGTCAATAGCCACATCTTTAATAAATTGAAAAGCATCTGGAAATTGATTGTAATGTTCTATTAAATCGGCCGCCATTTGCAATGGACTATACATGGTAACATAAAGCGCTAATTGATTTGCAATAGTACTGTTTACATGTGATTTATTTTCAGGATTTAATTTACTCATATCCATTTCAAAAATTCCAGGCGTATAATCCATTGGGCCACCAATCAATCTTGTAAACGGTAATATGGTAACATGATTTCCATTATTTCCTCCAAAGGCTTGATATTCTGTACCTCTAGCGGACTCGTTACCGATTAAATTAGGATACGTTCGTGCAATTCCAGTAGGGCGAACGGCTTCGTGTGCGTTAATCATAATTTTATATTCAGCTGCTTTCTCAAGTGCATATTGATAATGGTTAACTACCCATTGATTATAATGATTTTCGCCATTTGGTAATATTGCACCCACATAACCGCTTTTTACTGCATCATAACCATTGTCTTTCATAAATTGATATGCTTTATCCATGTGGCGTTCGTAATTGCGAACTGATCCCGAAGTTTCATGGTGCATCATCATCTTTACTCCTTTTTCTTTAGCGTAAGCATGAATTCCTTTGACATCAAAATCAGGGTATGGCGTTACAAAATCAAATACATAATCCTTTGAATGTCCAAACCAGTCTTCCCAACCTTCATTCCAACCTTCTACCAAAACAGCATCAAAACCATGTTTAGCTGCAAAATCGATATAATCTTTAACATGTGCGGTATTAGCGCCATGAGTTCCATTAGGTTTTACTTTAGTATAATCAGTAATTCCCAGTTGTACTGAAGGCAATTCATTAGTGTATGACCATGAGCTTTTTCCAGTAATCATTTCCCACCACACGCCTATGTATTTTACTGGTTTTATCCAAGAAGTGTCTTCAATTTTACAGGGATCATTAAGATTCAAAGTCATTTTTGATGCTAAAATTTCTCTTGCGTCATCGCTTACAATTATAGTTCTCCATGGTGAATGGTTAGGTGCTTGCATATGACCTTTATCACCAACTGCATCAGGCGTTAGCCAAGATTCGAAAATCATGTTTTTATCATCAAGATTTAAATGCATACAGGAGTAATTGATCAAAGCGGCTTCATGTAAGTTAATATATAAACCATTAGATGATTTCATCATTAATGAAGTTTGAACTCCCGTAGGTGAAAAAGATTTTTGAGAAACATTTGATGTATAAGCTTTTTCGGCCAGACCTCTAATTTCTGATAATTTAGATTGTGTATAATCATACTCTTGAGTATCATAATCTCCAGGAATCCAGAAAGCGGTGTGATCACCAGCCATAGCAAACTGAGTTTTCTCCTCTTTGATTACAAAGTAAGTAAGATTTTTTTGGGATGGAAATTCATAACGGAAACCCAATCCATCGTTAAATAATCGAAAGCGAATAATAATTTGACGATCTGTTTCTTTTTGATTTAGTGTTACTGCTAATTCATTATAATGATTGCGTATTGTACGTACTTCGCCCCAAACTGGTTGCCAAGTTTCGTCAAAAGTGCTTGTTTTTGTATCGACAACTGTAAAATCATTTAGCAATGATTGTTTGTCGTTTTTTAATTCTAATCCAAGCTTACTAGATTTTATTACTTCCTTATTTTTATAGTTAAGTTTGTAACTTGGCGTTCCATCTTTGAGTAAAGAGAATTCCATTGTAAAATTTCCTTCAGGAGATTTTAGTTGTTGCGCTGTTATATTGCCACAAATCATCAACAAAAAGAGAGCGGTGAAAATTAAATTTCTCATAGTTTTTATTTTAAAAATAGTATTATTCATCTTTTATAATTTTTCATCTTTAATAGCCATCATTGGTTTTCCATTAACCACAATATCTAAATTAGTATCTCCATTTACTAAAAATTTAGTTTCGTTGTGCGTAACGACAACTTTCAATATATGGTTTCTAAAATTGATTTTGAAAGAATAACCTTCCCATTGCTTAGGAATTTTTGGAGAAAAATGAAGTTTGTCATCTTTGATTCTCATTCCACCAAATCCTTCTACAATACTCATCCATGTTCCCGCCATCGAGGTAATATGACAACCTTCCTCTACTTCTTTATTATAATCATCTAGGTCTAGGCGAGAAGTTCTTAAATAAAAGGTATATGCCATATCCATTTTATCTAATAAAGCCGCCTGAATAGAATGAACGCATGGCGAAAGGGAACTTTCATGAACCGTAAGAGATTCGTAAAACTCAAAATTATTTTTTAATTCTTCTTTTGAAAAATGATCTTCAAAGAAATAAAAACACTGTAAAACATCAGCTTGTTTTATATATGGTGAACGCAAGATACGATCCCAAGACCATTTTTGATTTATAGGACGTTGACTTTTATCTAAGTCAGCTACACGAACTAACTCTTTGTCTAAGAAACCATCTTGTTGTAAATAGACATTATGTTCCTCTGAAAATGGGAAGTACATATTATTTGAAACTTTTTTCCAAGATTGCAATTCAGCGTCTGTGATTTTTACTTTTTCGGTAATTCTTTTATGATCCAAAGGATATTCTAGAGATACTTTTTGGATTTGATCATACGTATATTCTAAACACCACTTTGCAATATAATTAGTGTAGAAATTATTATTTACGTTGTTCTCATATTCATTAGGACCTGTAACTCCCAGAATTACATATTGATTCAAATTAGTAGAAAAGTTCGCTCTTTGATGCCAAAAACGGGCGATAGCGATTAAAACTTCTAATCCTTTGTCAGGAATATAGCTATAGTCGCCAGTATATCTATAAAAATTATAGATAGCAAAAGCAATAGCGCCATTTCTATGAATCTCTTCAAAAGTAATTTCCCATTCGTTATGACATTCTTCGCCGTTCATTGTCACCATGGGATATAAAGCTGCGCCATTAGAAAAGCCTAATTTTGTCGCATTTTCTATTGCTTTATCTAATTGATTATAGCGGTAAGTCAATAGGTTCCGAGCCACATCTTGATCTTTAGTAGCCATATAAAATGGTATGCAATATGCCTCAGTGTCCCAGTAGGTTGATCCACCGTATTTTTCGCCTGTAAATCCTTTTGGTCCAATGTTTAAACGAGAATCCTTACCTAAATAAGTTTGGTTCAGCTGAAAAATATTAAAGCGGATTCCTTGTTGTGCTTTTATATCGCCATCGATTGTAATATCTGACATTTCCCAAATTTTAGCCCAAGCATCAATTTGATCTTGTAGCATTTTACTATATCCCACTGCTAAAGCGGATTGGATTACTTTTTCGGCAGCAGTAATCGTGTTGTCATGATTTAAAGAAACCGTATAACCCCCAATTTTTTGAATCGATGATTTTTGGCCTTGAGCCACAATTACATCATAACTAAATTGAATTTTATCATTTTTAGTGTCAATATTTGAAGGCGAAATAGAAGTTTTTTCACCATTAGCTAAAATAGTGTTGTGCATAAAAGTTGTTACCTTAAAATGCGTTTTAAAAGTTTGAGCAGTTATAAAAGCTTCATTTCCTGATTTTTTTAAATCAAGTATTTCCCAGAATTTTTCTTCCCAGTTTGCATCTTCATTAGTGACACCTGCATCTATATATGGTTTATAAACGATCTTAGAATCCTTGTTTAAAGGAATTATTTCATAATTTATTGCCCCAACTTCATCTAAATTTAATGATAGAAAACGGCGTACATTAACTGAAATTTCAGTGCTATTTTTCAACCTAGCCTTGAAAGAACGGCTGTACCAACCTTCTTTCATGTTTAACTCACGACGAAAATTGCTAACTGATAAACAAGTATTCAAATCCAGTTTTTCGCCATTGATTTCTATATCGATTCCTATCCAGTTAGGTGCATTTAAGACTTTAGCAAAATATTCTGGGTAACCATTTTTCCACCAGCCAACTTTAGTTTTATCTGGATAATAAATTCCGGCAATATAACTTCCTTGAAACGTTTCTCCAGTATAATTTTCTTCAAAATTAGCGCGTTGCCCCATGGCACCATTGCCAATGCTAAACAAGCTTTCAGATGATTTGACGCGTTCAGCATCAAAGCCTTCTTCGATGATGCTCCAATTATCTGGTTTTATATAATCTTGATTCATTTTCTTTTGTTTAAAGTTTAAAGTTTAAAGTTGAATTCAAAACTTCAAAACCTTTATAATTATACTTATTTTTCTAACTACTTTCTTTTTACAGATTAAGGGGCTTTTATCAAATCTTCTATAAATTCTTGACTTATCTTTGTAAAATCTTTAAAAATAAACTTTGCTTGATGCAAAACAGTTTTGTCACCAATACCAATACTAGTCATCTTAGCAATATTAGCAGCTTGAATACCCGCAACTGAATCTTCAAAAACAATAGCATTTTCAGGTTTTATATTTAACAATTGAGCGGCTATAAGGAAAACTTCAGGATCTGGCTTGGCATTAGTCACATCGTTTCCATCAACTATCGCATCAAAATAAGAGAGAATTCCAGTTTTTTCTAAAATAGGTCTAGCGTTTTTACTGGCTGAGCCTAATGCTATGGGTTGGTTATGATCTTTTAGAAATTGTAAAACTTCAAATACTGCTGGAAGAATTTCGCTTGAATCCATATCAACAAGCTGCGATAAATAGTCTTCGTTTTTTTGAAGTAGCCATTTATTTTTATCTTGTTGTGACACTTCTTTTCTACCTAATTCTAAAATGATATCGAGAGACCGTACACGGCTAACTCCTTTCAGAAGTTCGTTATTTTCCTCTGTAAATTCGATTCCAAGTTGATCAGCAATTTTTTTCCATGCTAAGAAATGATATTTAGCGGTGTCAACTATTACTCCGTCTAAATCGAATATAAATCCTTTACTACTCATTTAATTTAATTTTTGAATTATCAGAAATGGTGAGCGCGATTATTCCAGCAATAATCATTGAAGCTCCACCAATTAAGAGTGCATAAATAGGTTCACTATTAAAAAAGGTAGCAATTAAAAACCCTAAAATTGATGCGGCTACAAGTTGAGGGATTACTATAAAAAAGTTAAAAACACCCATATAATAACCCATTTTATTTGCTGGTAACGATCCTGACAACATCGCATACGGAATAGATAAAATACTAGCCCAAGCAATTCCTACTCCTATCATAGGTAGCCATTCCATTGTAAATGCGGTGGGTTCTTTTATGAAATAAATAGAAACAAGTCCAACTCCACCGCAAACTAGTGCTACAAAATGCGTGAATTTAGTGCTAGTATATTTAGCTAATATAGGTAGCAAAAAAGAAGCAATGGCAGCTATTAAATTATAATTAGCAAACATTTCACCTACTTGATTTGCACCAGTGTTATAAGCTACAGATGTAGTGTCAGTAGTGCCATAAATATGTTGTGTAACGGCAAGTGTTGTATAAATCCACATAGAAAACAATGCAAACCAAGAAAAAAATTGTACCCAAGCTAGTTGTTTCATGATTTTTGGCATCAACTGAAAATCATTCATAATGGTTACAAATCCATTAGTGGTATGATTTGCTCTTTGTAACATCCCAGAAATTAACATAGCTATTCCGCCTACGCCAATTAAACCTAGCGATAGAACGTATAAATCTTTTTTCAAATCATAATGAAAAATGGCAAATGAAAACAAAACACTGATTACAATAAATAGAATTCCTTTTGATAAGTGTGACTTTGCATTAGTAGCAAACCAATCCTGAGAATGTTCTTCTTTTATAAAGGCATTTTCGTTGTGTTTTTCAAAAGCGGCTAGTTCTTCTGGCGAATACTCTTTTGAACGAATTACTGTCCATAGAACGGTAAGAAGGAAAACAACCCCACCCAAATAAAATGAATATTTTACTGAATCAGGAATAATGCCTAATGGCGCAGTATTTTCAACACCGTAATAAGTAAATATCAAAGGCAGTTTTGACGCAAAGTAAGCACCAATACCTATAAAGAAACTTTGCATTGCAAATCCGGCAGTACGTTGCTTTTCTGGCAAATTATCTCCAACAAATGCTCTAAAAGGTTCCATAGAAACATTAATAGAGGCGTCCATAATCCAAAGCATCCCTGCAGCAAACCATAACACTGGAGAATTTGGCATAATGAATAATGCGGCCGATGCTAAAATTGCACCAATTAAAAAATAGGGTTTTCTACGTCCTAGTTTATTCCAAGTTCGATCTGAAAAATAACCTATAATAGGTTGAATAATTAATCCAGTCAATGGTGCAGCAACCCATAAAATGGGAATGTCATCAATATTAGCACCAAGAGTTTGAAATATTCTACTGACATTTGAATTTTGCAGTGCAAAACCCATTTGAATTCCCAGAAATCCGAAACTCATGTTCCAAATTTGCCAGAAACTTAACTGACGCTTTTCCATTATCGTAATTTAAAATTAATACGATAAGCGCTATGCTTATCAAAACTTGCCTTATTTTCGAAGTAAAAGTCATAGCTTTGAACTGTAAATATAAAAAGATATTTTAATTTTATGTTTTTTACAAATGTATATTAAATAACTTTTTTCACTACAAGGTTGTAGTAAAATATTACATAAGAAAATATAGATGAATATATTGCTTTTTGAAAGAACTGTAGCAGCTTATTTTTCATCAATATGTTCTAATGGTTATAATAAGTAGACTCTCTTTCAATCAAATGAGTTTCTATTACTTCAGTTGTGTAATTTTCATTTTCATATTCTTCTTCGCTCTCTAACCTCTCAATTAACATTTTTGCCGCTTTATTTCCCATTTTTATTCCGCTTTGACTAACGGTTGATATAGTAGGGGTGGAGTATTTTGAAATAATTCCATCAGTAAAAGCAATTACAGCCAAATCATTTGGGACATTTAAGCCTATTTTAGCTGCTGTTTTTATGATCGTAACAGCAAATAACTCATTCACTGCAAAAACTGCATCAATGGCTTTGTCTTCTAATAATTTTCCTATCGTTATTTCGCAGGTGTCAATATCTTCGATTTTTATAATCAAGTTTTCATTAAATGGGATATCATTGTCCAATAGCGCTTTAGTATAACCATCAGTGCGAAGTTTACCTACACTTACATAATCAACGGTGGTTACTAATGCTATTTTTTTACGCCCTTTATCAATAAGGCTTTGTACCGCTTCATACGCAGCTGCTTTATCGTCAATAATCACTTTATCACATAGAATTTCGTTAGTTACTCGATCAAACATTACCACAGGCATCCCTTGATTGATGACTTCTGTAATATGATGAAAATCACCTTTAAACTGAGTCTCTTTAGATAATGACATTATAAAACCATCTATACTTCCATTAGCAAGCATTTCCATATTTAATACTTCTTTGTCAAAAGAATCATCTGATAGGCAAATAATCACACTATAGCCATTTTCATTGGCAACCTGCTCAATTCCATTGATTACTGTCGAAAAAAAATGGTGTACGATTTCAGGAATTATAATTCCTATGGTTTTAGTTTTTCTATTTTTTAAACTAAGCGCAATATTATTAGGTTTGTAATTATAAAATTTGGCGAAAGCCTGTACCTTTAATCTCGTCTCTTCGCCTATTTCTGCACTATTTCTAAGTGATTTAGAAACGGTAGATATAGATACGTCTAATTCCTTTGCAATTTGTTTAAGCGTAATCTTTCTTTTCATAATAAATTGGGGTGAAAACTGATTTCGTAATAAAGATAAATTTTTTTTTCATAATTGGTAATAAAACGTACTAAAATCTAAATATTTCAACAAGTTTTCAACACTATTACGTTTTCGTTAGTGGTAGTAAATTTCATCATGTTGAATAACATATAATTTAACTAAATTTAACTTTCGAAGTAGAAGTTAAGCCTGAAAAGTGATTGAAAATTAAATTAAATTAAACAAAAAGTATGAAAACAATTTATAAGAAGTTGTTAATTTTAGTACTGCTACTCCCTTTTAGTGTTCTAGCTCAGAATATTGTAAGTGGAACTGTCTTAGATAAAGTATCGGGACAATCAATTCCTGGAGTGAATGTGAATGTACAAGGAACGCCCAATGGCGTTTCTACTGATTTTGACGGAAAATACCAACTGGGAAATTTAAAAAATGGTGATAAAATCGTTTTTTCTTTTATTGGTTACACTACAATTATTGTTGATTATTCTTCTCAAAAGTTAATTAATGTATCTCTTGAAGAAGATGCAAATCAATTAAAAGAAGTAATAATTCAAGTGGGTTACGGAACGGTAAAGAAAAAGGATGCTACAGGATCTGTTTCTCAAATCGCGGAAAAAGATTTTAATAAAGGGATTAATGTAACTCCTGAAAGTTTAATTAGTGGTCGTATTGCTGGAGTAAATGTTACTGGAGGAGGAGCTCCAGGAGCTAAAGCAGATATTCGTATTCGAGGTGGGTCATCGTTAAATGCTTCAAATGAGCCTTTAATAATTTTAGATGGTTTGCCATTAAGTAACGCTGTTCCATCTGGAGCAACTAGTATTCTATCAACGATTGACCCAAATGATATTGAATCATTTACCGTTCTTAAAGATGCATCAGCTGCAGCGATTTACGGATCTAGAGCCGCTAATGGTGTTATTGTTATTACCACTAAAAAAGGTAGCAAAGGGCGAGTAAAAGTTAATTTTAGTTCTCAAGTAGGTATCAATACAGTGGCTAATACTATAGATGTCTTAAGTGCAGATCAAATTCGCACCGTAGTAAATGAAAAAGGTTCTGCCGCTCAAAAAGCATTATTAGGGAAATCGTCAACCAACTGGCAAGATGAAATTTTTCATACTGCGTTGACAACTAACAATAATATTTCAGTTAGTGGTGCATTGTTTAATAAATTACCAGTACGTCTCTCAGTAGCTAACACAGATAATCCTGGTATTTTAAGAAACACTTCTTTCGAAAGAACTACAACATCAGTTTCTATCAATCCAGTTTTATTTGATAATCATTTGAAGATTGATATTAGTGGGAATTTATCATTTGGAAAAAATAGATTTCAAGATGAAGGTGCCGTTATTGGTAGTGCTATTGGGTTTGACCCAACTCAATCCGTTTATAAGACTAACTCACGTTATGGTGGATATTATGAGTGGCTTGAATCTAATGGGAATTTACCATTATTACCAGCTAGAAATCCTGTAGCAAGATTAAATCAAGATGAGCGTAGAGCTACTTCAACAAGAAAGTGGGGAAATGTAAGATTAGATTATAAATTACATTTCTTTGAAGACCTAAAAACTGTTGTAGAAGCAGGCATTGATAGATTTGATAGTAGTGGATTTTCTGAAGTGAGTACAAATAGTGTTTTGGGTTTTCAACCAAAATCATTTACTGATGCAGGTTATGTAAACTTGGGGAATTATTCTAATTATACTGACGCACTTCAAAACAAAAACTTAAATGCTTATCTTAATTATACCAAAGATTTTGACAAAATTAAGGTGGATGTAACGGCGGGTTATAACTATCAATTATTTCAAAAAGAGAGATTTGAGTCAGGAGAATTGAGACAGCCTAACCCTAAGCAGGATGTAGCAACGGATCCAGATATCAACTTACAATCCTACTTTGGAAGATTAAATTTAGGATATGATAGCAGATATCTACTTACTTTAAATTATCGTAGAGATGGTACTTCACGTTTTTCTAAAGATAACAGATGGGGTAACTTTGCAGGAGCTGCATTAGCATGGAATATTTCAGAAGAAGCTTTCTTAAAGGATAATAATACTGTATCAAATTTAAAATTAAGAGTGGGTTATGGTACAACGGGTCAGCAAGATATATCGGCTCAATACGATTATCTTAGACGTGTAACATTAGGTACTATTAGTTCCCAATATATTTTTGGCAATACAGTTTATTCGACTGCAAGACCTGAAGGGTATAATGAGAATATTAAGTGGGAGGAACTTGCTGAGATGAATGTAGGTTTAGATTATGGATTTTTTAATAATAGAGTAACAGGATCTATCAACTATTTTGATAAGGAATCTACTGATTTATTAGCAGATATCGCTGTTCCTGATGGAGCTAATATTAGAAATCAAGGTTTCTTTAACGTAGGTAGTGTAAGAACAAAAGGAGTAGAATTTAGTATCGAATCAGATATTGTTAAAAATGAAAACTTGACTTGGAATGTAGCGTTCAATACTACTTTTATCGATCAAAAAATATCTAATCTAGGAATAACAGTTCCAGGTTTCCAAGGTTATTTAGCCGGTGATAATATAGCAGGAGGTAGTGGAAATAAAATACAAATTAATACGGTAGGATTTACACCTAATTCATTTTTAGTGTTTGAGCAATTATACGACAGCAATAAAAGACCAATACAAGGGGCGTATGCGGATAGAAATCAAGATGGAAAGATCGATGCCGGTGATCGTTATAGATATCACAAACCAGCTTCTGACTACACTTTTGGATTATTCTCTAGTTTAAACTATAAAAAGTTTGATCTTACTATGAATTGGAGAGCTAGTTTAGGGAATTATATTTTTGATAATGTAAGCTCTAACTTAGGATACTTAGACGCTGGATTAAGAAGACAAACTGACTTGTCTAATATAAGTTCTGATTATTACAATACTGGTTTTACATTTGAAGATAATGGTACGCAGCGTTATTTATCAAATTACTTCGTTAAAGATGCTTCTTTTATAAAACTAGATAATATTACTGTAGGATACACTTTTGACAAGACTTTATTAAAATCTGCTTCATTACGATTTACAGCAGGAGTGCAAAATGTTCTTATTTTAACTAAATACAATGGCTTAGATCCAGAAAGATTTAATGGGATTGATAATAATGTGTACCCAAGAGCTAGAACAATTTTACTTGGAGTAAATGTAAATCTGTAAAAGAACACTGAAAACAAATTTAAAATTTAACAAAATGAAAAAATCATTTAAATTGATATCTTATTTTTTTCTAATTATTTTAGGAATAAATATGACGCTTGTATCGTGTACGGATGACTTAGATGTTACTCCTGGAGATGATGATGAGTTTTTATCTGAAGCTTTTTTCCAAGATCCAGCATCTTATAAACAAGTTTTAGCAAAATTATATGCTGGTTTGTATGTAGGAGGAAATGATGGAGATGGAACTGCGGATATTGCTGGAATAGGAGGAGACTTTAGTAGTTATTTGCGTTTGCTATTTGTAACTCAAGAATTAACAACGGATGAAGCAATTATAGCTTGGGCTGATGGTACTTTACCAACAATGAATGCGCAAACTTGGTCGCCCGCTAATGAGTTTTTAGAAGGAACTTTTTCAAGAGCTTTTTATCATATTAGCGTTGCTAATGAGTTTTTAAGACAAACAACAGATGATAAATTAGCAGCAAGAAATGTTGACTCAAATCTAAAAGCTGAAATAGCTAAATTTAGAGCTGAAGCTCGTTTTTTAAGAGCTTTTTCATATTATAACCTAATGGATTTATTTGGAAATGTTCCTATCACTACTGAAAATGATCCAGTTGGTTTCTTTTATCCAGAACAAAAAACTAGAGCAGAAGTATTTGCTTATATCGAATCGGAATTAAAGGATTTAGACAATAGTCTTGCTGCTTCGAAAACCAATGAATACGGTAGAGTTGATAAAACAGCCGCTAAATT
The DNA here is from genome assembly GCF_035985025.1 of Flavobacterium sp. PL11. Taxonomy (NCBI): domain Bacteria; kingdom Pseudomonadati; phylum Bacteroidota; class Flavobacteriia; order Flavobacteriales; family Flavobacteriaceae; genus Flavobacterium; species Flavobacterium sp. PL11. The sequence continues at coordinate 51,730 of NZ_JAXCIA010000004.1, forward strand.
CTTATTAGCTAAAATTTATTTAAATGCGAAAGTATATACGGGTACGGCTAAATACAATGAAGCTACAGTAGTCCTAAAAGATATAATTGATAAGTCAGCTTATACCTTTGCAAATATTCCTTATTCTTATTTGTTTTCAGCTGATAATAACCGAAATGGTGCTCAAAATGAAGTTATTTTCCCAATTGTAAGTGATGGTAATGCCATTAGAGCAACTGGTGGTGGAATGAGTTTTATTATGCATGCTTCAATAGGAGGTAGTTTAGACGCTGCTTCACGAGGCATGGACGGTGGATGGCAAGGCATTAGAGCTCGTAGAGAGTTTGTTAATTTGTTTCCAGATGTAAATGCAATTGCTGACAAGCGTGGTACATTTTACACAGATGGTCAAACCTTAGAAATTAACAATGTAGGGGTTTTTACTAATGGATACGCTGTAACTAAATATATAAATAAAAACTCAGATGGTACTTCAGCGCAAAGGAATGATATTCCTGATACTGATTTTCCAGTCTACAGATTATCAGACGCTTACTTGATGTATGCTGAATGTGCTGTAAGAGGTGCTACTGGTGCAGATATCACTACAGCTGTAGGATATATAAATAAGTTAAGAACAAGAGCTAATGCACAATTAGTGTTATCATCAAATCTAACCTTAGACTTTATTTTAGATGAAAGAGCAAGAGAGTTATTTTGGGAATGTCATCGACGAACTGATTTAATCCGTTTTGGAAAATTCACTGGAGGCACTAAAGTTTGGCAGTGGAAAGGCGGTTCAATCAATGGAAACGCTACTGAATCGTATAGAGATTTGATGCCTATTCCTGCTAGAAATATTCAAGCCAATCCTACATTAAAACAAAATCCTGGATATTAATTAACTTTAAAAAATTATAAAAATGAAAAATATACACAAAATATTAATTGCATTTGTAGCAGTGTTTGCAGTTTCTTGTAATGCTGATGATGTTGAAGACAGACCGATGATAGAAGCAGCTACTGCTCCTGTATTATTAACCCCTAAATCAGATTTTAGTATTGTATTGAGCAATGCTAATGCAACGAATGCTGCAACTACATTTGTTTGGGATGATGCTCAATATAAAGGCACTACTACTGTTGTAAACTACAGTTTAGAAATGGCAAAAGCAGGTACTAACTTTGCTTCAGCTGTTGTAGTTGCTACAACTACTGATAAGTTTAAAAGTTTTACTGTTGGAGATCTTAATGCTGCCGCTTTAGATGCTGGTTTTGCACCTTTTGTATCTTCTAAAATTGATGTTCGTGTAAAATCGTCAGTAGGAGGAGTTGGTTCATTACCGCAAATGTCTAATTTTTTCACTATTGCAGTAACTCCATATCCAGCATGGCCAAACTGGGGAATTATAGGATCGGCAACTCCAAATGGTTGGGATGACCCTGATACCAATTTAGATTATAGTTTAAGTACTAAAAAATATTCGTACACAGGCCCATTAAAAGCAGGAGAAATCAAATTTAGATTAGATGATGCTTGGACAACTAATTATGGAGATGATGGCAATGATTTAACTTTAGATGCAGGTGGAGCTAATATTCCTATTACCTCAGCAGGTAATTATAGTGTTGTTATCGATTTTAATGCTAAAACATACACTATTAAGAAAAATTAAATTTTTTAATGATAAGGGCTGTCCGCGGATGGCCCTTTTTTTATTCACTTAAAATAATTGCATTATGAAAAAAATTTTACCTTTTTTATTGTGTTTCATTTCAACGGTGGTTTCTGCGCAAGTCCAAAACCTTGCAAGCTCGATCAGTCCAAACCCATTTGAAGAAACAACTTCTATAACCATTACTGTAAATGGCAATTCGGTAAACGAATCAGTTTGGGGAATCAGTGATAATTCCTTGTATTTATGGACTTGGTCTTTTGATAGTAATGATTTAAATAGTGTTGATTGCCCAACAAATGGGAGCTGGTCATCTTCAAACGAAGCTAATAAGTTTACCTACAATTCGATTTCAGATACCTATACTAAAACTTTTACACCAACCACTTTTTATAATAGAAACGGGATTGGAAAAATAGGCTATTTAATCAAAGTTAAAAATGGTGCTGGTGACAAAAAATCACAAGATTTTGTATCTGAAGTTGGACTTTTTCAAGTTACTTTAAATTCACCTACTGAAAATAGCGCGACTATTATAGCATCTGGTGGTAGTTTGACGATCGCTGCGACGAATACTAGTGGAAATGCAATTTATAATTTAAAATCAAATGGTTCTACTATAAATAACAATAATGCTACAGCAAATTATAGTTATACACAAACCAATATTATAGCAAACCAAAATTATGAATTAGAAGTTACACAAGGTAGTATTACAATAATTAAAAAGTTTTCTGCTATTGTTAATCCAGTGACAATTTCAGCTGTTATGCCTAGCGGAATGGTTGATGGAATCAACTATAATATTGCTGATGCAACTAAAGCTACTTTGGTACTAGATGCGCCACTCAAAGATTTTGTTTATGTTGCAGGAAGTTTTAATTTATGGCAGCCTAACGTAAATTACGCAATGAAAAAAGATCCAAGTTCAGGAAAATTCTGGTTGGAGCTTACGGGACTTACCTCTGGCGTAAATTATACTTATCAATATTGGGTGGTCGATGCAACGCCAGTGGCAAACTCGCCCTCATTAGTAAAAACAGCTGATCCCTATTCTACTTTAGTTTTATCGCCAAATGAAGATGCGGGGATACCTGCCACTACTTATCCTAACCTACCTGTATATCCGGTGGGACAAGATAAGGAAGTGACTGTGTTACAAACTGGACAAGCGGCCTACGCTTGGAGTACGGCTACAACAAATTTTGTAAAGCCGCAAAAAGAAAAATTAGTTGTTTATGAACTTTTAGTACGAGATTTTGATGCCTCAAGAAATTATCAAAGTATTATTGACCGAATTGATTATTTCAAGAATTTGAAAATAAATGCAATCCAGTTAATGCCCGTAATGGAATTTGAAGGCAATGAAAGTTGGGGATATAACACTTCATTTCACATGGCTTTAGATAAATTCTACGGCACTTCAAGCAAGTTAAAAGAATTAGTTGACGTATGCCATCAAAACGGAATTGCAGTAATTCTTGATGTCGCTTTAAATCACGCTTTTGGTCGAAATCCAATGGTAAGAATGTGGATGAATGACGCTGATGGTGACGGTTACGGATCTCCGTCTATTGAAAACCCATACTTTAATACGGTTGCAAAACATAGTTATAATGTTGGCGAAGATTTTAATCATCAATTACCGGGAACTCAAAATTATGTAAAAAGAGTAATTCAACATTGGATTCAAGAATATAAAATTGATGGATTTCGTTGGGATTTGACTAAAGGCTTTACACAAAATTGTACTGCAAGTAATGAGAGTTGTACAAATGGTTATCAGCAAGACAGAGTAGATGTTTTAAAACAATATGCTGATTATTCTTGGAGCTTGGATCCTACTCATTATGTTATTTTTGAGCATTTAGGCACAAACAATGAGGAACAACAGTGGGCTAATCATAGAATTGGAGAAACACCAAGCAAAGGAATTATGATGTGGGGTAAACTAACTGATCCTTATAATGAGTTGTCTATGGGTTATCCTGGGAATATTTCAGGAATGACAAGTACAAGTCGTGGCTTTACAGCCAAAAGATTAATGGGTTATGCCGAAAGTCATGATGAGGAACGCTTGCTTTATAAAAACCTGCAATTTGGCAACAGTAACAATAGCAGTCATAATGTAAAAAATTTAGAGGTTTCATTATCTCGAATGTCAGCAATTGGGGCCGTTTCTTTATTAATTCCAGGTCCAAAAATGATTTGGCAATTTGGAGAATTAGGATGGGAATATTCTATTTTCACTTGTGCTGATGGAAGTGTAAATACACCATCAGATGCTACTGCTGGAGATTGTAAATTAGATACTAAACCACAGCCGCAATGGGTGAATAATTGGCTTGGCAACAGCAATAGAAATAAAATTTACACTGATTGGTCTAAAATGATTAGTATGAAAACTACTGAGCCTGTTTTTTTAGGAGATGCAACGATTGCGAGTGGATCTTCTTTGTTACAAACGATTAAAATAACGAATCCATCATTATCAGGTGCACAGCTTAAAGATGTTTTAATACTAGCTAATTTTGATGTGAATACCGCATCAGTTCCTACTGGTTTCCCTTATCCAGGTACTTGGTATAATTTAATGGATAATACTTCAATTAATGTCAGTGATGTATCAAGTCCTATTAGTGTTGAAGCTGGTGGATATAGAATTTATGGAAATAAAACTGCTGCCTTAGCTATTGCTAGTTATGAGGACGTAGCCACTATACAACTTTATCCCAACCCAGCAGCTGATTACCTGATGCTAAATGAATCGACTACCAAATTAGAAATTTTCTCTATAAGTGGTCAATTGGTTAAAAGTTTTAATGCAAATCAGGCAGCAGGATATCAATTTCCAATAAGCAATTTAGCGAAAGGACTTTATATTGTAAAAGTAGTAGATGAAAATAATAATAGTAAAGTGTTGAAATTTTTAAAAAACTAAAACGAAATTTAAAAATAATAAAGCTGCATAGAAATATGCAGCTTTTTTTATTAAAAAAAAACTGCTCGATTACTGAAGCAGTTTTTCACTACAATTAAAAACCAAAAATTAAATTTTCCCGTCTTTAATTTCATCTACAATTTCAGGATTTAATAATGTTGAGGTATCACCAAAATTAGAATAATCTCCTTCTGCAATTTTTCTTAAAATTCTACGCATAATTTTTCCCGAACGTGTTTTTGGTAATCCAGACACAAATTGAATTTTGTCTAGTTTGGCTATAGGTCCTATATGATTTGAAATTTGTTGATTGATTTCCTTCATTAGATTTTCTCTATCGCGATATTCTCCAGTTTCTTTTAGAATTACAAAACCGTATAAAGCATTTCCTTTTACATCATGTGGGAACCCCACAATAGCTGATTCCGCAACTGCTGGATGCTCGTTAATCGCATCTTCAATAGGAGCCGTTCCTAAATTATGACCAGAAACAATTACAACATCATCTACACGTCCTGTGATTCTATAATATCCTACTTCATCACGCAAAGCGCCGTCACCCGTAAAGTATTTGCCTGGAAAGGCAGAAAAATAAGTTTCTTTATAACGCTCATGATCTCCCCAAATCGTTCTAGCAATTCCTGGCCAAGGAAATTTGATACAGAGACTTCCAGTAGTTTGATTTCCCTCTATTTCATTTCGTTTTTCATCCATTAATACAGGTTGTATTCCTGGTAAGGGTAGCGATGCATACGTTGGTTTTGTTGGTGTTACAAAGGCTAGAGGCGAAATTAAAATTCCTCCTGTTTCTGTTTGCCACCACGTATCAACTAGTGGACATCTTTTTCCTCCTACGTGGTCATTATACCAGTGCCAAGCTTCTTCATTGATAGGCTCGCCAACAGACCCAATAACTTTCAAGGAAGCTAGCGGATATTTTTGAACATATTCTAAGTTTTCTTTTGCCAAAGCGCGAATTGCAGTTGGAGCCGTATAAAACTGCGTTACTTTATGTTTTTCTATGGTTTCCCAAAAACGGCTAAAATCAGGATACGAAGGCACGCCTTCAAAAATTACAGTCGTAGCACCATTTAACAACGGGCCATATAAAATATAGGAGTGTCCCGTTATCCAACCAATATCAGCGGTACACCAAAAAATATCGTTCTCTTCATAATTAAACACGTTCTTAAAGGTGTAAGCGGCATAAACCATATATCCCGCCGTAGTATGTACCATTCCTTTTGGTTTTCCAGTAGAGCCTGAAGTGTAAAGAATAAACAACGGATCTTCAGCATCCATAATTTCAGCTGCATTATTATCTGATGCTTGGTCTAAAAGAGGCTGTAACCATTGGTCACGACCTTCTTTCATATTTATATTGGTATTAATTCTTTTGGCTACTAAAACATTTTCGACACACGAACTTTTTTCTAAGGCTTCATCAACAATGCTTTTTAAATCAATAGTTTTATTGCCGCGATAACCACCGTCAGATGTGATCACCATTTTGCATTCGCTGTCATTTATTCTTGCTGTTAATGCTGATGCTGAAAATCCTGCAAAAACCACCGAATGGATCGCTCCAATTCTAGCACAGGCTAAAGTTGTAATAGCCAATTCAGGAATCATAGGCAAATAAATACACACGCGATCTCCTTTATTTATTCCTTGCTCTTTTAAAACATTAGCCATTTTACACACCTTTTGATGCAGTTCATCATAGGTGATATGAACCGCTTCTTCTGTTGGGTTATTAGGTTCAAAAATTATAGCGGTTTTACTTCCGTTTTTAGCAAGGTGCCTGTCAATACAATTTTTTGTGATGTTTACTTTTGCCTCAGTGAACCATTTAATTTCGGCTTCCGCCATATTAAAATCGACTACTTTATCCCATTGTTGGTACCAAGTAAAGTTTTCAGCAGCGATTTTATCCCAAAATTTTCTAGGTTCGCGAATTGATTTTTTATACTCTTTAAAGTATTCTTCTAAATTGTTAATTTTATAACGACTCATTTTTAAAGATAGATTTAGTTGTGTTTATTTTATATTATAAATTCCTATTTTGTATTTTTTTAGCACCTTGTCAATTTCATCCACAATACTCTCATCATCAATTGTAGATGGAATTTGGAAATCCTCTCCATCAGCGATATTTCTCATTAATTTACGCAGAATTTTACCAGAACGTGTTTTAGGCAATCGCTCTACAACAACCACATTTTGAAGCGAGGCAACCGCACCTATTTGCTGTCGAACTAATTTGATTACTTCTTGTTCTAATTGATAATTTTCTATATCATCATTTAATTTGGTTACCACTAACGCTAAGGGGATTTGTCCTTTTAAAGCGTCATTGATCCCAATCACAGCGCACTCTGCAACAGAGGTGTGAGAAGAAACGATCTCTTCCATTTCAGCTGTTGATAAGCGATGTCCAGCCACATTTATTACGTCATCAACCCTTCCTGTGATAAAAATATAATCGTCATCATCTTTGTAACCGCCATCTCCTGAGAAATAATAACCTGGAAATTGATTTAAATAACCTGCTTTAAATCTCGGATTGTCTTTCCATAAATCCAGTAATGTGCCTGGCGGCAAAGGTAGCTTAACTACCACATATCCTTCTTGATTGGGTGCTAATTCGATTCCTTCTTCGTTAAAAATTTGGATGTCGTAGCCGCAAACCGCTTTTCCTACTGAGCCAGGTTTAATAGCGAGTTGTTCCACTCCCATCATATTAGCAATCATAGGCCATCCTGATTCTGTTTGCCACCAATGATCAATTGCTGGGGCAGGAATGTGTTTTTGATACCATTCTAAAGTGGCTATATCACAACGCTCACCAGCAAGAAATTGCGTTTTTAACGAACTTAAATCATATTGTTTAATAAATTCGCCATCTGGATCTTCTTTTTTAATAGCACGAATGGCAGTAGGTGCGGTAAACATAGCATTTACTTTATGCTCTGCAATTATTCTCCAAAAAGTGCTTGCATCTGGAGTTCTAATAGGTTTTCCTTCAAAAATTAAGGTTGTAGTACGGTTTATTAATGGTCCATAAACAATAAAACTATGTCCTACAACCCATCCCACATCTGAAGCAGCCCAAAAAACCTCATCTGGTTGTACATTGTAAATATGAGTCATAGAAAATTTTAATGCAACGGCACAGCCGCCTGTGTCTCTCACTACACCTTTTGGTTTTCCTGTTGTGCCTGATGTATATAAAATGTATAAAGGATGTGTAGTATTTACAGCAACACAAGGAACTTCTTCTGAGCCGTAAACCAAAGCATCATAATCGACATCGTATTTTTTAAATGGAACTCTAGCCCCTAATTTTCTATTGAAAACAATCACTTTTTTAGGTGTATGTGAGGCCAGTGCGATCGCTTCATCAACTAGAGGTTTATAAGCAATTAATCGATCGACCTCAATACCTGACGAGGCTGTAATGATCAATCTGGGTTTGCAATCGTCAATACGAATGGCTAATTCATGCGGTGCAAAACCACCAAAAACAACGGAATGTGTCACCCCTATTCTCGCACATGCTAGCATTGCAAAAGCCGCTTGTGGAATCATGGGCATATAAATAACTGCTGTGTCTCCTTTTTTTAACCCAAGCGATAGCATTCCTCCAGCGAGTTTTGCCACTTCTGTTTTAACTTCTAAAAAAGTATATTTTTTTACGGTTTGCGTTACGGGTGAATCATATATTAAAGCCACTTGATCTCCAAAACCATCTTGAATGTGCTTGTCTAGCGCTAAATAACAAATATTTAATTCTCCATCTTTATACCATAGCGGATATCCATTTTCATCTGTTGAGATAATAACCTCAGGCTTGGTGTACCAATCAATTGCATCCGCTTGTTTTTTCCAGAATTTTTCTGGTTGCTCGATGCTTTCTGTATATATTTCCTTGTATGTCATGGTATTGAATTTATTTTTTATTGCATTAATTCATGAACTTGATCTACTAATTTTTTCACGGAGAAAGGTTTAGTTACGTATAAATTAGCACCTAGTGAAAGTCCTTTTTCTATATCTATTTCTTTATTTTTTGCGGATAAAAATATCACTTTACAATGTGCCAGTTTCTTGTCTTTTTTAATCTGCGCTAATGTGGCATAGCCGTCCACCATAGGCATCATCACATCGAGGATGATTATATCTGGAAGCTGGTTTCTTAAAATATCTAATGCTTCTTGTCCGTCACGGGCAATAAATACCTCAAAATTATTTTTTTTGAAGGTGTATTCTAATGACATTACGATATTAGGTTCATCGTCTACAATTAAAATTTTTTTCATGTTTTAATTATTTTCAGTTGTATTATAATTAGGTAGTGTAAAAATGAAAGTTGCGCCTTCTAGAACATTTTCTTCTGCCCAAATTTGTCCTTTATGATGGGCAATAATTTTTTTGCAAATGGCTAAGCCTAATCCACTTCCGATTGGTTTTTTTACGTTTTGATTCCGCGACTGATAGAATTTATCAAAAATTGCTTCAAAATCTTCTTTCTTAATCCCATTGCCATTGTTGTGAATTTTCACTTCGATGTTTCCCTTCTTTTCTCTAATCGAAATGGTTATTTTCCCGTTGCTAGAAGCGCTAAATTTTATAGCATTTGAAAGTAAATTAGTAACGACCTGAATAATTCGTTCTTCATCGTAAAAAGCTTTTATTACTGTGGAGGCCTCGGGAAATTCTATATTAATTTTTTTGTTTTTAATTAACTGTTGTAATGAAACTAGCGTGTTTTTGACCGTTTTTGAAATATCATTTTTAGATAAGTAAATTTTTTGCTTTCCAGTTTCAAATTTCTCTAAGTCTAATATTTTATCAATCAAGCGATTTAAGCGATCGGATTCAGAAATAATATTCTGTAAAAACTGTTTCCGCAGTTCTTCTGGAATATCATCGTCATCATGGAGGATTTCGCTTGCTGCACGAATAGCCGTAATTGGGGTTCTTAATTCATGGGTAACAGTATCCAGAAATTCATCTTTTTGAATGTCTTTATTTACCAACTCTAAATTGGCATTTTTCAGCTGCTCAGAGATTTTTTTTAATTCATTGGACGTATCGGTTAATTTTTTATTGATGATCAGGTTTTCTTTGGATTCTTCTAAAATTCGCAATACCTCTGGCAAACTGATTTTATCCTCCTTGATAACACTTGATATTAAAATTTTGGCGGAAGCCGTACCTATATGGCCTGTGAGTAAGTTTTCTGCAAATTTTATAAATCGCGCATCGGCTATGGTGCTGTTTTTATCCACATTGTATTTTAGATTAAAAATTGTCAATGCACGTTTTGTTCTTTCTTCACCTAGAAAACGACATAATACTTTCTGAATATCACTGATGTAAGCGGTTCCTTTCCATATAAAAGCATTTTCATGATTAGTGATATACTTATCAATATCTACAAACATTTCTGCATAATTACGTTCTCTATAATTGCCTTTAAAACTTACAGATATGGCTAAATAACTTACTATGTTAATAAGTAAACTCCAAAAAACAGCATGCGGGATAGGCTCTAAATAGTCCAATCCAAATAATTGAAAAGGTTTTAAAAGTGTAATTCCCCAAGGTCCTTGCTGAATAAAAAGACTGGTAGATTTCGAAATTCCTATAGCATAAGGAATCAATAGAGTGTATAAACACATTAAAAAACCTAAAATTATTCCAGTAACTGCACCACTTTTTGACCCTCTTCGCCAAAATATAGCGCCAAAAAAGGCTGGTGCTAATTGTGCAATAATTACAAAAGCTACTAATCCAATAGAGAATAAAGAGTAATCTAAAATAAAAACCCTATAAATCACATAAGACAAAATGATTAGCGAAAAAATACCAACCTTTCGACTGTTTACAATTCGTTTGTTATTTTTTTCTTGTGAAACGTTTTCCAGTGATCCTATAAATCCATACGGAATCAAAAGATTATTGCTTAACATAGTAGATAGTGAAATCGAGGAAACAATTATCATTGAAATCGCAGCCGAAAATCCACCTAAAAACACTAAAACAGTCAAGGTAGTATTATTAAATAATTGCGGAATCAGTAATGAATAGGTGTCTGAATTATGGCCTCTACCATCAAAAAGTATGTTACCTCCCCAAGCAATTGGAAAAACGAAAAGATTAAACAGTAACAAATACAAAGGGAATAACCAGACTGCGGTTTTGATATGTGTTTCTTTATTGTTTTCAACAATTGCTACATGAAATTGTCTAGGAAGTAAAAAAATGGCAAACATAGATAAGACACAAAGGAAAAACCAGTTGATGCCGTTAGTTAAACCGCCGATAGTGTTTTTTTTATCAAAATCTTTTAGCAAAGATGCCTGCTGATAAATGTCATCAAAGCCATCAAAAACAAAGTAGGTTACATATACGCCAACAATCAAAAAGAAAACTAGTTTTAAAATAGATTCCATTGCTACTGCTGTTACTATTCCACGTCTTTTTTCGGAAGCATCTACATATTTAGTCCCGTAATAGGAGGCAAAGAGTGCTAATGCTAAACACACGTAGGTTGTAGTATCAGTAAAAATATTTCCGCTAGAGCCCGTTTTAGTAACAATGTGAAAAGTATCCGAAATAGATTTTAGCTGTAAGGCAATATAAGGTACAATCCCAAAAATACAAATCAGAGTTACTAATGCACCTAGAAATCTACTATTCCCGTACCGCAAAGAAATAAAGTCTGCAATACTAGAGATTTTATTGACTCTTGAAATACTAATAATTTTTTTGAGAATTATGATCCAAGCTGGAATAATAATTATAGGACCTAAATAAATTGTTAAGTAACTTAATCCAGATTCTGCCGCTACACCTATACTTCCGTAATAAGTCCATGCAGTGCAATAAACGGCTAATGAAAATGAATAGACGTAGGGATTGTTTGTCCATTTAGAATGACTTCTTTTTTCAGACCAATGGGCTATAAAAAAAAGAATTGCCAAGTATAGCACTAGAATTAATAGAAGTCCAATACTATTCATCATATCTTTTTATAATTATAAAAGAAATAGCGATGGAAAAAAGCCATACCGAAAAGATATAAATGTAAATAATAGGAAAACCAAACAGAGGTTGAGAACTATCAAATAAAAGCAAGAGCGGAATATTCAATGCTGCTAAAATGAGCATTGAAAGAATAACCAACTTTTGTTCGTGTCTTTTCTTCATGGAGTTAAAAATATACAATCTCTACAAGCAAATGTAGAGATTGTATGGTTTAAAATAGATATAATACACTTTTAAATCCTTTAATGTGTAGCGTCACCAGCGCCAGAAGGAATTCTAATATTTTCAACAATATCTTGTACATCTTGAGGTGGAGCAGCAGTAAAGCTTTTTACAATAAGTGCTACTGCAAAGTTTGCTAACATGGCAATAGTTCCAAAACCTTCAGGAGAAATGCCAAACCACCAACTTTCTTTTAAACCAGCTACAGCATCTTTGCCACCGTCAAACAGACCAAATTTAAATTTCAGCATATAAAAAATCATTAGCAATAGTCCCACGATCATACCTGAAATTGCACCTTCTTTATTCATTTTTTTATCGAAAATACCTAGGATAATAGCTGGAAAAAGTGATGCAGCCGCCAACCCAAAAGCGAGTGCAACAACGGCGGCGACAAAACCAGGTGGATTGATTCCGAAATAACCAGCAATTATTACAGCAACAGCTGCCGCTGCACGAGCAGCCCAAAGTTCGCCTTTTTCAGAAATATTTGGGTTGATCATTTTCTTGATAATATCATGAGATACTGAGGCTGAAATTACTAGTAATAATCCCGCAGCAGTGGATAATGCAGCCGCTAATGCTCCAGCAGCAACTAGGGCAATAACCCAGTTAGGCAAGTTGGCAATTTCAGGATTGGCAAGTACCATAATATCTTTATCAATCACTAACTCACTTCCTTTATTTCCTTTAGCTTCTTGTGCCGCTAAAAAGGTTTCGTCTTTTGATGCATCATTATAATACTGAATTATACCATCATTGTTTTTATCTTGAAATGTCAACAATCCAGTTTTCTCCCATTTAGTAAACCATGCAGGCATCGATGTGTACTCTTTACCATTTACAGTGTCTATTAAATTAGTTTTTGCAAAAACGGCAATTGCAGGTGCTGTAGTGTATAAAATTGCAATTAAGATCAAAGCATATCCAGCTGATTTCCTAGCGTCTTTTACTCTTTTTACAGTAAAAAAACGTACAATTACATGTGGTAATCCTGCAGTACCAACCATTAATGCTAATGTAATTGCAAAAACATCAACCATTGATTTTGTTCCATCGGTGTAAACAGCAAATCCAAGATCTGTAGAAAGCCCATTTAATTTGTCAATAAGATACGTGTCAGTTCCAGCTAATTTTCCGCCCATTCCTAATTGTGGAATTGGGTTTCCTGTCATTTGAATCGAAATAAATATGGCAGGAACCATAAAAGCAAATATTAAAACGCAATACTGCGCCACTTGGGTATAAGTGATTCCTTTCATTCCTCCTAAAGTAGCGTAGAATAATACGATTACCATTCCTATAATAACACCAGTGTCGATGTCAACTTCTAAAAATTTAGAAAACACTAAACCTACACCGCGCATTTGACCAGCAACATAAGTAAATGAAACTACTAAAGCACAAATAATTGCAACGGTTCTCGCACTGTTAGAATAATAACGCTCTCCAATAAAATCAGGAACCGTAAATTTTCCAAACTTTCGAAGATAAGGAGCAAGTAAAAGTGCCAGAAGTACGTATCCTCCGGTCCAGCCCATTAAATAAACGGCTCCATCATAGCCATCAAAGGAAATAATTCCTGCCATTGAAATAAATGAAGCAGCACTCATCCAGTCAGCAGCTGTTGCCATACCATTTGCTAAAGGAGAAATTTCGCCTCCAGCAACATAAAATTCTTTAGTAGATCCGGCACGTGACCAGATCGCAATTCCAATATAAAGAGCAAAGGTTACTCCAACAAGTATATAGGTCCAAGTTTGTAAATCCATGATTTTTACTTTTTTTTATAGTTTTATAATTATTCGTCGTAACCGTATTTCTTATCTAATTTGTTCATTAGTCTTACATAAACAAATATCAGTATTACAAATACATAAATTGAACCTTGTTGTGCAAACCAAAAACCAAGTGGAAAACCACCTATTTTAATAGTGTCTAATGCTTCTTTGAAAAATATTCCTGCTCCGTAGGAAACGGCGAACCAAATGCTCAATAATATCAGAAGATATCGTAGATTTTCATTCCAGTAGGCCGTTGCGTTATCTTGTTTATCGCTCATAGTAATTGTGGTTAATTGTTAGTATTTTATAGGTAAATCATTGCTTGTAATGTAATGGTATTCACAGCCTTGCTTAAGCCGTATTTTAAGGTCTGATATTCAAGGGTTAATTTAGAATGATGTCCACTAAAAAACGCATTTGCACCTATGCCTAATTGGGATGCATTATCATTTAAAGCTTCTATTTGTCTATCGCTATACGATACGTAGGGTTGAAAACGCGTTTTTGATTTTCCAGGAATTAGATATCCTAACTGTGTGTGAAGCATGGATCCAGTTTCGTAGGTTGTGCCTAATGTGTAATTTTTCCCATAATCTGAATTTTGGTATAAAGCGTAAGCGGTAAGAGCAGCGCCTTGTGTTCCTAAAGGCACATCATAAAAAGCATCTAAGCCTAGAACAGAAATATTTTCTCCGCTTAGTTTTCCAGAATTATCTGCTACCACAGATCCATTGGGATGCGAAAAGAAGCCCGCTCCAATATTAAATACTTTTTTAGTTCCTAAATGGGTTCCCACTTTATAAGGTAAAAAATTACTCTCTGATTCTAATAAGCTGTATTCAAAATAACCAGAGTAGGTTCTCCCTGATTCTTTAGAACCTAATAATCGTCTTCCTGTGTAAGTTGCCGCACCGCTATTAATTGGTAATCCCGTAGGTTGAAGGTTATTTGATGCTGCACTATTCATCGAAACACGATACTGAAATTTACCATAAGTTCCTTTAGCATAAACTCCAATATGTCTAGCAAACTGATCTGATAAGCCTAATGTTGCCCATGCTTGGCGCTGATTATCTAATGTTAAAATATTCAAAGTGCTTTGATTGTTTAAACGAGAGATCCCATTCCAATAGTGTAATCCTGCACCTACAGCATTGTTCTTGCCAACGCTATATTGTGCCCATACATCGTGCAAGAATAATTGTGATCCCGCACCTTGCCCTGTAGGACTCATAGTTTCTGAATTTAAACTGTTAAGTCCGAAATGAGTTAAAATCAAGAAGTCTTTGTTAATTTGTGCGTACATTAATACACGCGCTCTTCTTACGCTGAAATCTAAATCAGCTTGTTCGTTCCCATTACCATCAAGAGAACGATCTGAATTGTATTGTCCCCAGATTTGAGCCCACGAAATAACTCTCAAATATTTTGATCCATCGTCATTGAGGTTAAACTTCATTCCGGCGCCATAATCGGGAGATCCCTGCGAAAAGCCTTTGAAAAAGAAAAGCAGCAAAACTGCCAATAGATAAACTTTTTTCATAAATAAGTAAAGATTTGGTTAAACGAAGTGGTTAGTTTCAACGGTGCCAAATTCAATTATTTTTATTTAAAAAAAAAGTATCCTATATTTTTGTGTAAATGAGTATAGTTAATCTTTAAATCGTTCCCATTTTATGAGCATAAATTTATCACCTAGTTCAGTAATAATCATACCTGCGCCAGACAATAATTGTTTGTTTTTAATATACTCTACTAATTCTAAGTGGTTAAAGATCTTGTAAGTAGGATGATAGTTTACTTGCGACGGTTTTTTTATATTATAGGATTTTACCCAGTTGCTCACCGTAACATGAGATACACCGATGATTCTTTCTATTTCTCTATAACTTAAGCCTTCAAGATAAAGCTGCAACGCTTTAGTTACATAATAATCATCAATCTTTTTACCTATCTTATTCACCGTAAAAAAATAGTTGCATTTTTTGCATAAGTACCTTTGTTTATTGTTGATGACACCGCTTTTTATGATGTGATCGCTTTGGCATTTTGGACAGATTAAAAGTTCCATATATAGTAATTTTGCATAAATATAGTAATTTAGCAATAATCATAAAGAGAATAACACAATTAAATCATTTTAAATTTATGAAAGGTGTTTTTTTATTGAAAAATAGTTGCGATTTTAATATGTTTCTTTCTTTTTTAGAATAAAGTAAGAATCAAATTTATCGTTGTTTGACTGTTGAGTTAGGTATGGTTTTTAAGGATACTTCAAACCGCAGGTAAAAAACAAATAGATTAAATAGAAAAATATCTTTTAGTTCCTCTTTTCTATTTATAATTATCAGCGAAGGAGTTAAATACTTATGTAGTTGATAATCAGTACAATTTAATCAGATTCAAAAAACTTATGTGATATTTGAGTATTGCTATTTTACTTTTTTTTCAATCTAAAATAAAGTATTTTAACATGAATTATTTTGTAACAATTAAAAATATCGACATGAAAAAATTAAACAGCATTTGGATAATAGTGGCAATTGGTGTACTCAGCTCTACAACGGTTTTTGGGCAATCGGAGGTCAAGAAAAATAAAATTATCGCCGACAGTAAGATTGCAAAGGAGGAGTTTCTTAAAACTGACGGTTTGATGAAAGGACTTTTTGAAGATGCTATTGGGTATGTAATATTTCCTAATGTGGGGTAGGCTGGTTTGGGTATAGGAGGTGCTGCTGGTAGCGGGGTTGTTTATGAGCGTGGCAAACTTATAGGTATGGCCAAACTTACACAAGTCAGCATAGGATTTCAGGCTGGTGGTCAGGCATATCGTCAGGTGATATTTTTTGAGTCAGATAGTGATTTAGCACGCTTCAAGAATAGTCAATTTGAGTTTTTCGCTCAAGCTTCAGCAGTAGCTGTTAAAGCTGGTGCGTCAACGAATGTAAAGTATGCTAATGGCATCATGGTGTTTACCATGCAAAAGGGTGGACTAATGTACGAAGCATCAATAGGTGGGCAGAAGTTCAAGTTTAACAAACTGTGACGTATTTTTTAGCTGGGTATTTGCCAACCCTAAGCATTTTTGTTACATTTTTGAAGGGAAACTATTCATTGTTTAATTAAAGTTGGGTTATCTTGACAACAAATAAACAACTTGAAAATAAAAAAAAGGAGCCAATAACTCCTTTTTTTGTGTTATGATCACGCCGTAATAAAAACTATCAAAGGTTAAACTTATAGGTTTGTGTACAATAATTTAGAGCTTATTTTTAGGAGGGCTTATCTCGGTTTTAAACTCTTAAAATGAATAAATTGTGACAATGGGAAAAGCTTGACTTTTAAATTTTTGCCTTTCTACTTTTTGATTAATGTTTTTTTGTATAATGTTTCGCACTTGAACCATTAATAGATTGTAACTGTCTATTGCTAGTCAAAAAAGTAAAGCGATTGAAAATATTCGGGTTAATTGTCTTTATTTTTATCAATATATCTTTCAAAGAACTCAAATGTTCGCAACATTTGGTCCATACGTTGTCTGTTGTCACCATTTCTTGTGATTTCATGTGTTGCTCCCGGATGTACCACATATTCAACTGGACGTCCTAAGACTTTAAGACTGCGAAACATCATTTCGCCTTGAACGAATCCTGTGCGGCGATCACTGCCTCCATGAAAAATAATGAATGGGGTTTTAATGTTTTCAACATAAGTAATGGGTGATTCTCTTATCAAAATTTCCTTCACTTTTGGTTCCCATGGATAGCCTCCAAAATAATTAGGGACTAATCTCCATGCATTTCCTTCACCAAAAAATGTTGGAAGATCATAAACTCCGCGTTGTGCACATGCGGCTTTAAAACGATTGTCATGGCTAATAATCCATGCAGTAAGGTAACCAGCATAAGAGCCTCCTGTAATTAATAGATTTGAAGGATCAGCCCAGCCTTGATCAACAGTTTTATCTAAAGCAGTCAGGACATCACTTGACGGACCTTTGCCCCAATCATTGATGTTGCCTCTTAAAAATTCTAAGCCATAGCCACCTGATCCGCGAGGATTACTATATACTACACCATAGCCTTTGCCGCAAAAATATTGGTACTCATGCCACATACTATCTTGGCCAGGTCCCCACATAGCGGACGGTCCGCCATGAATTTCGAGCAACAATGGATATTTTTCTCCTTCTTTGTAGTTAGTTGGCTTCATTACCCAATATTCAATTGTCATTCCTAAATCATTGACAAAGGAGTTTTTTTCTGGAAAGGATAGTTTTTTGTTTAGGACCCAATCGTTAAAATTACTTCCCTTTCTATGTTTTTTAAAATTAGAATTTGTAAAATACAGTTCGGAGGGATTTTGCACCTCTGTTTTTGAATATACAAGTATATTGTTTACAATGTCAAAACTGGTAATGCCAATCTCATTACCGGACAACGCATTTACTTCTTTTGTGGAAATATTAACTCTGTTTAAAATAGTTCCTCCATTGCTTTGTGCGGTAAAGTACAAGTATTTGTCATCCGTACTCCAAGTAAGATTTGTTTTCTCACGATCAAAAGGGATTGTTATAATATCTTTTTCTGTTCCATTAATGGGCATTATTGCCAGTGTGGGAACTGATATAAAAGAAGTGTTACTGACCAAAAAAGCTAACTGTTTTCCCGAATGCGATAAAGATGCGTTGCTATATCGCTTATCTTTTCCTCCTAAAATCATTTTGAAATTACCACCATCACTATCGGCTAAATAGATTGCGCTCTCTAAGGAGCGATCTGGATTTTGTATACTGTCAATGGCACCAGAGAAAAGTATTTGTTTTCCATCTGGCGTGTATTCTGCATCTGTAAGATTATAAAAACCTTTCGTGAGCGAGCGAGGTAGGGACTCTTTAGTGGTATTTACAGCAAAGAAGTAATTGAAATTTATCTCGGAAGAAATAGAAGATTCATTTTGAAAATTTAATTTATTGAGAACAATTGCTTTTTTGTCAATTGCATTTTTATCTAAATAAGCTCTTATTTCTGATAAATCACCGTTGGGATTTGGTTTGCTACTATTCAGTAGCAAATATTCATTTTTGTTAAATCCGGGTTTTTCCATTGTCCAAGTTGGTATGGAGTGCGCCTTGTTTAAAGTAGAATCTTTAATTAATTCTTGTAATGAAATACTCGACGAAAACAGGATTTTGTTGCCATCTGGAGCCCATTTTGGATTTTTTGCACCATATTTAAAGTTGGTTAATTGCATTGGTTCTCCTCCCGCCATCGATAAAATAAAAATCTGAGATTTATCTGCCACAAAGCGAGTAAAAGCAAGTTGCTTTCCATCTGGGCTCCACACAGGTTTAATTGCATCTTCTTTGGAAGTAGTCAGTTGGACGGGAGCTGCAGTGATTGACGTTGAAGCAGTATAGATCTGGGTACTATACTTATAATCCTGAGTGTTCTTTTGATCGGCTTCAATCGAGGTTACCGTAAAAGCTGCTTTTGTGCCATCTTTAGTGAGTGTTATATTGCTAATAGTCTTTATTTTCAACATGTCTGTAATGTCTACAGGTTCTGTGGTGGTTTGCGCAAAGGAGGTATGTAATGTTGCAATAAAAAAAAGCAGTACTGAAAATTCTTTCATAATTTTGATTTTGAAGTTGATCTTTATTATGATCTTTGGCTTAGAATGAGGATAACTGTTTCAAATGCTACAGTTTTTTACATTGCACGATCGTATAAAAATTAGGTTTAGTTTTTGAGTAAATATATAAAAAAGTATAGATTAACCACTCTTGCTTTAATTTATTGTTTAATAACTTCTTTGTGTTAACGGATATTGCAAATTAATATGACGTATAAAATTACGATCATTTTATTGATACAGGGTTTGTTTAATAAACACTTTTACAATAAACTTTGTTATTTATTCTAACACAAAATGTTCTTCACGAGGCAAAATAAAAATTAAATAGAAAAATAGTGTCAAAAGCAAGTAACGGCGTAATTTTTACTCAAAAAATTCATTTAGTTGATAAAAAAAGATTGGCTAATGCTACTGTAGGATATAGATTTCTATAACAGCTGATAAAAAAGTGCAACTATTCAAATAGCAGAAAGACAATGCGTTGAAAGTTTGCTTTACTAACGTAAATTAATCAGAAGGAGTAAAATTTAAATATTTTATGCTGTATTTGTCTTAAAACCTTATTTTCTGATGTTGCATTATAGAATTCACACAAAATTAAATTTATAAAACTCAAAATTTCAAAAGCTTGGTAGAACTACAATAATTGATAGAAGAAACGATTTTTTATAAAAACGTTTTTTTTAGTCCCTCAGCAAAGCACAACCAAAAAAAATTGAAAAATGATTTCTCTTTAATTCGCTCGACTTGTATTTCGCTTTCTACGAGCTCGCCGCCAGAATCATTTTTTAGCAGTAAATTCCCCAGCCAGCTTTTTAAAACGCTTTTTTTATCTCGATTCTTTTTCTGGTATATTTCCATATTTAAGTCGTGATAACGCAAAGCAAAGTTCCCATTTGCAATGTGATTATTGCCAGTGTAATCAAAATAGACTTGGTTAAAAGTCCCTTGAAGTGTTGCGTTTAAATATGGTTTTGTAAAAATAGCCAATTGATTTGTTTCAAAATTTTTAATACTACCTTTTATGTTAAAACCATCTGATGTGTCCATTACATTAAAATGCCACTTCACCACCATTGGGGATTTATTCATGAATTTACAGTTTATAGATATCAAAACATCAGGTAAATTATTGTTTTGATATCCACTATAAAGATTTGTTGCTTGTAAATTAAATGATCCAAATTTCAATACACCCGCACCATTATTAAACGTCTTTTCTTCTTCATATACTAAATTCGAATTATTTATGGTCAGTGAGTCAATTTGTAGATCAAATTTTAATTCGCGTAAAAGTTTATTGTAAAGCGGTTTAACTGAAAGATCGTCTTTAGGAATTTTGCTTCTGTATATATTGGCGTCGGCCTTTTCAATCACAATTTGAGTGGTTTTAAAAAAAAGTATTTCTTCTTTAAATCCCCAATTCATATTTTTGATCGCGATCTTATCCGCTTTCAATGTGTATAAATCGCGTTCTTTTTCAGATTGATCGACAAATTGTTGTCGACTAAGTAAGGATGTCATGGAGAAACTATTCATCTCAAGTCCCGAGTTGGTGGTGCTGATTTTAGCAGCTTTTATTTGATACGCTTTATCAGTTTGGTAGATTAAGCTATCACAGCTAAAAGCATAACTTTTATAAGAAAATGGGATTTTGTTATTCAACGTTTTTTCGGAGATAGCGAGGTCATTAAGTTGTACAATAACTTTCTGCGCTGTAAAAAGTGTTTTATTGTTTTTAATATTAACAATAGAAAAGTTGCCGTTTTCAATATTGACATTAGCTACTTTTATAATTTGTTCAAACGGAGCTACGATTTGCGTACTGACGTTTTTAGTAGAATTAATTGTTTTGTCACTATATTTAAAAAGAGTGATTTTTGGTTTAGAAAAAGTAATGTTACGAGCCTCTATTTTATTTTTGAAAAGTAGTGAAAAAATTTTATAATCATCAACCGTAATATTTTCAATTGAGGCAAAGATTCCATTTTTACTTAGGCTATCTTTTTGTCTTTTTTTAGGCAGTATAATAATTCCTGAAGCAGTAATTTTTCTCGAAAATAATGAAATCTCCATCTTTTCGTATTTTATGTCGTATGGAGTTTCGTTTTTGTCTAAAATTATTTTTGGAAGTTGGTAATTGACCCACAAGTTTGTAGCAAAGCTTAACGCTGCAATGAAAAGGATAATTCCTAAAATTATAACTCCTATTTTTTTTACTTTATCTTTCATAAATAACGTGCGTGATTGCTAAAGATAAGGACAAATGAAATAGTAACTCTTTATAATTGACAGAAATTTATTGGTTGATTAGAACATATAATACTAAAAAATAGGGGAAATAAGATTTTGAAGCAGTGCTTTTTATATGCTATTCAGTTTCTAAATTTGGATCTAATTTAATAAATCAATTTACGTTTCCTAAAAGGTTTTTATAACCTTTTAGGTATTGTTTTAAAATTTGTCCACTAATGTTTTGAAAACCGTAAATAAAAATTCATTAAAGTTCAGAGTCATTATTTCAGTAAATAAGCGGTTTTTACTCGTGACTTTTTAATGCTGAATAAAATGAATTATGTAAATCAATTTATAAATGGCTTACTGATTTTAAAACAAAAAACCCGAATATTTCTATTCGGGTTTTGTGGTACCTCCAGGGATCGAACCAGGGACACATGGATTTTCAGTCCATTGCTCTACCATCTGAGCTAAGGTACCGTGCTATTGCGGGTGCAAAGATAGAATCATTTTTAATATATCCAAACCATTTTTTTAAAAAAATCAATTCGTACCTTCGCCACCGCAAATAATGAATTATGATTTTAGTTGTTGATGTGGGTAATTCTAGAATTAAAGCTGCTGTATTTGAGCAAGCTATGCTTTTAGAAAGTTATGTTTTTGATAATATAAACCTCAAAATAAATATTCAAAATATTTTAAATAAATTTCAAAAGGTGACTGAATTGGTGGTTTCTTCAGTAGCAAACTTAGATAAACAGTCGTTTTTAGACTTCGATTCATCGCTAAAAGTTTCATTTATCACTACAACCGATTCTTTTCCGTTTCATAATAAATACAGCACACCACAAACATTAGGAATAGACAGAATGATTCTTGCAGCAGGAGCAGTACTTGCTTTTCCAAATCAAAATAGACTGGTAATTGATGTTGGTACTTGTATAACTTATGATTTTATTGATGATCAAAATAATTATTTAGGTGGTGCTATTGCACCAGGATTGCGATTGCGTTATGAGTCGCTACATAATTACACCGCAAAATTGCCGCTACTGTCATTAGAATCTCCAAACTATATTACTGGAAACTCCACTTCTAACTCTATTCACTCAGGAATAGTCAATGGAGTGGTTTATGAAATAGATGGATTTATTAATGAATATAAATTATCCTATCCAAATTTTATAATAATTTTAACGGGTGGCGATACAGATTTTTTGGCTAAACGATTAAAAAATACCATATTTGCCAATTCAAATTTTCTGCTTGAAAGTTTGAATCAAACACATCAATATAAAATCAAAAATGATTAAAAAAATTATAGTAAGCTTATGTTTACTTTTGTCTTTAGTGTCTTTTGCTCAAGATGGAACAGCTTCTCCATATTCTTTTTACGGTATAGGTGATGTAAGATTTAAGGGCACACATGAAATTCGTTCGATGGCAGGAATCGCAATTGAGCAGGACAGCATTCACATGAACTTACAAAATCCAGCTAGTTATGCCAGTTTAAAACTTTCAACGTTTACTTTAGGGGGCACCTATGCCACTTCTAAACTAAAAGATGAGAAAAATGCAGCAAATACGAAAAGAAGTACTTTAGATTACTTGGCTGTTGGATTGCCATTGGGAAAATTTGGAGTGGGTTTTGGATTAATTCCTTACTCTTCAGTGGGGTATAAAATTAGAAAAATAGGATTAGCAGATCAAAACAATCAAAGTTTTAACGGGACCGGAGGTTTAAATAAAGCATTTATTGGTGTAGGTTATAAAATAACTCCGCAACTGAGCATTGGAGCAGATGCAAATTATAATTTTGGTAAAATTGAAACTAGCAATTTTGAATATATTACTGGTATTGCTACAGGTACTAGAGAATTAAATGACGTAGATTTATCAGGGGTAAATTTTAATGCTGGACTGATGTACCAGACCAAAATTTATAAAAAGGTATCCTTTTTTAGTAGTTTAAATTATTCTATAGAAAGCACTTTAAATTCAAAGAATACAAGAAACATTTCAACGGCATTATATAATTCCAATTTTGATTTAAGTATTGTAGATGTTTTACAAGACATAAAAGAAGAGAAAAAATTAGAAGTGCCCAGTAAATATGCTTTAGGTGCTGGTGTGGGAGAAGCTCAAAAATGGTTAGTAGGTATTGGATATTCGTTCCAAAAAGCGGCTTCGCTAAGTAATACTTATAATTCCTTAGCTAATGTTACGTATGAGAAAAATGCTAAATATAGTATTGGTGGGTATTATATTCCTAATTACAATTCATTCTCCAGTTATGCTCAAAGGGTAACGTATAGAGGTGGATTTAGATATGAGAATACAGGTTTAGTAATTAATGCGGAACCTATAAACGATATGGCTTTAACATTAGGTTTTGGATTGCCATTATCAGGAACCTTCTCTAATGTAAACATTGGTTTTGAATTAGGTAAAAAAGGAACAACTACTGCTAATTTAGTGGAGGAAAATTACGCAAATCTGAGTATTAGTCTATCTCTTAACGAGCAGTGGTTTATTAAAAGAAAGTTTAATTAGAGTATTTTTAATAAACTATTTAGTATACAGTATGTATGACTTTATTTAAAAAATACAATTTAAAATGGATTGTCACAGTTCTTGCTGCGACTCTTGTTTTTGGTTGTGAGAGCAATTTTAAAGACATACAAAAAAACAATATATCTGAATTTTTTCCCAGCAGCGATGCGGATTTAGTCAATTTAAAATATACTGATTCAGGGAGAATTACAGCTGTACTGGTAAGTGCAAAAATGCTTGATTATGCCAGTGTTGCCTATCCATTTACTGAATTTCCTAAGGGAATAGATGTGACGCTTTATGATAAAAAAGGTAAAAAAACATTTATAAAATCTAATTATGCTATCTCTTACAAAGGCACAACCATTATAGATTTGCAGGGGAAAGTAAAAATTTTTACTGAAGAAGGGCAAACATTAGAAACAGAACAACTTTACTTTGATCAAAAAAATCAATGGTTTTATACTGAAAGGAGATTCAAATTGACGGGGCCAAAAGGAGTTTCAAATGGTCAAGGAATTGATTTTAGTAAAGATTTTAAAATTATAAATTCGCAAAAAATTACAGGCGAAGTAGAAACAAACGATAAATAAAAGTAACTATGAATTATTTAAAATTTACACAATACGTATATCTGGTTTTTGGTGCTTACTTCGTGTACGATGGGATCACAAAACTAAACAATCCTGCATTAGGCGGTTCACCTTGGTTGAGTTTTATTATTGCAGCAGTGGCAGTTTTTATGTTTTTCTTTAGAAGAAAATTTGCAAAAAAATTTGAAGATAGAAATAAAAAATCCTAATCAATGGAAATTAGTATTATCGTTTTTTGTCTAATACTAAGTGCTTTTTTTTCAGGAATGGAGATAGCATTTGTTTCCTCCAATAAAATATATCTTGAAATTGAAAAGAAACAAGATAATTTTATTTCAAAAATACTGACAAAATTAGTAGAGAAACCAACTAATTTTATTGTTTCTATGCTTGTTGGAAATACCATTGCCTTAGTGGTCTATGGGTTTTTTATGGGCGAAGTACTGATGAATTTTTTTCAGCTTTTAGAATATCCCATTTCTAAGGGTTTAAATTTAGTGTTACAAATATTTATTTCTACAGTTGTTATTTTGATTACTGCTGAATTTCTTCCTAAAGTTTTCTTCCAGATCTATGCCAATACACTAATTAAGTTTTTTGCAATTCCTGCATATCTTTTTTATAAGATTTTTTATTTTATTGCTGCATTTTTTATTGCAATTTCTGATTTTATTTTACGAAAATTTTTTAGAACTGAGGGTGATATTACGCCACTCTTTTTTAGTAAAATTGAACTTGGCAATTACATCACTGAGCAAATGAGCACCGTTGAAGATAATGAATTAGTAGATTCAGAAATATTGATGTTTCAAAATGCTTTAGAATTTTCTGGTGTCAAAGCTAGAGATGTAATGACGCCTAGAATTGAAATTGTAGCCATTGATATATTTGATTCTATAGAAGATCTTAGAACATTATTTATTGCAACAGGGTATTCAAAAATTGTGGTGTACCAAAACTCTTTTGACGATATCATTGGATACGCTCACTCCTTTGACATGTTTAAAAAACCCAATAGCATTAAGGAAATTGTAATTTCAGTTGAGTTTGTTCCTCAAACTATTTATATCAAAGATGCAATGAACTTGCTTACAAAAAAGCGAAAAAGTGTAGCTGTAGTTTTAGATGAACATGGTGGAACATCAGGAATTATTACTCTGGAAGATATTATTGAAGAACTTTTTGGTGAGATTGAAGATGAACATGATTCGAATGAAGAACTAATTGAAAAACAACTCAGTGAAGATACTTATTTATTCTCAGCTCGATTAGATGTAGAATATTTAAATCTAAATTACAAACTCCAAATTCCAGAGGAGGATTCTTATGGTACACTTGGCGGTTTTATAGTAGACTTTACTAAAGAGATTCCGCAAAAAGGAGCTGTAATCGCCATAGGAAATTATCACTTTATCATTGAAGAAGCGACAAATAAGAAAATAGAATTGGTTAAAATGACAGTGCAAGACTGATTTTTATTAAGAAAGTAAAAATTCTTAGAAAATAAAACGCTACTAGTATTATTATTAATTAGATAATTGTATTTTCGCAAACTGAATATAAAAATTAACAACAATAAAATGGCAGTTTTACAAAAAATTAGACAACGTTCACTTCTTCTGATACTCGTTATTGGGTTTTGTTTATTAGCATTTATCATAGGTGATATATTCAATAGTGGTGGTTTCAATAGTACATCTCAGGATGTAGGAAGCGTTGATGGAAAAGATATTTCATTTGAAGACTTTAGAGTAAAAGTGAGTAATGTTGAAAAAAGTGGTCAAGGAATTACATCAACAGAAGCTGCAAATAGAGTTTGGGATCAAGAAGTTTCAATAGCTTTACTGACTACTGAATTTGAAAAATTAGGTTTAAGAGTTGGTGAAAAACACTTATTAGAAGTTTTAAAAGCGGATCAAAACATAGGAGGAAATCCATTATTTTTAAACGCTGCAGGGATGTTTGACGTTGCAAAGTTTAAAGAATATTTTAAAGCTAATCCTGAGCAAGCACAGTTTTTAAAGGATAGAGAAAAAGACGCTGATCTAAACGCAAAATATCAGTTGTACAACACGATGGTTAAAGCTGGAGTCTATACCACTCAAAGTGAAGGGAAAATGAAATACGAAATGGAAGCAAACAAAGTAAACTTTGCTTACGTTGCAGGATTGTATTCAACAATTAAAGATAGTGATGTAAAAGTTACTGATGCGGAAATTGTTGATTATATGAAAAAGAATGAGAAAAAATTCAAGGCTGATGAGTCTCGTGAGGTTGAGTATGTATTGATCGAAGACAAACCGTCAGCGGCAGATGAAGCTGAAATTAAATCTAAAATCAATTCATTATTAACGGGTAGCGTGGTTTACAATCAAGCGACTGGAAAAAATGATACGGTAGCAGGTTTTAGAACTACTAAAAATGCAATCGATTTTGTTAATTCAAATTCAGATGTTCCTTATGATTCTACATATATTGCTAAGAAAGATTTACCAGCAATAAATGCAGATCAATTATTTAATCTTGCTCCAGGTGCCGTTTACGGTCCTTATATATTTGGAAATTATTACTGTATTTCTAAATCATTAGGAATGAAGTCTGGTGTAAATGCTAAAGCGAGTCACATCTTGATTAGTTATGAAGGAACTCAAGTACCTAATAAAAAAGAACAAAGAACAAAAGAAGAGGCCAAAGCTAAAGCAGAAAGCATACTTGCTCAAATTACTGCTAATCCAGATAGTTTCTTAATGTTAGCTTTCACAGCCTCTGATGATTCATCTTCTCAGCAAGGTGGTGATTTAGGTTATTTTGGTCCAAACCAAATGGTAAAACCTTTTAACGACTTTGTTTTTAATAGCGGAATAGGAAAAGTAGGTTTAGTAGAAACAGATTTTGGTTTTCATATTATAAAAGTAACTGACAAACAAGACGGAATCCGTTTAGCTACGGTAGCTCAAAAAATTGAAGCTTCAGAAGCAACTTCGGATAAAATGTTTACGCAGGCCACTAAATTCGAAATGGAAGCTGCTGGTAAAGATTTTAATAAAGCGGCAAAAGATAATGGACTTACAGTTGCTCCTGCAGCATCTGTAAAAGGAATGGATGAGAACTTTGGTTCACTAGGAAAGCAAAGAAATATTGTAAGATGGGCATTTGAATCAGGTGTTAAAGAAGGATCAGTAAAAAGATTTGAAGTTGCTAATGTAGGTCACGTGATTGCAAAATTAAAAAGTATTGATAAGTCAGGATTAGTTTCAGTTACCGAAGTGAGACCGTACGTGGAGCAAATTCTTAAAAATAAGAAAAAGGCAGCATTGATCAAAGCTAAAATGACAGGTTCATCTCTTGAAGCTATTGCAAAAGCTGTTGGAGCAACTGTACAACAAGCAACTGACGTAACTATGGAAAACACAATGTTACCTAATGTTGGTCCTGAGCCTGTAGTTGTAGGAAACGCATTTGCTTTGTCAGCAAATAAAATGTCAGCTCCTATTGAAGGTAATGCTGGGATTTATGTTGTAAAAAATACAAGTACAGTAAAAGCACCAGCTATCAAAGATTTTAAACCTTATGTAGCTAAATTAGGAGCTCAAAAAGCAGGTGAAATAAATAGAGTAATTCCAGCGTTGAAAGGGAATGCTAAAATTGAAGATAACAGACAACAGTTTAATTACTAGCAATTAGTAATTTTTTAAATATAAAATCCCGATACGACTTAGTTGTATCGGGATTTTTTTTACGTGATCTGTGCTAATTGGCTGTGGTCGCTTTCTGGGGATTGCTTTCATTACTTCTTGTACTTTGTTATGCTGGAAATATTATTGGGAAGTTGCTTTCGTGTGATGGGACGGTTTGAGCTTTACAGACGCAGTAGTTTGCGTTTATTGAAGTATTACTCATCTATTAGTTTGCCATGCTGGAAGCATCCTAACAAAATTGCTCTCGCATGTTGAGACGCCTCCAGCGTGACAAACGGAGTGGATTATGTTTGTTAAAGTATAACTAATCTATTAGTTGTCACGCTGCAAGCATTTATTCCTTTGTCATGCTGGAAGCATCCCAATGGAGTTGTTCGTGCTTGGATAAACGCGTCCAGCGTGACAAACGGAATAGCTTGTGTTTGATAAATTATTACTAATCTATTCTTTATAATACTGTAAGCATCGCAGTGAAGTTGCTCTCGCGTGTTGAGACGCTTCCAGCGACACTAAAGCACTACCTAATGTATTGGTATTACCTCAATATCATCTCATCATAAGGGATAATAGTATGATAACCTTTTGATATGAAATAATTACTAGGGTTTTCAACAGCGACTGCCATTATAAAATCACCTCCCCAAGCGCCAAGACTTTTTACTGTCCCATTAAAATCAGGAAATAATGTTCCTCCCACTGTTGGTGTCTCAATAATAGCACTTATTGCTAATTCATGTTTTTGAATTGCTTTCGCAAATGATGGAAGGGTGCTTGCTTGCCAAACTTCTTGAGTTAATTTGTTAATGCTTGCTTTAGTTTCAGCCAGATTATTTTTTTTATTTCTATGATAAGCGGCTATTGCTGATTTGCTACTTTGCTTTTTGTTAAGATAGACAAAGTAAATATTTGATGTAAAATCAGGACTGAAAACTACTTTTTCAATAATAGGTTTTCCATGATCTAACTGGTAAACAATAGGACCGTTATTTTGCGCACAAGCAATATCATATCCACTACCTCCAAAACTATTATTTAGCAGTGTGAAAGCATCGATCGCCAACCATTGAGCAATATTATTTATTAAAGTGGATGACGTCCCTAAACCCCAATTTTTTGGAAAACTTAGCTCAGTTGATACCTTAAAGCCATTCCATTTTGTAATAAAGTCTGAATTTAATAAATAAGCTTCTCGCAATATTGAAATTAATGTTGCTCTAACAGACTCCTCTTCGGTTTTTTCTGCTGTCGTAATTTCGCTATATAGAATAGTGTCTTCAAACCAAATACTATGATCAGAGTCGTAACTTTTCCATTGAAATTCTTTATTTGAACCGCTCTCTATAATTAATGTTTGTCCAAATATTGTAGGCAATGCAAATGCTTTTGCACCATCTAATACGAGATATTCTCCAGTGATTAAAAGCTTGCCGTTGCTGTAAAATGTTTTTTTCATTTACGCTGAATTTATTTCAGTATCGATTTTAACCCTTTCAGGGTTTTAAACTCTGAAAGGGTAAATAACCTTAAAAGGGTTTTTATGATTAGTTTCTTAAACTTATGATATAGGTTTCCACTGCACTGTGCGAAATAGCATTTTTCTTGAAATATTTCTGAATTGAAACACGTTCTTCATCAGTTGCTTCAAACTGATTAATGATATTATTCAAGTGCATTTTCATGTGTCCTTCTTGTATTCCTGTAGTAGTTAAAGAACGCAAAGCGGCAAAGTTTTGTGCCAAACCAGCTACGGCAACAAATTGCATCAATTCTCTCGCAGAAGGGTTTTCAAGCATTTCTAATGATAATTTCACTAATGGATGTAACGAAGTAAGACCACCAACTGTTCCTAAAGCTAGAGGAATTTCCAGCCAAAAACTAAAAACACCATTTTCTATTTTAGCATGTGACAAACTTGAATACTGTCCGTTTCTTGAAGCATAAGCATGAATACCAGCTTCAACAGCTCTAAAATCATTTCCTGTAGCAAGCACCACTGCATCTACACCATTCATAATGCCTTTATTATGAGTTACAGCTCTGTAAGGTTCTATTTCAGCTATTTGAACAGCTTGGATGAATTTTTGAGCAAATTCCTCAGGATTCGGAATTTGCTTTTCTCGTAAATCTGCTAATGGGCATGAAACTTCGGCTCTCACAATACAATTAGGAACATAATTAGAAAGAATACTCATCACAACTTCAATGTCTTTTTCTTCTTCATTAAACAAGTTGTAGTGGCTTGCTTCTTCTTTTAAAGTTTTTGCAAATTGCTCTAAGCATGAATTGATAAAATTAGCGCCCATGCTATCTTTAGTTTCAAAGGTAGCGTGTAGCTGAAAGTAATTTGGCATTAAATGGGTTTTATCATTTAAGATAAGATCTAAAATTCCACCTCCTCTTTTTTGCATATTTGTGGTGATTGATTCGGTTTCATCATAAAATTTAGATTTGATGTGGCTAAAAAAGGCATTCAATTTTGACGCATCCCCTTTGTATATAAAATGAACCTGACCTATTTTTTCGGTATTAAGAACCGTTGCTTTAAATCCGCCTCGTGTGGACCAGAAAATAGCAGCTTTTGCAGCAGCAGCAACCACAGAACTTTCCTCGATTGCCATCGGGATAGTGCTGAATTTTTCATTTATTAAAAAATTAGGGGCAACTCCCAGCGGAATATAGAAATTAGTGATCGTGTTTTCAATAAATTCATCGTGTAATTTCTGTATTTTTTCATCAGTATTCCAATAGTTTTTGAGCAAGGCGACCGCT
Source organism: Flavobacterium sp. PL11 (assembly GCF_035985025.1). Lineage (NCBI taxonomy): Bacteria > Pseudomonadati > Bacteroidota > Flavobacteriia > Flavobacteriales > Flavobacteriaceae > Flavobacterium > Flavobacterium sp. PL11. The sequence goes on from NZ_JAXCIA010000004.1 coordinate 82,876, forward strand.
TCTATCGGTGTTGAAAAATATTGATTGGCAATCCATTGTATTTTTTCTTCTTTGGATAATTTAGAAAATCCGCTAATAGCCTTATTCATTCTCAATTGGTTATGGTAATATTAACTGCAAATATACGATTTTAGACGTTTTATATCCAACGTAATCACTTTTGGTTTTTAGTTGTGATCAATATTTATTTTTACATTTAACACAAAAAACAACTGTTAATTGTAATTTTTTCACTAAAATTGACCGTTTTTATCTTTAAATAAATAGTATGTACTCAAAACGAATTATAGCAGTATTTTTATTTCTATGTTTTACAGTTGTAGGACAAGAAAAGATCACCATTGAGCAAATTTATAATGGCACATTTCGAACCAAAGGAATGGATGAATTGCAATCATTAAAAAACACCAATCAATATACGGTTTTAAATGCTGACAGGCAATCTAGGAGTATGAGCATTGATCTTTATGACTTTGCAACTTTAAAAAAAGTAACTACATTGATTGACACCAAAGCCTTTCCTGCATTGTCTAATGGAATTGACAGTTACACATTTGATGCATCAGAAAAAATGATTTTGCTGGCTTGCAATACCAACCAAATTTTTCGTCGCTCATTTACCGCTGACTATTATCTATACAATATTGCCACTAAGGAGCTCAAGAAACCGTTTGATTTTCAAGTGCAAGAGCCTACTTTTTCACCTGATGGCAAAAAAATAGCTTACGCAAAAGAAAATAATCTATTTGTTTATGACTTAGCTTCAAACAAATCTACAGCAATAACCACTGATGGTAAAAAGAATAGTATCATCAACGGAATTACAGACTGGGTTTATGAAGAGGAATTTGCATTTGTAAAAGCTTTCGACTGGAACGCTGATAGTAAAAAAGTTGCTTACATTCGTTTTGACGAAAGTGAAGTTCCTGAATTTTCAATGTCAATGTTTGGAAAAGATTTATATCCTACAGTTCAAACTTTTAAATATCCAAAAGCAGGAGAGAAAAATGCCGCAGTTTCATTACATATTTATGATGTGAATTCTAATGCAGTTAAAAATATTGATTTAAGTAAATACAATGATTTTTATATTGCCAGAATGAAATGGACAAGTGATTCAAACACATTATCGGCACAAGTGTTAAACCGTCATCAGGACAATCTAGATTTGTTATTTATCGATGGAAATACAGGCGCTGTAAAAGTAGTCTTGAATGAAAAAGACAAAGCTTATGTTGATGTTACCGATAATCTAACATTCTTAAAAGACAATAGTTTTATTTGGACAACCGAAAAAGACGGATTCAACCACATCTATTTATATGATAAAAATGGAAAATTAAAAAACCAAGTAACTAAAGGGAAATGGGAAGTGACTGACTATTATGGGTTAGATGAAAAGACCAATACAGTTTTCTTTCAATCAGTTGAAAATGGCTCGATCAATAGAGATGTGTATAGAATAGGTTTAGACGGAAAAAATAAAGTGCGCTTATCTCAAGCAGTGGGAACGACTAGAGCAACTTTTAGCCCAAATTTCCAATATTATATTAGTACTTTTTCGAGTGCTTCTCAGCCTACAAAATATACGTTGAACGAAGCAAAAACAGGTAAAGAAGTACAAGTGATTCAAAGTAATGAAGCTTTATTAGCTAAATTAAAAGGATATGATTTACCAGCCAAAGAATTTTTTGTTTTAAAAACAGGAAAGGGAAATGAGTTAAACGCTTGGATGATAAAACCAAAGGATTTTGATCCTTCTAAAAAATATCCTGTTTTTATGTATCAATATTCAGGTCCAGGATCTCAGCAAGTAAATAATGACTGGAATGGAGCTGATGATTACTGGTTTATGATGCTGTCGCAGCAAGGTTATATTGTTGCATGTGTTGATGGAAGAGGAACTGGTTTTAAAGGAGCAGATTTTAAAAAGGTTACCCAAAAAGAGTTAGGGAAGTACGAAGTAGAAGATCAAATTGATGCGGCTAAAGTGATAGGAAATTATTCATTTGTGGATAAAACTAGAATTGGTATATTTGGCTGGTCTTATGGAGGATTTATGTCGTCAAATTGTATTTTAAAAGGGAATGATGTTTTTAAAATGGCAATTGCTGTAGCTCCAGTAACCAACTGGCGTTTTTATGATAGCGTTTATACAGAGCGATATATGCAAACACCGCAGGAAAATGCAAGTGGTTATGATGATAATTCACCCATTAATCATGTAGATAAATTAAAAGGAAAATTTCTTTTAATTCACGGTTCAGGAGATGATAATGTTCATGTTCAGAACTCAATGCAAATGATGCAGGCTTTAATACAAGCTAATAAACAGTTTGATTCTGAGATCTATCCTGACAACAACCACGGAATTTATGGTGGTAATACTAGAATTCAATTGTACAACAAAATGACTAATTTCATTAAAGAAAATTTATAATTTATGAACACAAACCAGCTTTCGAATCAAAAAGAAATATTTGGACATCCAGTAGGTTTATACGTATTATTCTTTGTAGAAATGTGGGAGCGATTCTCCTATTACGGAATGCGTGCGATTTTAACATTGTTTTTAGCAGCACCGCTTATCATGGGTGATCCACAATCAGGATACGGATGGAGTAATGCTGAGACGCTTTCTTTTTACGGGACTTACACTATGTTTGTCTATTTGACTTCGATACCAGGAGGTTGGATTGCCGATCGTTATTTAGGACAAAAAAGAGCAGTAATGCTTGGAGGAGCGTTTTTGTGCGTTGGTCATGGAATTTTAGCAATCGATGCGCAATGGGCTTTTTTTACGGGATTAGTATTGATCGTAATAGGTGTTGGTTTTTTAAAGCCCAATATCTCTACAATGGTTGGGGGTTTATATGAGCAAGGTGATGCACGAAGAGATAAAGGATTTTATGTATTTTACCTAGGAATCAATTTAGGGGCATTTTTAGGTGCGTTAGTTGTAGGTTTTGTTGCTGCTAAATTTGGATGGCATTATGGATTTGGTTTAGCTGGAATTGGTATGGCAATAGGCCAGTTAGTATATATGTTTGGATTGAAATATCTAGTAGGCGTAGGTGATTTTTTAGGTAAAAAAGACGAGGCAAGTAAAGAATTACTCAATAAACCGTTAACAAGTATTGAGAAAGATAGAATGCTAGTTCTTTTCTTGTCATTTTTAATAATAATCGTTTTTTGGGGTGCATTTGAACAAGCTGGAGGTTTGATGAGTTTGTATACCGAACAAAAAACAAACAGAATATTATCATTCTCATTGCCTTTAATAGGAAATGAAATTCCAGCTGCTGTTTTTCAATCTATTAATGCCTTTTTTATTATAATTTTTGCAACTATAGTTGGAAACTTTTGGTATAAATGGGCTTTAAAAGGAAAAGAATCGTCATCAATATTTAAGATGGCTATTGGTTTAATTATCATGGGATTTGGTTTTGTTTTTATGAGTATAGCAACTACTGAAGTACAAATGAGCGGAGAAGAGGTGATCCAGAAATCAGCCATGATTTGGTTGGTATTGGCTTATTTATTTCATACTATCGGAGAACTTTGTGCCTCACCAGTTTCACTATCTTTTATTACAAAATTAGCGCCGGTAAAATATGCTTCGTTTATGATGGGTGCTTATTTTGCAGCCACAGGATTAGGTAATAAAGTAGCAGGTGCAGTAGGCGGATTGTCAGAGGGTGCTGGTGAATTTAAAGTATTTACAAGTATTTTTATCTTCTGTGTCTTATTTGGTGTATTAATCTTAGCGTTGCTAAAACCGTTAAAAAGATTAACACATGGTGCCGAAGATGTAGTTATTCCAACACATTAATAATAATTAAAAATTAATACAAAGCAATGAATCAAAATTCAACAGAACATTTCTTTAAAAACACTGTTTTAGGACATCCGTCTGGATTATTCGTTTTGTTTTTTACAGAAATGTGGGAGCGCTTTTCGTTTTATGGTATGCGTGTGCTTCTAATTAATTTCTTGACCATGGCCATTATTGGAGATAATCCAGGTTGGGGTTGGTCAGCAGAAAATGCAGGAGCGCTTTACGGTACTTACGCTATGTTACTTTATATAACTCCTATTTTTGGCGGAATTATAGCTGATAAATATATTGGATACCGCTGGGCTGTAGTAATAGGGGCACTAATTATGACTTTAGGTCATGCGGCAATGGCAATTGATTCTCCTACTATGCTTTATGTAGGTTTAGGATTATTAGTATTGGGAACCGGTTTCTTCAAACCAAATATGACTTCCATACTCTCTGAAATGTATAAAGACTATCCAGAAAAAAAGGATGGTGCTTACACTATTTTTTATATGGGTGTAAATGCAGGCGCTTTTTTTGGTATGATGCTTTGTGGATATTTAGCTGAAAAAGTGGGCTGGCATTGGGGCTTTGGTTTAGCAGGTGTATTTATGCTTTTAGGAACGTTACAGTTTTGGTTAGCTAAACCCTTATTTGGTACAATAGGAGAAGTGCCTGATAGAGCTGCCGTAAGAGAAGCTGAAGAGCTCGCAAAACTGAGTACTCTTGATGAGGATAAAAGAAATCCATTTACGTTAGTTGATAAAGTTTTAATTGTAATTACCACAATCATCGGTTTGTTATATGCATTTAATGACCCTTTATCTAAAATTGCAGAAATTAATTTATTTCCCTTTAAGCTTGGAGGTTTAGATGGTCAAAATGTAATGATTATTTTAGCTCTTGTCTTTTTCTTAGTCTTAGTAATTTCAAGATTAATGCGATATACTACTGTTATTAGACATCGAATGATTGCTGTTATAATATTTGCTTTCTTTACTGTTTTCTTCTGGATGTCTTTTGAACAGGGAGCATCGTCATTAGTGATTTTTGCAAGAGATAATGTAGATCGAAGTTTAGAAGGAAGTGCGTTGACCACCTTCAATATTATAAACACATTATTAACTGTTGTACCATTACTTATAGTTTCGTGGGTTTTGATTTTATTAGCAAAACAATCATGGAAGAAGATTCCAGGATCTAATATTGTGTTGGCAATTTGTTTTATTGGCGTATGGTCAGTGGCAATTTGGATGTTATACAAAGAATTTACGGCAACTTCATCAGAAATTACAGTTTCATGGTTTAGTATTTTAAATTCCTTTTTTATAATTGCTTTTGCATCGACAGTTTCTAAACTTTGGGATAGTAAATACAATCCTCCTGCTGCTGTAAAATATGGTTTGGGATTAATCATTATGGCTTTCGGTTTTGGACTTTTAGCCTATGGTGCCTACGGAGTTACTGAAGGGATCAAAGTATCAATGGTTTGGTTAGTGTTGGCTTATTTATTCCACACGTTAGGAGAATTATTCTTATCACCTGTTGGACTATCCTATGTAAGTAAATTAGTTCCAGCCCGTATGATTGCTTTTATGTTTGGAATGTGGTATTTAGCCATTGCCATTGGAAATAAATTAGCGGCTGTATTAGGTGGACAAATAGATAATATAACACAAGCGTACGGACTATCGACATTTTTCTTAATTTTTGCAATTGTACCTATTGTTGCAGGTGTTTTAGTGATCGCATTAAATCCAGTATTAAAGAAATTAATGCACGGAGTGAGATAAACGCGGCATTGTTATTGAAAAGGTAAAAAATAAAAATAAAAAATGAATAAAATTATAATTGCTTTATTGATAATTGCGGGATCATTTACCGCAGAAGCACAAGAAATGATTTGGGAAACAAATGTCAAAAAGGCAATAGAAGTTTCAAATAAAACAAAAAAACCATTGTTAATGTTTTTCACAGGTAGTGACTGGTGCGGTTGGTGTATTCGATTACAAAAAGAAGTGCTCAAAACTCCTGAATTTACAAAGTGGGCTAAAGAAAATGTAGTGTTAGTAGAACTTGACTTTCCGCGAAGATCGAATCAAACGGCTGAAATTAAAAAGCAGAATAACGAGTTACAACAAGCTTTTGGTATTCAAGGCTTTCCTACAGTAGTAATTGCCAATGGAACTACAAAAGACGGTAAAGTTAATTTTGAAGGTTTAGGTAGTACAGGATATGTTGCAGGAGGTCCAGCAGCTTGGTTAGCTGTAGCAAATGGCTTTCTTAAAAAATAACTCTATTTTTCAATCTAATTTGTAAAACCCCTTTTCAGCTGTTGTATGAAAAGGGATTTTGTATTTTCTACAACTTTCTTTCCATTTTTTTTGAATGTTTCTATAATTTGATCCATCAGCTATAACTATTTTAGGTTTCAAAACCATTAACAGCCTATCTACATTTATCTTTGTTGATTGCGTTAATAATATTATATCCGGCCTATTATTAGCAGGATATATGGCAGAAATATCTACAATCAATATCTTTTTTCCGTTGAAATATATAAAATTGTGCAAGACTATTTTTTTATGGATTTTACTCATATTTTCCAAATTATAAGACTGTAATATATTGTTTTCAGTAACTGATTTCAGCAAGCTATCACTGGCAAATATGGTTACGTTTTTGCCATAACGTTCAGCAATCAATGTGTTTTTAGAACTGTTAAAAATGACTAATTCTTGTTGGCTTTGTATGTTCCAATTGATGATTAAATAGCTAATTTGGAACGTTAGTGTCGATAATAGTGCAACATAGAACTTATTAAAGCTTGGTTTTTTAAACCAAATGATTATGGTGATCAACATTAAATAACTGCTTAAAAACAGATAGAAGTGAAGGGGAATGTCTTTGATAATGAATTGTTCTAAGGAGGCAATTGTATTTATTATTTTATTTAAAAAATAGATACTCCATTCTAATAAATTAGACACAAATACAGGAATGCTATTTAAAGCTGCTAAAATCATTACTAATACACCTAAAACCATAATAGCACTCAATATGGGAATAATAAGGAGATTAGTAATAAAGAATAAGCCAGGAAATTGATGGAAATAATAAATACTTAATGGTAAAGTTCCTATTTGTGCCGCAAAGGAAACCGTTAGAATATCCCAAAAATAGGTTGAAAATTTATTTTTTTGTTCCCAAAGTGATTTTAGTAATGGTTGTAACCAAACAATAAAAAACAACGCCATATAACTTAATTGAAATCCAACATCAAATAGAAAAGAAGGCTCAACTAATAATATAAGTAGTATAGAAACTAATAACGTATGATAAATATTTACACTTCGTCTCAGGTGAAGTCCTATTGCTACAAAGGAAAACATGGTGACTGATCGAACTACGGATGGTGCTAAACCAGCAATAATCCCAAATATTGAAAGCGATAGAATAATAATAATTAATTTTAGTATTGAGCCGCGCTTTGTATTGGGAATTGGTTTTAATAGAAACGTTACAAAAAGCAAGATAAAGCCAATATGCAACCCGGATACTGACAAAATATGAACTGCACCTGCATATTGATAATCCCGAATGATATCTGGTGAGATCTCTTGTTGTTGTCCCATTATTAATGCAACGGCAACATGTAACTCAGTACGATTAAAGTTGTTTTGCTCTAAATTTCTAATGATTCGACTACGTAATTTGGCAGAGTAATACCAAAGATCTTTTTTTATCTCAGCACTTATTTTAATTTCATGAGGTTCAGCATATAGCTGTGCGTAGATTTGTTTGTTTTCTAAATATTTACTGTAATCAAATTGATTTGGGTTGTTGGGAGGCTTATTTTTAGTTAAAATACCAATGATTCTTACATTTGTTCCAATAATTAGATTTGGTTTAATACTATCATTCGAAATGTTGAGTATTAGTTTTCCAGTTTTTTCTTTATCCTTAATATGGTTAACAAGTACAATATAACGATCGCTGAAAGATGATTTTTTTAGTTTCTCTTTAATTGTAACGTCAATTGTATGTGGTTTTTCAAATACATCTTTGTCATGGATATAATTACTTTTTTCAAAATAATCAGTGTGAATAATTTGATTAGAAATTCCAATTAAAAAAGAAAGTATATACGTTACAATGCCAAAGTAAATGGAGAGCTTGATTTTATGAGATAAATAAATTACAATAAAAATGAGTGACGTAATAGCAATAATACTAAAAACCAACTCAAAAGGAGGTAGCAAATATTTTGCAAAAAGCAATCCAAAAACAAAAGCAATTGTTATTCTTGCGAGAGGGAATTGTAGCACTTTCATAACTCTAAAGTACACATTTTCAACTAGAAACGAGATGATTTAAAAATAAATTTTTTAGTTTATAAGTGTACTTTTAGATGAAGTGAGTTACAATATTCTATTAATTTGCACTAATGAATTTCTGTAATAGGCTTGCTTAGTTGAGGAGATAATAACTCCTTTAGAGGTAGAGGAGTGAATAAATTCAATTTCATCTCCGTTAACTTCCGTCACAATTCCTACATGGTTTATTTTTTTGCTGTTATCAGTTTTAAAAAATAGTAAATCTCCTATTTTAACTTGATCTCTCTTATGATTTAAAACGACACCAATTTTAGATTGTTCAAATGAATTGCGTGGGAGCACTATATTCTCTGAATTGAAAACAGTATATACCAGTCCTGAGCAATCAAACCCAGCTCTAGTTGTGCCGCCATATTTATATTTTACCCCAATATTATTAGATGCAAGATCGACTAATTTTTCCGCTAATTTCTCAATTTTTTTATCTTCATAACGTGAAGTTTTTCCCTTTTTTGATGATGCAATAAGGGATGAGGTTTTACAGGCTGTAAAAACTAAAATTACCGCTAATAGGTAAAGTATTTTTTTCAAGATCATTCTGTTTATTTCATTATTGATTATGGTGACTTTAAATCCTTTATGATAAGAGCTGCAGTCAGTTCACTTGCGCCATTTCCGCCTAGTTTAGCTTCGAGCAAATTATATTTTTCTAAAAGAATACTGCGATTTTTAGGTTCTAATATTTTCTGAAGTTCGACTTTAATTCTTTTTGTATTACAATCTTCTTGTATTAACTCAGTTACTACCTCTTCATCCATTATCAAGTTTACTAAGGAAATGTATTTGAGTGTGATAATTCTTTTTGCAATTTGGTATGAAGCCCAACTTCCTTTATAACAAACTACTTCTGGCACTTTAAAAAGAGCAGTTTCTAATGTTGCTGTTCCAGAAGTTACTAGAGCTGCAGTAGCATTTCGCAATAAATCGTATGTTCTATTTGAAATAAACTTTATGTTATCTTGAGTTATAAAATTTTCGTAAAAAGATAAATCTTGACTTGGTGCTCCTGCAATTACAAATTGATAATCTGGAAAGTCTTTAACTACGCTTAGCATTACAGCTAGCATTTTAGTGATTTCTTGTTTTCTACTCCCTGGCAAAATGGCAATTATAGGTTTGTCGTTTAATAGGTTTTCCTTTATAAATAAATCGGGATCAACTATTGGTTGATAATGAATAGCATCGATTAATGGATGTCCAACAAATTCAACTGGGAAATTATGTTTTTCTTCATAAAATTTCTTTTCGAAAGGTAAAATCACAAACATTTTGTCAACGTCTCGTTTAATGTCAGTAATTCTGCTTTCCTTCCAAGCCCATATTTGGGGAGAAATATAGTAATGAGTTTTCATTCCTAATGTTTTAGCCCATTTAGCAATACGTAAATTAAAGCCAGGATAATCAATAAAAATAAGTACATCTGGCTTAAATTCAAGAATGTCTTTTTTGCAAATTTTAATATTATTTAAGATGGTTTTAAGATTAAAGATTACCTCAATAAAGCCCATAAATGCGAGTTCTCGATAATGTTTTACCAATGTACCGCCTACACTTTGCATTAAATCTCCGCCCCAAAACTGGATATTAGCCATAGGATCTTTTTTATAAAGTTCCTTCATTAAGTTAGAGCCGTGCAAATCACCTGAAGCTTCTCCTGCAATTATATAGTATTTCATTTTTTCCAATTTAGAAAATGCTTATTAGACGCGTAAAAAAGTGTTTTCGAACTAGCAAATATAGACTATTGCTTTTAAAAAAATATTGTAAGAATCGCTAGCGCAATCACTGCTAAAACCACTCCACGAGCCATCATTTCTCGATTAAACTTTAGTAAAACACCAAACAATAGTAGCATTGGGATAGCACCTAAAGTTATTATTTTACCTAGATTCCCCTGATATTTCAGGATTTGAATTCCATATATAAAAGTAAAATCAGTAAAAATAATAATAAACAAGTAAGCGCCAATCGCTGCGGTACAAATACCTAAAAGAAAGCCAAATAGTAAATCAATTTTATTCATTCCATTTTCTAGTATTAAGATTTTGTATGGCATGATGTGCAGTCAAATCAAATTGTACAGGGACAACAGAAACATAATTATGTTGCAATGCCCATTCATCTGTATCTTCACCTTTATCTTGATTAATAAATTCGCCAGCTAGCCAGTAATAATCTCTTCCTTGTGGTGTCTGTCTTTTATCAAATTTTTCTGCCCAAAAAGCTTTAGCTTGGCGACATACACGAATTCCTTTAATATCTTTTTTTTCTATTTTTGGAAAATTAACATTGAGAATTACGCCTTCAGGAAGTCCATTTTTTAAAACTTCAAGAGCGATTTTTTTGATAAAAGATTTTATAGGTTCAAAATCGGCATTCCAGTCGTAGTCCAATAATGAGAAACCAATAGCAGGAATCCCTTCAATTCCAGCTTCAACGGCAGCGCTCATGGTACCAGAATAAATAACATTAATTGATGAATTTGATCCATGATTTACACCGGAAACGCACAGATCAGGTTTGCGCTGTAAAATTTCGTTAACTGCTATTTTAACACAGTCAACAGGAGTTCCAGAGCAACTATATTCTAAAATTGCATCGCCCTCTTTGGATATTTTATTGATATAAAGGGTGCTATTAGTAGTGATGGCATGACCCATTGCGCTCTGTGGCGAATCTGGTGCGACCACCACAATTTCTCCTATCTCCGCCATAACAGCAATCAAAGCTCTTATTCCTGGAGCCGAAATACCATCGTCGTTTGTAACCAGAATTAAAGGTTTGTTATTGTCCATTTAAAAAGTATTAGAAAAGGTTTTTTTTTTGAATATCTAGCAAATATAATGACTCAAAGTATTATTTTGTGAACAAAAGATAAAAATATGTTATCTTAAAGGGTTATAGTCTATACCAAAAAACATTTTTTATATCTTTAACAAAAATTTAGAGGACATAACTAACTATTGGCATAGTTTTACCGAATAATCGAATAAGAATAGATGAATACTATTATTGGCTTTATGAAAAGAAATTATAAAATTATTGTTGTTATCGTTTTTATTTCGATGACACTTTTAGCGTTTAAAATCAATGCTAAAAAAGAAAATGATCCAGAAAAAGATAAGCTTCTTTTGGAATTATTGACTTTTGTTATTGAGAAAGGTCATTATAGTCCAGCTGAAATTGATGATACTTTCTCTAAAGGCATATATAAGGATTATATCGAAGCTTTGGATCCATCCAAACGATTTTTTTTGCAAACTGATATTGATGAATTTTCAAAATATGAATTGCAATTAGACGACCAGTTATTAAATAAAGATTTGTCATTTTTTGATCTAACCTATAATCGTTTAATTAAGCGAATGAATGAAAGTTCGGATATTTATAAACGAATTTTAAATAAGCCTTTTGATTATGCAATTGACGAAAATTTTGATACTGATTATGAAAAAGCGCCTTTTGCAAAAAGCGTTGCGGATCTAAATGATAAATGGCGTAAGCAGTTAAAATTATCAACTCTTTCTTCTCTTACTGATAAGCAGAAACTTGAAGAAGATAAGATCAAAAACGATTCAGCTTACAAAGTAAAATCTTTTGAAACATTAGAGAAAGAGACAAGAGAAAGTTCTATAAAATCTCTTGATGAATATTTTGGCTTTATAAAAGACTTAAATAGAAATGATTGGTTCTCAGTATACGTAAATTCTATAACTGCACGATTTGATCCACATACAAATTACTTTGCCCCTGAGGATAAAGAACGATTTGATGTAAGTATTAGCGGGAAACTTGAAGGGATTGGAGCACGATTACAGAAAAAAAACGACTTTACTGAAATCACTGAGTTGATTTCTGGTGGTCCTGCATGGAGAGGAAAATTGCTTGAAGCTGGCGATTTAATTATGAAAGTGGCTCAAGGAAAAAACGAAGCGGTTGAAGTAGTAGGAATGCGTCTTGATGATGTGGTTAAGAAAATCAAAGGGCCAAAAGGTTCCGAGGTGAGATTAACAGTAAAAAAAGTAGATGGAACTATTAAAATTATTCCAATTATTAGAGATATCGTAGAAATTGAAGAAACGTATGCTAAGTCGAGTATCGTAAATAAAAATGGACTGAAATATGGTGTGATTTATTTGCCTAAGTTTTATATTGATTTTGAAAACAAAGACGGTAGAGATGCAGGAAAAGATATTGCCATAGAAGTAGACCGATTGAAAAAGGAAGGTGTAAACGGAATTGTTTTAGACGTTCGTGATGATGGTGGAGGTTCTTTGTCAACAGTTGTAGACATAGCAGGATTGTTTATTGAGCAAGGACCTATTGTTCAAATAAAATCAGCTGGTAGAAAGAAAGAAGTTTTATATGATAGAGACAAAAAAATAGAGTGGGATGGTCCCTTAGTAATTATGGTTAATAGTTTTTCTGCTTCAGCATCTGAAATATTAGCAGCTGCTATTCAAGACTATAAAAGAGGAATTATCATAGGTAGTAAGCAAACTTATGGTAAAGGAACTGTTCAGAATGTTATTGATCTAAATCAATTTGTACGAAGCAGCTCTGTTGGTGATTTAGGTGCTATCAAAACTACAACTCAAAAATTTTATAGAATTAATGGAGGATCTACTCAGTTAGAGGGAGTTCGTAGCGATATCGTAATGCCTGATCGATACGCATACTTAAAAATGGGTGAGCGGGACATGGAAAACGCAATGCCATGGGATAAAATTGACCCAGCTGATTATACAGTGTGGAATAAGAATGGCAATTTTAGTCAAGCGATCAGTAAAAGTAAAAATAGGATTAATAATAACAATCAATTTCAATTGATTGAGGAAAACGCAAAATGGATTGATAGTAGAAGCAAAGAAAATGTATACAGCTTAAATATTGATAAATTTAAAAACGCGCAAGCTGAAATAGAAGAAAAAGCAAAAAAATACAAACCTATTTTAGACTATAAAAATTCATTAGTCTTTACTTCTCTACCGTATGAGACTGCTATAATGAGTAATGACATTGCTTTGAAAGAAAAGAGAGAAAGATGGCATGAAGCATTAGCCAAGGATATATATGTTGAAGAGGCACTTAATGTATTAGATGATTTACAGTCAAAACCTATATCTAAAAAAAGTGTTCCTATTACAGTAAAAAAAGAGAAATTGGTTAAATATTAATTTTTTTCTTAAATCAATTCTAATCGCCTCAGAGTTTTATTCTGGGGCGATTTTTTATTAGCTATCCTTTGTAATACTACAATTAGAAATTAAATTCATTTATACAAAGATGTAAAATTGTTCTATTTCATTCTATTTAAAAGTAAAGTATTTGTTTCGTTGCCACAAAAATCATTATGTAAATATGCATATTCCTTAAAGTAAAAAATTTCAACAGTATTTATAAAGATTACTTGGTTAATGAAGATATCTTGCAAAGTTTATAAATTTTTTAATTTTGGTCCAAGAATTTAGAATAGAAATTGATGAAGCATTTGTTTGGCAATTGATCAACAAAATTAAATATGAAAGTGTGTTTGTAGCAAAGTTAAAAACGCAATAACCTACTTGTAAAAATTGGAGGCTAAAGCTCTTAATAAATGAGTTTTTAGATAATCTATAGAATCTGCTAACTCGGTATTTAACTAATAAAAAAGAAAAAGTAGCATTCTAATTAAGGAAGCAAATAAATAAATTTATGAAGCTAATCCAGCGGCAGATAAAATAGTTTCCGCCTGTTCATTACTTCTTATGACAGAAAATTGGAGTGATTTTACAGATCAGTAATATTAGTTTAATTTAGTTTAATTTAGTTTTTTTTACAGCACAGGTAACTTACCACTCGTTTACCTTATTAGCATCCATTTTAATAAATATAAATAGAAGTATAGTAAAACCCCATAAGCCAGAGCCTCCATAAGAGAAAAACGGCAGTGGAACTCCTATTGTGGGAAAAATTCCAATTACCATAGCTATATTTACAAAAAAGTGTGTGAACAATATACCCGCAACACAATAACCATAAACTCTACTAAATTTAGTTTTTTGTCTCTCTGCTAAGTAAATAATTCTAAGAAGTAAGCTTGCAAAAAGTGCGATTACCACTAAAGATCCCGCAAATCCCCATTCTTCTCCTACGGTTGTAAAAATATAATCAGTGTGTTGCTCTGGAACAAAACCACCTTTTGTTTGTGTTCCTTCTAAAAAACCTTTTCCTATCCATCCACCGGATCCTATTGCAATTTCTGATTGATTTGTATTATAACCAATACCTTTTAAATCTACAGTTTTTCCAAGCAAAATATTAAATCGGTCTCTGTGATGTTGCTTAAAAATATTTTCAAATACATAATCAACAGAAAGAACAAACACTGACATAACCACGAATAGAATACTACTCAAAACAATGTTTCTGTCGCCTAGTCTTGATTTAAAATGAATAATAACAAGTACAAGAAATCCAATAAGAATCACATATTGAGGCTCCAATATCAAGGTCAACACGAATAAAAATATTGTAATAAATCCAGTCCATACATACCAAGCGGGAAGACCTTCTCTATATAAAACAATAATAAATATACTGTAAATCAGTGCACTTCCAGGATCTGGCTGAGGTAAAATAAGTAACACAGGAAGTATAATGATAGCAAGCGCTTGCCATTGCCTATTTAAATCCTTTAAATTTATTTGGGTGTCACTAAGATATTTGGCTAAAGCTAGTGAAGTAGCTGCCTTGGCAAATTCAGAGGGTTGTAAAGTAAAATTTCCTATTGCATACCAACAGCGCTGTCCTGCAATTGTTTTTCCAAAGAAGAATAAGCCAATTAAAGATAATAACGAAATAATGAAAATAATACTTGCATATTTTTCGTAAAATTTTCCATCTACAGCAAGCACTACAATTATTAACGGAATAGTAAGGACGATAAATAATAATTGCTTCTGGTAAGTGTCCTCCATAGAAGCAAGAGATGACGAATAAATATTTAGCCAGCCCAAAATCACTAATAATGCATATATTACTATACTTATCCAGTCAATATTATTTGATATACTTTGATTCTTCATTTGGATTAAACAGCTTTTTTAACTTCAATAGTAGAATCTATTTTTACTTTTATAGTAGGGGTTTGTGTTTTCTTTTTTGATAGGGAATCACTAATTTTAATTTGTAATTTCACTTTTTCAGATAATCCTCCTAATTTAGCATATTCACTCTGTAGGCTAGTTGCTAATATTTTTTTCTCTAAATCCAATCGTGTGATTTTTTGGCGAAGGTATTTTTCAATCATCAAACTGGCAATTGGACCAGCGATTGTCGCCCCAAAGCCACCATTTTCAACCATTACGGCAATAGCTATCTTTGGATTGTCTTTTGGCGCAAAAGCCACAAATATAGAATGATCTTTTAATTGAACCCTCATACCTCCAATTTTAGCAAAATTCTCTGCAGTACCCGTTTTACCACAAATATCTATTCCCTCTACTTTGAGTGCACGTGCAGTCCCCAAATTATAAACATCAAAAAGACCGCTGATGATGGGCTTAAAATGTTTTTTATCAATGCTAGTTACATGCCTTGTTGTGAATTTTTTATCTATTGTATGGGCTTCTATTTTTTTAATAATATGAGGCGTGTAATAGTAGCCTTCGTTAGCAATTGTTGCCATCATGTTCGCTAACTGAATAGGTGTCATTAAAACTTCTCCTTGTCCTATCGAATTAGAAACTATAGTGGTACTTCTCCATCCCCCATTAGGATAAATCTTTTTGTATGTTTTAGAATCAGGCACTTTCCCCCTTTTACCTGTTGGCAAATCATATCCCATATATTGACCAAGTCCGAAGCTTTTAACGTGATTACTCCAAATATCTACTGCTTTTGCTGGATTATTATATTTGTTTATTGCTAACATATACGTTTGTGCAAAATAAGTATTACACGAATTATAAATGCCGTTATGTAGTTGTTGATTAGGTGGATGGGCATGACATTTCATAAAGCGACCCCTTCCGTAACTAAATCCATGGTTGCAATAAAAACTAGTATTTTCATTAATGACGCCTTCTTGCAAGCCAATTAGTCCTGTTAAAATTTTGAAAGGAGATCCTGGAGGATATTCAGCTAGTAGTCCTCTATCATAAAGAGGTTTTGCTATCGAATCATGGTATAATTCGGTGTAGTTTTTAGATCTTTGTCTTCCCACTAAAATTGAGGGATCATAAGATGGCGCTGTAACTAATGCTAAAATCTCCCCAGTTCGTGGTTCAATAGCTACAATTCCGCCTCGTTTATTAATCATTAATTCTTCACCATATTTCTGAAGTTCGGCGTCAATTGTTAAATTTATATCTTCCCCTTGTACTGCTATTGTGTCGAATTTCCCATTCTTATAAGACCCAATTTCTCTATTGTACTTGTCTTTTTGAATATATTTTACGCCTTTTATTCCTCGCAATAATTCTTCGTAGCTTTCTTCAACACCTTGCTTTCCAATTAAATCACCACTATTATAATAAGGATTCTTCTCGACTAAGTTCTCATTTACTTGCGTTATACCTCCAAAAATATTTGCCCCAAAAGAAACTTCATAATCTCTTAAAGAACGTTTTTGAAAATAAAAGCCTTCATACTTACGTATTTTTTCCTGAAATGCTGCAAACTCACTTTTGTTTAATTGTGACATGAAAACAGAAGGTAATCTTGGACTATATACTTTCGCTTTTTCTATTTTTTCAATAAAATCTTCTTTTGTAATATTAAGTAATTGACAAAATTCTAAAGTGTCTGTTTTTTTTAATTCACGTGGTATAACCATGATGTCATAAGAAGCCTGATTGGCAACAAGTAGCTTCCCTTTTCGATCATACATATATCCTCTTTCAGGATACTCATACTTTTTCTTAATGGCATTGTTCTCAGACTTTAATTTTAAAGTTTCATCTATAACTTGTAAATAAAAAATTCGAATTAATAGTAAACAGCTCGTAAGAATGATTAGCGATGGTAAAAGGAACTTTCTCATCTTTTATTTGGCTTTATAAAATATATTATAATAATACAAATTATAATTGTGAATATAGTACTTAATAATGTGGTAATTAATGTATCGATTATATAAGCTAATTGAAAGGCTTCCAATAAAAATAACGATAAATGATGAATGATTACTGAAAGTAATATAAAAGAAAATCGTTGCGGTGTCAGTACATCATTTAATTTAATAGTCTGATACTCATAACTTAATCCAAATGCAAATTTAAAAATTGATGGGCGTACATAAGCTAAAAGTAAGCAAGCCGTAGCATGAATACCACCAGAATTGCTAAATAAATCCATAAGTATTCCAAGTAAGAAACTTATGGCTACTAAAGCTGATTTATTTCCATTTACAGGATATAAAATAATAAATAAAATATATGGAAAAGGACTGATGTACCCCAAAAAAATCATGTTATTAAATATAACAATTTGAATGGACAACAACAATATGAATCGCAAAATATTGGATAACAAAGTGCTATTCATCTTTTTCTCTTTTTTCTAAATTGAGCACTTCATCTCTATCTTTACTTTTAATGATATAAACATGACCTAGATTAGTCATATCATTAAATAGTTTTATATCTAAAGTAAAAAAATTGGTTTGTTCGTGTCTGTAAATTTTTGCAATAGTACCTATATTAATATTTTCAGGAAATATCACTGATTGTCCTCCGGTAACAATAGTATCCCCAATTTTTATAAGTGCTAATCTTGGCAAGTCAGTTAACTGCACAAATCCTGTGCTTTTACCATCCCAATTAAGAGAACCAAAGTGATTTGATTTCTTGATTTTAGCATTTATTTGAGTTCTCTTATTTAAAATACTAATTACAGTGGAATATTGAGGAGATGTATTTTCAATAATTCCTATTATTCCACGGCTATTTATAACTCCCATATCAGATTCAACCCCATCTAGTGCGCCAGAATTTAAAGTCAAATAATTTTCATAAACATTATACGAATTGTGAATTACTTTAGAAACAATAATATCCGTAACATTAGAATTTTTAAGACTATCTAATTTTTGTATCGCTATAGTATCTTTACCGTTAAAAAGAAAACTTCTTAGTTTTGCATTCTCTTCAGCAAGTTGTTGATTTTCAGTTTTTAAATTTAAATATTCATTTAGATTATTTACATTTTCATATACATTGCCACTTAAAAAATTAGCAGAACTTATTATCTTACTTCTATGAAAAGAATGGGATTGGATGGTGAGTGATAATGATATAACAAGAAGCAGCAAAAACAGTATTTTGTTACTGTTTTTAAAAATAAAATTAAATATTTGCTGCATTTTATTAAATTGAATATTTAAATAAATAATAATAGAATTCTAATTTTTGAACTTATATAAAAATAAAAATTAGAACGTATTGTCTAACTATTTTATTAATATACTTTTAAATTTATTGATATTTTTAAGTGCCATTCCGGTTCCTCTTACCACAGCTCTTAAAGGATCTTCTGCAATATAAACAGGTAAATCAGTTTTTTGAGAAATTCGTTTATCCAAACCTCTTAACATTGATCCTCCTCCGGCAAGATAGATACCCGTGTTGTAAATATCAGCTGCTAATTCTGGGGGAGTTTGAGATAAAGTTTCCATAACGGCATCTTCAATTCTTTGAATAGATTTATCAAGAGCTTTTGCAATTTCTCTATACGAAACTTCAACTTGTTTAGGTTTTCCTGTAAGTAAATCTCGACCTTGAACCGACATGTCTTCAGGAGGCGTTTCTAAATCTTCTATCGCAGCACCAATTTGGATTTTTATCTTTTCAGCAGTACTTTCTCCAACAAAAAGGTTGTGTTGTGTACGCATATAATAAACAATATCATTTGTAAAAACATCACCCGCAATTTTAACTGATTTGTCACAAACGATTCCACCTAATGCAATTACTGCAATTTCAGTTGTTCCACCACCTATATCTACAATCATATTACCTTTAGGCTGCATAATATCAATGCCAATACCTATTGCCGCCGCCATAGGCTCATGAATTAAGTAAACCTCTTTACCATTTACCCTTTCACAAGATTCTTTTACAGCTCGCATTTCTACTTCAGTAATTCCAGAAGGAATGCAAACAATCATTCTTAGGGCAGGTGTAAACATTCTTTTCTTTAATGCGGGTATGCTTTTAATAAACATACTTATCATTTTTTCCGAAGCATCAAAGTCAGCAATTACACCGTCTTTAAGTGGCCTTATGGTTTTAATGTTTTCATGCGTCTTACCTTGCATCATGTTAGCTTCTTTACCAACTGCAATAATTTTACCTGATATTCTATCACGAGCAACTATTGAGGGGCTGTCAATTACAACTTTATCATTATGTATGATTAAAGTATTAGCGGTACCAAGATCTATCGCAATATCCTCGGTCATGAAATCAAAAAATCCCATAAATTTTTTAAGGGTTAAAAGTTATAATAAATAATAGGGCGCAAAGTTAAACAAATTAATGTTTGAAATGACGAGTTCCTGTAAATACCATTGCAACTTTATTATCATTGCAATAATTAATACTCAAGTCATCTTTTATCGATCCTCCAGGCTGAATTACAGCAGTAATTCCAGCTTTTTTGGCTATTTCTACACAATCTGGAAAAGGAAAAAATGCATCACTAGCCATAGAAGCTCCTTTTAAATCAAATCCAAAATTATTTGCTTTTTCGATGGCTTGTAATAAAGCATCTACTCGGCTTGTTTGTCCCGTTCCTGAAGAAATAAGAGTTCCATTTTTTGCAAAAACAATAGTGTTTGATTTTGTGTTTTTACACACTTTTGAAGCAAAAAGTAAATCTTTAATTTCTTGTTCTGTAGGATGTGTTAGTGTAACGGTTTTTAAATCGTTTTTATTGTCAGTGATATTATTTCTTTCCTGAATTAAAACTCCATTTAAGCAAGTTCTAACTTGTTTTTGAGGGAGATCAACCTGATTTTGAATCAGTATAATTCTGTTTTTCTTTTCTTGTAAAATAGTTGTCGCCTCTTCATCGTAAGCAGGAGCAATAACAACTTCACAAAATAATTTATTAATTTCAGTAGCAGTCTCAACATCAATTTTAGTATTTGAAATTAATACACCACCAAAAGCTGAAGTTGGATCGCATGCAAGCGCCACATTATAAGCTTCACTAATAGTATCTCTTGTAGCTAAACCACAGGCGTTATTGTGTTTTAGAATTGCAAAAGTAGGACCGTCATTTTTAAACTCATTTATCAAATTTACAGCCGCATCAACATCTAATAAATTATTATAAGACAATTCTTTTCCATGAACTTTTGAAAACATTGCGTCAAAATCACCAAAGAAAAATCCTTTCTGATGTGGATTTTCTCCATATCTTAAAACTTGTCCATTGGCAATACTTTCTTTATAAATAGTATTATCTGTATTGAAGTAATTAAAAATAGCGCCGTCATAATGCGATGAAATATGAAATGCTTTTGTAGCTAATAATTTTCTATTTTCTAATGTTGTTGCACCATTTTGCGAAATGATTAATTCAAGAAACATGCTATATTGATCCATTGAAGATACGATTACTGTATCTTGAAAGTTTTTTGCAGCAGCACGGATTAAAGAAATACCGCCAATATCAATTTTTTCAATTATTTCTGCTTCACTTGCCCCCGAAGCAACAGTTTTCTCAAAAGGATACAAATCTACAATTACCAAATCAATTTGAGGAATATCAAATTCTTTCATTTGCCTTATATCCCCTTCATTGTCTTGACGATTCAATATACCACCAAAAACTTTGGGATGCAATGTTTTGACTCTACCACCTAATATAGAAGGATAAGAGGTTACATCTTCAATAGCAATTACAGGAATACCTAAATTTTTTATGAAATCTTCAGTACCACCAGTAGAATATAGTGTAACGTTTTGACTGTTTAGTTGTCTTACTATAGGTTCTAATCCTTCTTTAGAAAATACAGATATTAATGCCGATTGAATTTTTTTAGTAGTGTTCATTGTGTAGTTATGTTATAAAGTGCAAAAATAGTTTTTTAAAGTCAAAATAAAGCTATTAAAAAACCAGATAATCATATTAATTATATACCAGAAATAGGTCTACAGTAAATAATAGCTTCACACAACAACGATTCAATTATTCATTAGGTTTTTGAATAATATTTATGGAATTTTACTTTAACACAAAATAAATTGTATGTTAGTTTACCTTCGATTATTAAATGAGAGTTTTGGTTTTGCCATAAGTGCATTAAAGAACAATAAATTAAGGACATTACTTTCTTTATTAGGAGTAACTATTGGAATTTTTTCAATCATAGCGGTTCTTGCAGCGGTTGATTCATTAGACAGAAAAATATCAAAAGATTTAAGTGGATTAGATAAAAACACTATATACTTAATGAAATTTTCTTTTGGACCTTCAGATATTCCGCAGTGGAAAAGAGAGCAGTTTCCTAATGTAAAATATGATGAGTACACCTATATGAAAGGGGCAATGACCAATACTGCTGAAATGGCCTATCAAATATTTACCAGAAGAGAATCCATTAAGCATGATTCTAAAACAGTAAGTGATGTAAAAATTATCCCTGTTTCCCAAGAATTTATTGATATACAAGGGTTAGAATTTGAGAGCGGACGATTTTATAATGAATCAGAAGCTAATTCAGGAGCTACTGTAATTGTATTGGGTAACGAAGTCGCTAAATCACTATTTGATAATTTTGATCCAATAGGTAAGAATATACGTTTATATGGACAACGTTTTACAGTAATAGGAGTTTTAAAAAAGGAAGGCTCTGGTCTATTTGGAGATAGTAACGATACATCAGCTTATATACCCGTAAATTTTGTTCGTCAATTGTATGGTGATAATAATACTTCCTTGACTAATGTCATTATTCTTAAACCAAAGAAAGGAGTCGACATGGATGCTTATAAAGGAGAAATTACCCAAAAGTTACGTAATGTAAGGGGTTTAAAAGCTGGAGAAATTGACAATTTTTTTATTAATGTGTTTTCAGGATTTACAGATCTAATTGATGGAATTTTAGGACAAATGAATGTCGTAGGGTGGATTATTAGTGGTTTTTCATTGCTTGTAGGTGGTTTTGGAATTGCTAATATTATGTTTGTTTCCGTTAAAGAACGCACTAATTTAATTGGAATACAAAAATCATTAGGAGCTAAAAATAGGTTTATAATGTTTCAGTTTTTATTTGAAGCTATCATATTATCTGTTTTTGGTGGAGTTATAGGACTTATATTAGTATGGGTGATTTCTTTAATTTTAACAAATGCGTTAGATTTTGAATTTGTTCTAGGTTTGGGAAATATAATATTGGGAACCTCATTAGCAGCAATAATTGGATTATTATCAGGAATTCTACCAGCAATAGCTGCTTCTAAATTAGATCCAGTAGAAGCAATTCGCACAGGAATGTAATATTTAAATTAAATAAATTATATTTATTATCAATTTTAAACAGAAACAGCTTCCAATATCTTGAAAGCTGTTTTTGTTTTAATAATAATTACACTGTATTATCTAATATTATTATTTTGAATTAAATCTATGTATAAATTAATTTTATCTTTTAACTCTTTTCTTGGAGTAATAAAATCTAAAAAACCATGTTCTAATAGAAATTCAGCTGTTTGAAAACCTTCTGGCAAATCTTTTCCAGTAGTATCACGCACAACTCTTGGTCCAGCAAATCCTATTAAAGCTCCAGGTTCAGAAATATTGATATCGCCTAACATTGCATAAGAAGCTGTAGTTCCTCCAGTAGTAGGATCAGTGCATAAAGAAATATAAGGAAGTTTTGCGTCAGCTAATTGAGCAAGCTTCACAGATGTTTTTGCCAATTGCATTAATGAATAAGCAGCTTCCATCATACGTGCTCCACCAGATTTAGAAATCATTACAAAAGGCAGCTTATGTTTTATGGCATGATCAATACCTCGAACAATCTTTTCTCCTACAACCGCACCCATGGAACCACCAATAAAGGCAAAATCCATACAACATATAACTAAATCTTTTCCTTTAGATTTACCAACTGCTGTACGCACTGCATCTTTTAGTTTTGTTTTCTCCGTCACGTCTTTTAATCGATCTACATACTTTTTAGTGTCAACAAAACCTAGAGGATCTTTGGAAGTCATGCTTTTATCTAATTCAACAAATTCATTGTTATCAAATAAAATTTGGAAATATTCTGCGCTTCCTATTCTTACGTGAAAACCATCTTCAGGGCTTACAAATAAGTTCCGAGCAAGTTCATCGGCATCAATAATTTTTCCAGTAGGAGATTTGTACCAAAGTCCTTTTGGAATATCCATTTTATCTTCAGTAGCTGTCGTAATCCCTTTTTCTTTTCTTTTAAACCAAGCCATTTTTCAAGTATTCAGTGTTCAGTAATTAGGTATTTAGTAATCATGTTCAAGTATTCAATTATCAGTTTATGCAACTGAACACACAACACTGAATACTATTTAAAGTGTATTTACATTATTTAAGTCAGCAAATGCCTGCTCTAATCTTGTGTTGAAAGTAACTTCGCTTTCACGTAGCCATTTTCTTGGATCGTAATATTTTTTATTTGGAGCATCAGCTCCTTCTGGATTTCCTATTTGAGTTTTTAAATAGTCAATATTTTTAACCATATAATCACGAATTCCTTCGGTAAATGCAAACTGTAAATCAGTATCAATATTCATTTTAATAACACCATAACTAATGCCTTCTCTTATCTCTTCTAGTGTAGAACCGGAACCACCGTGAAAAACAAAATCTACAGGATTGTGACCTGTATTGAATTTTTCCTGAACAAAGTCTTGAGAATTTTTTAAGATTTTTGGAGTCAGTTTTACATTTCCAGGTTTGTAAACGCCATGTACGTTTCCAAAAGCTGCAGCAATTGTAAATTTTGAGCTTACCTTAGAAAGTTCTTCATAAGCATAAGCAACTTCAGCTGGTTGTGTGTATAATTTTGAGCTATCAACATCAGAGTTATCAACACCATCTTCCTCACCACCGGTAATTCCAAGTTCGATTTCTAGGGTCATTCCCATTTTACTCATGCGCTCTAAATAGCCTTTGCAAATTTCAATGTTTTCTTCAATGGGTTCTTCTGACAAATCAATCATGTGAGAAGAATATAAAGGTTTTCCAGTTTTAGCAAAATGGGCTTCAGATGCATCTAATAGACCATCAATCCAAGGTAATAATTTCTTAGCACAATGATCAGTATGCAGTATTACAGTTGCTCCATAAGCTTCTGCTAGCGTATGAATGTGCAATGCACCAGCTATTCCTCCTGCAATGGCAGCTTTTTCACCTGCATTAGAAAGTCCCTTTCCAGCATTAAATTGTGCGCCTCCATTAGAAAATTGAATGATTACAGGAGCATTTAATTTTGCTGCTGTTTCAAGTACACTATTAATAGTATTTGAGCCTGTAACATTTACTGCTGGTAGCGCAAATCCTTTTTCTTTAGCATAATTAAAAATTTCTTGAACTTGATCTCCTGTTGCAACTCCTGGTTTTATATTGTGTGCCATTGTAGTTTTTTTTAGTCTTTTATTAGTTGTTAATCTTGCAAAAATATGAATAAATTAGGATTAGAACGGATAATTTATTCCAAAATTTAAAACTGAGTTTGAAAAATTATATTCTTTAAACCATTTTCTGTTGGTTTCATTAGCTGGATTGTAGGTTTTAAATCCTAAATCAAATCGAATTACAAAGAAACTTAAATCATATCGTAGACCAAATCCAGTGCCTAAGGCTATATTTTCTAAGTCACTAAAACCTGTGAATGTAGATTTTTCATCTACTACATTATCTAGCACATTCCAGATATTACCTGCGTCAGCAAAGACAGCTCCTTTCAGATTACCAGCAACTTTGAAGCGAAATTCCGTACTAAGTGCAATTTTCATATTGGCTTCATTAAAATCATCTAGCGCGCCACTACTTCCTGGACCTAAGCCATAAGGTTGCCAAGCTCTATTATCATTAGATCCGCCAGAAAAATAACTTCGAGAAAATGGGATATAATTTGAATTGCCGAATGGAATAGCGATTCCGAAAAAAGATCTAAATGCTATTACTCTTTCTCTGGATAAACCCCAATGTTTTATATAATCAAATTCTGTCTTTACATATTCTGAATATTCTAATTTAAAAATATCATAATTACCATTGAAGTTCTTTTTTTGATTTGAAATGTTTGCAAAAGCGGACAAAATGGTTCCAGCTGATTCAATTTTAGTTTTAAAAAGGTAGAAGTTATTATCACCCAAATCTCTTTTTGTAGTTTTTGAAAATGTAAAACTTGTTGCTAAAATAAAATCATTTTCAGTGAGTCGCAATCTACGCTCTTCTATACTTTTTATCGACTCAAAATCTGGCGCTTCAATAGGTTTAAGAAAACTAGCATTATTATTAAGGACATCATTTGTAAAACCAGAAGTTCCTCTCTCAATAATCAAATTTTTCTCGCTCGCATTATCAATATAATTTGAATTGGTATTGTATAATTTGCTAATTCTATTTAATGCATTATAAGAAGAGCCATAGACATTAAAATAATTTCTAGGATTTAAATTTCTCACAAACTGAGTATTAAATAAATCAAATCGTGCTGTACTATTTATTTTTGGAGTCCAATTATAAGAAACACCGCCAGTAAAATTTTCTTTATCCAATCCTATATTTTGCTGTTTTGCAAAACCAATGGTAATTAAGGTTGACGGAATCATACTTTTGGGAATAATTCTATCCGTATTAAAAGGCATTAATATTCTAGGAATATTAAGTTTTAAATCCAAACCATATTCTGAAACATTAAAAAAATTATTTTTAGGATTTGCTAAATCTTTAGAAGCTCCTATATTTCCTCTTGCCGCAATTTCAAGAGTTTCTGCTCCGTTAAATACGTTTCTAATCGTTTCAGAGACACTTAAACCTATACCAAAATCTTGTATATTAGAATGAGTGATGTCAAGTGTTGTTCCGAAACTGAATTTTTTTCGAGGAGTTAAATATATTTTGGCAATTAAAGATTGTGCGGTAGTATCTCTTTTATCAACTTCGTATTGTATAGAAGGGTAGTTAAAAATTTTTAGATTATTGAGATAACGAGTCGTTAATACGGTTTTAACGTCAGCATATAAACCGCCTTTAGCAATAAAAATAGCATTGGTAATCGCTCTTGGTTTATATTTTATTTTTCTCTGACCATATAAATTAAAATTGTTATACGTCACGCTGTCAGTGCTATTTATCTTATCGCTACTTGGCGAGTAATCAGTATAAATATTTACATCACTTATTTTATATAATTTAAAAGGAGCCGTTTTAGTCGAGTCACCGTCTTGATAGGAATAATCTTTGATCTGCAAAGTGATATCAGCTTGGTTTACTTTTTTAATA
Source organism: Flavobacterium sp. PL11 (assembly GCF_035985025.1). Taxonomy (NCBI): domain Bacteria; kingdom Pseudomonadati; phylum Bacteroidota; class Flavobacteriia; order Flavobacteriales; family Flavobacteriaceae; genus Flavobacterium; species Flavobacterium sp. PL11. The sequence goes on from NZ_JAXCIA010000004.1 coordinate 109,582, forward strand.
GTATCTATGTCAAAAGTAACATAGTTAGGCTGAAAATAATAAGCACCATTATTTCTAAAATTTGTAGTGATGCGATTGCGCTCATTTTCAAAATCTGCGGTTTTATATTGAATTCCTGATTTTAAAAAGCTGTTAGATTTATTAGATTGGTATAAAGAATCAAGGGCTACAGTTGTGATACGAGATTTTATAGAATCTAAAGTGAATGCATTACCAAGTTGAATATTATATTTTATTTTAGCTTTTTTTATGTCTGTAGTGTCAATTTTAAAATCAGTAGCAACATTAAAAAATCCGTTATTAAAATAAAAATATTTTAATCTCAAAACTGATTTTTTTGCTTTCTCTTGATCAATAATAATAGGTGGCTCTCCTGTTTTTATCAAAAAAGCATGTATTCCATTATACCAAAAAGATTGTCCTAAGCGATTTACTTGTTTTTCCGACAGCCACTTTGACATTCTATTGTATTTTTCAGGATTATTAGTAAACTTGGCCGCGTAAGTTGAATCAGCATTTAAATTAGCTAAATTGTAAAGATTCAAGCGAAGACGGTAGCCCAGCAAAGTGCTGTTGGGTTTTTGATAAAGTTGATTAAAAACATTTTCATCGTTTATTCCTTTATCGTTAACATTAATTTCATTTTTTGTAAGCAGTAATTTGCCATCCGGAACTCTTTTCACAGCATTACAAGCGCAAATTAATATTGCAATTAAAATAAATGAAGTTATTTTTGTAGAAATTTTTTTCAAGCGTTCTAAAATATTTTAATCAAAAGTACATTATTTTATGATTAGTAAAAATCAAATAAAACTTATAACGAGTTTACAACTTAAAAAATATCGAAGCAGTAGTAAATTATTTTTTGTAGAAGGTGTAAAAGCAATAAATGAATTACTGGATTCTACTTATGAATTAGAGCATTTATATACAATTCAAAATGATTTTGACAATGTTTCAAATGAAAATAAAACGATCATTTCAGAGAATGATTTAAAAAAAATCACAGCTTTAGCAACTCCTAATTCTTGTTTCGCAGTGTTTAAAATTCCAATAGAAAAACAAGTAGTAGAATCAGGATTAATTGTAATGCTAGATTCTATTAGAGATCCTGGAAATTTAGGGACTATTTTACGTTTGTGTGATTGGTATGGTGTTCAGCAAGTTATTTGCTCTATTGAAACGGTTGATGTTTATAATCCTAAAGTTGTTCAAGCTACCATGGGCTCATTAACTAGGATAAATGTAAATTATTTGGATTTAAATAAATTTCTGCTGCAAACTAAATTACCCATCTTTGGGACATTTATGGATGGTCAAAATATTTATCAAGTTACCTTACCTCAGCAAGGTATTATCATAATGGGCAATGAGGCTAATGGAATTTCATCAGAACTTGAAAAATTAATTCAAAATCGAATTTCAATTCCGCGTTTTGGCAATCTTCAAAAAACAGAAAGTTTAAATGTAGCAACAGCTACAGCAATCATATTAAGTGAATTTTTTAGAGGGAGGGTGACTTAGAGTAGATGCTGAATGCTTTAGTGAAAACTAAAATTAATAAAAACCGCTCTAGATTTCATCGAATCTATATTTCCGGTCCAAGGACTAAGTCCGTTAGAAGCATTATCTCTTATTAGTTCATCTTTTAAACTAAAAACCCCTCTAATTGATGGCGAAAAAATAAAATATTCTGAAAATAAATCTATGCCAAGACCCAACTCATAATTAGGAGTCCAAGTTTTTACTCTAAACTTCTGTTGGAAATTATCATCGATCAATTTGGCATTACTAGATAAATTTAATGTTGCTGATAATCCTGTTAATAGATATGGCCGAATATTACCTGTTCTCAATGACGATAATTTAAGCAATAAAGGGAAATGAATATATGTACTATTCACTTCTCTAAATTTATTTGTAGCATTAAAAGGCTGATTAGTTTCAGTAAAATCTGATTGTGGATAAAATAAATCTCTTTTTGTGTAATATAAACCAGGTTCAAATCTTAAATTAATATATTCCTGAAGCCTTAAATCAGCAATAATACCTACATTGAATCCAGTTGTTTTTTTGACTAAAATGTCAGGTGTTTGATCCTTATAATCAATCTTAAAATCGTAGGAATTAAAGCCTAAATAGAAACCAAAATAAATGTCTTTTTTTTGAAAATTCTCTAAGTTAATGATTGGATCCCTGCTAAAAATATTTTTAGAGCCTTGTCCATAGCCATATAAAATGCTGGCAAAAAAAAGAAAAACTAATAATTTTTTCATATTATTTTTTAGAAGCTGAGTAAATAGTTGCTACACCAAAAGTTTGAGGTAATGCTATGACATCTATAAACCCAATTTTTCTTAAAATATTGTTTAACGCCTCACCATAAGGAAAAGCAGCGGCTGATTCTGATAAATAACCGTAAGCAACATCATCTTTTGAAAATAATTTCCCTATGATGGGAAGAATGTTTCTACTGTAAAAATTATAACCTTGCTTGAATGGCGCTTTTTCAGGAACTGATGTTTCTAAAATTACAAATAAGCCATTTGGTTTTAAAACTCTTAATATTTCTTTTAGCCCTTTTTCTAATGTTTCAAAATTACGCACTCCAAAAGCAACAGTAATTGCGTCAAAAGAATTATCCTCAAAAGGCATGTTTTCAGAATCACCAAGAATCATTTCAATAGTGTTTGAAAGTTTTTTTGATGCTATTTTATTTTTCCCAACTTCTAACATTCCTGCAGAAATATCTAAACCAATTATTTTTTCAGCATTAGTTTGTGCCATCAAAATGGCTAAGTCACCAGTACCTGTTGCAATATCTAAAATATTTTTTGGATTAACTTTAGAAACCATTTTCAACACTTTTCTTCGCCATTTTAAGTCAATTCCAAAGGAAATCACACGGTTTAAATTGTCGTAATTGGTAGAAATAGTATCAAACATTTTTGCAACTTGTTCTTTTTTTCCTAAATCTGAATCTTTATAAGGAGTAATTTTTTTTTCTGACATTTTTTATTATTTGTACAAATATAAGGCAAACTACTCAAACTAAGAATGAGTTTTAAAAATTGAATTGTGTTTTATAATTGGATTTTCAAAATATAACAGGGATAAAAATTAATTGTTACTAATTAAAAAATCACCAAAACTGGGTATTGTATTTTTATAATAGAATAGCCAAATTTGTAATCTATTACCTGACCAGTTTAATGATTAAAAAAGAGACAATGAGCCAAATCAGATGGATTTTTTTAACGTTTGTTATTTCATTTGTTTTTTTAAATTTATTTGAGAATACTGTTTTTGAACCCAGTATTATTTATAATGCGCAACATACATTCTTAGGATTGAATTTGTTTTTGGAAGTTTTAATTTTATTTGTCTTTACTACCTTTGTGGTATTTGGTGTCAAAGGCTTCTTTGAAATGTATTCTCATAAAACAGCAAACATTATAACTTTCGCTTCTGGAATGTTTTTAATGGTTGTAATATTAATTTTATTCTACCAAATACTTTTTTTAGAATAACGCATTGCTCAAAATTGTTAAACTAAAAAAAACATCCTGTAAAAAGGATGTTTTTTTGTTTTTATTTTTTTATATATGTGTTGTACGTATAATCATAATTATGTCTATCATCTTTTGCATTAAAAACTGAATTTTCTAAATTCCATTTTATATTATCAATTTCTGGAAAATAAGCATCGCCATCAAAACTTTCATGCACTCTTGTTATTTCTAATTTTTCTGCAAAAGGCATCCCTAAACTGTAAATTTCTCCACCTCCTATTATATATGAATCTTCATTTGCTGGACATGCATCTAATGCTTTCTCCATACTATTGACTATAATGCAATCCTGTGCTTGGTAATTTTCTTGATTGGTGATTATGATATGTTTTCTATTTGGTAATGGTTTTCCAAGACTCTCAAAAGTTTTTCTTCCCATTATAATATGATGACCCGAAGTCAACAATCTAAATCTTTTATAGTCATTAGGTAAATGCCAAATTATCTTATTGTCTTTTCCTAAGGCATTGTTCTCCGCTGCGGCCGCAATCATTATTATCATATTATTGTATTATTAGATGATTCGTCATTTACTATTTGTATTTGCAATTGTTCTATTTTCTTTTTTTGCAATAATACAAGTCGGTCAATTTGTTCTCTTTCCCAATCTTTATTCATAAATCGATCTGTTATAAAAACTTTTATAAAATGCAAAATAAAAATAAATAACCATCCTGTAATTATCCAAAGATACCATTGAGAAATTATTTCATTATCTAAAAAATTGTGTCCAAGAAATAAAGCTAAACTACCTAAAACAAAAACAACAAAGTGAAAGTATAATCTTTTTTTTTGTTTAATTCTTCGTCTTGCATATTCATATTGTTCGTGCAATTCTTTTTCCATTGATTTTATTTTAATTCATAAAGATAAAATATATTTTGCAAAATAATTATTTTAATAATAAATTAAATGTTTTTTAAATATGTGCAAATTTCAAAATAGTTAGTTTTGGCTTCTTTAACTTCTTAAATTATATATAAATTAACATAGTTTTTACTATTTCTTTAAAAATTATATAACACTATTGAAGTTCCAAAATGTTTCATTTACTTTGCGCCATAAACTTATAAATGAATTAGTTATGTCGATTAAAAAGCAGTTTGTTAAAACAAAACCAGTGTGTAAAGTTACTTTTTCAGTACTAGCAAAGGACGCTAATGAAGCTTCTGTAATTGGTGATTTCAACAATTGGAGTGTTGCTGAAGGAGCTTTAAGCAAATTAAAGAACGGTACTTTTAAAGGAGTTTTTAATCTTGAGAAAGACGCTTCTTATGAATTTAAATATTTCATCGATGGTGCATTTGTCAATGAGCCAGAAGCTGACTCTTTTAAATGGAATGAATTTGCAGGAAATGAAAACGGTGTTTTAGTAGTTTAACTAATACACCTTTTTTTTTATACCGCCACTTTACCCTTAATTACTGGATGAGGATCATATCCTTCCAATGTAAAATCCTCAAAATCAAAATCAAAAATATTTTTAATCTTTGGATTCAAAATCATTTTAGGCAACGGCTTAGGTTCACGAGACAATTGTAACTCGAGTTGTTCAAAATGGTTGTTGTAGATATGCGCATCGCCAAAAGTGTGAATAAATTCTCCTGGCTTTAAATCGCAAACTTGTGCAATCATCATGGTAAGCAATGCGTAAGATGCGATGTTGAAAGGCACGCCTAAAAATATGTCGGCACTTCGCTGGTATAACTGACATGATAGTTTACCGTCAGAAACATAGAACTGAAAAAAAGCATGACATGGCGGTAAGGCTGCTTTATTATTAGCCACATTTTCATCAAATGACTTTTTTGTATCTGGAAGAACAGAAGGATTCCAAGCAGAAACAAGCATTCTGCGACTATTAGGATTTGACTTTAATTCAGTAATAAGATCTGAAATTTGATCTATTTCTTCGCTATTCCAGTTGCGCCATTGATGACCATAAACTGGTCCTAAATCACCTCTTTCGTCAGCCCAAGCGTCCCAGATTTTGACTCCATTTTCTTGAAGATATTTTATATTGGTATCTCCTTTTAAAAACCAAAGCAATTCATATATTATTGATTTTAAATGTAGCTTTTTAGTCGTAACCATTGGGAAACCATCATTTAAATCAAAACGCATTTGATAACCAAAAACGCTTTTTGTCCCTGTTCCAGTTCGATCTCCTTTTTGACAACCGTTCTCCAAGACGTGTTGCACTAAATCTATATATTGTTTCATTGTATCAATCTAACCTTTCAAATACTAGTTTTTATAAATTGTTCCATTTTTCATTACAAATACTACCTTTTCTAACGTTTTTATATTTGTTAAAGGACTTTCATTAACGGCTATAATATCTGCAAGAAAACCTTCTTTAAGCTGACCTACATCATTTCCAAGTCCTAATAACATAGCATTTGTAGTAGTAGCGGATTGTATCGCTGCTAATGCAGGCATTCCGGCTTCAACCATATAGCCAAATTCCTTTGCATTACTTCCGTGAGCAAAAACACCAGCATCAGTTCCGAAGGCGATTTTGACACCTTTTTTATAAGCTTTTGCAAAAGTTGCTTTAATTTGTGGACCTACTTCTTTTGCTTTTGGAACCACAATATCAGGATAATAACCTTGAATTTCGGCTTTTATTTCTACTTCCTTTCCAGCGGTAAGTGTGGGAACAAGATAAGAATCATATTTTTTCATAAGTTCCATTGTCTCTTCGCTCATAAAAGTACCATGCTCAATGGTTTTTATTCCGCCAAGAATTGCCCGCTGCATTCCCTCATCTCCGTGAGCATGCGCGGCAGTTAGCATGTTGTAATCCTTAGCTGTAGTGGTAATTGCCTTAATCTCTTCCAATGAAAATTGTGGGTTTTTACCGCTTTTAGCAACGCTTAAAACACCACCTGTTGCTGTGATTTTTATCACATCAGCTCCTTCTTTATAACGTTCTCTTACTGCTTTTACGGCTTCCTCCGGGGAATTGATTACACCTTCATGAGGACCAGGATCGCCTACTAGTTTTCGGTTACTTCCATTAGTAGGATCAGCGTGTCCGCCTGTTGTAGCGATCGCTTTTCCAGCGGTGTAAATTCTAGGGCCTTTTACAATTCCTTTGTTAATAGCATTTCTAATAGAAATATTAACACCCGTTCCGCCTAAATCACGCACTGTTGTAAATCCGGCTAACAGCGTAATTTCTGCACAGCGAACTGCTTGAAAGGCAATATCAGCTTCATTGTCTAAATATTTAGACATATAGCTTTTTGCATCGTTTTCTCCTTCAATATGCACATGAAGATCAATAAGACCAGGTAAAACATACTTGCTTTTTAAGTCTATTTCAATATCGGCTGCTTTAGATTTAGGCACAAATCCTTCGGCAATTTTCACAATCTTATTGTTAGAAATTACAATTGTTTGATTGGATAATTCTTTTCCAGTAATGGTATTAAGCATTTTTCCGCAATACAAATAATAATCTTGAGAAAATGCTGCTGTTGAAAAAAACAGACTTACTAAAACACACGTAATTGTTGGTTTCATAAAATACTTTTAGTGTCAATAGCTGTAAAAATAAGCAACTTTTTTAATAAAAGTTTTTATTGCAAATATTTATTTTACTAAAAAGAAAGATATAAATAAGTATAGTTATCTTTTTGAAATTTCATCTCTTATTTTTGCGGCCTTTTCATAATCTTCATTAGAAACAGCTTGATCTAAAAGTTCATTTAATTCCGTCAAACTATGCTTTGAATAAGTAGATCCTGATTGATTGCTTTCCTCAGTGCGACCAAAAGTGTCAGGATTAGAAAGTACATCATCAAGTTCTTGAGAATCTTGCTTGCTGTCAGAAGGGTTTGTTTTTAGATAAATTCCCGCTTTGTCTAATATGTTTTTATAAGTAAATATAGGAGCGTTAAAACGCAGCGCTAAAGCAATCGCATCAGAGGTTCTAGCATCAATAATTTCTTCTATTTTGTCTCGTTCGCAAATAATACTTGAGTAAAAAACACCATCAACTAATTTATGAATAATGACCTGCTTTACAACAATATCAAAGCGTTCAGCAAAGTTCTTAAATAAATCATGAGTTAAGGGGCGAGGTGGTTTTATTTCTTTTTCTAAAGCAATAGCAATAGATTGAGCTTCAAAAGCGCCAATAACAATAGGTAATTTGCGCTCGCCATCAACCTCATTTAATATTAAAGCGTATGCTCCATTTTGAGTTTGACTATATGAAATTCCTTTTATGGATAATTTAACTAAGCTCATAATTAGTATAATGAATAGGTCTAAAAACTTTAATCAGTAAAATAGAAAGCATAAAAAAATGCTATCTAAATGCAAAGATACAAATATCTTATTTTTAGATAGCATTAATATAGAGTTTAATATAAACCGACTAGCTCTGTGCGTTAAAAGCTTTAAATTTCTCGATTAATTGAGGTACAATTTCAAATGCATCTCCCACAATTCCATAATCCGCTACTTTAAAAAATGGTGCTTCGGGATCGCTATTGATCACTACTTTTACTTTTGAGGAATTAACTCCAGCAATGTGCTGAATAGCTCCTGAAATTCCTATTGCAATATATAAGTTTGTTGCAACTGGTTTTCCAGTTTGACCTACATGCTCTCCGTGGGGTCTCCATCCCAAATCAGAAACTGGTTTTGAACAAGCAGTAGCCGCTCCAAGAACTGATGCTAATTCTTCTACCATTCCCCAGTTTTCTGGACCTTTAAGTCCGCGACCTGCCGATACTACAATATCAGCGTCAGCAATAGAAACTTTTCCTGATATTTTTTCTACTGATTCCACTTTTACTCCAAAATCATTTTCTTCCATAGTTGGATTAAAATCTTCTTCGGTTAATGTACTTGGAGTTTCAAAAATGCCGTATGAATTTTTGGCTAAGCCCAAAACTTTTATTTCTGTTTCAATTTCCGTTGTATTAAATGCCTTGTTTGAAAAAGCAGTTCTTTTTACGAGAAATGGTGATGTAGAAATAGGTAATCCAACAACATTAGATGCATATCCTGCTTCTAAAGCTACAGCAACAAATGACGCTAAATATACGCTATCAGTTGTTGATGATAATAATACTAATTTTACGCTTTCCTTGATAGCCGCTTGTTTGATAACATCAGCATAAGCTTTAGCAGTGAATCCAGATAGTTGATCATTATTTACTTTTAAAACTTTATCTACGCCGTATTTTGCTAGTTCTGAAACATCTCCTGCATTTACAGTCACAGCTGTTACAGTTGTTCCAAGAGTTACAGCTACCTTTTTTGCATAAGAAGCTAGTTCGAAAGCTACTTTCTTAAATTTTCCTCCCGAGGCCTCGGGAGCGTATTCCGCATATATTAATATTGACATAATAATTTTAGATTTTAAATTAACGATTTTAGATTTCAGATTTTAATCTGTTCACTACGAACTAAATTAGAATTTTAGATTTTAGATTTTTGAATTGTGATTTTTAGATTTCAGAAGTTCGAATAGAGAGTTTAGATTTTATGGACATCTGAAATCAAAAATCATTGATCCTCATTCTGCAATCAAATTTCTAAATCACTTTTGCCTCGTTGTGTAATAAATTAATTAATTCGTCTAAGTTGTCAGCAGCAATCATCTTTACTGCAGTTCGAGGTGCTGGTTTTTCAAATTTCATTGCCTTTGTATTAATAGAAGCATCAATTGGCTCAAGAACGGTTAGCGTTTTTGAACGTGCAGTCATAATTCCTCTCATATTAGGAATACGCAAATCTTTTTCTTCTACTAATCCTTTTTGTCCTCCAATGATTAAAGGTAAAGTTGTACTTACAGTTTCTTTTCCACCATCTATTTCACGAACTGCTTTTGCCGAATTTCCTTCAACTGTAAGTTCAGTACAAGAGTTGATAAAATTATATCCTAAAATTCCAGCAATCATTCCTGGAACCATTCCTCCATTGTAATCTAAAGATTCTTTTCCAGCAATAATAACGTCGTAAGAGCCATTTTTAATTACTTCTGCAAGTTGCTTTGCCACATAAAATCCATCAGCAGGATGTGCGTTTACACGAATTGCTTCATTGGCGCCTATTGCTAATGCTTTTCTCAAAGTTGGCTCTGTTTCTGGTCCGCCTACATTTACAACAGTGACCGTAGCAGCTTGTTTTTCTTGAAACCAAATTGCACGTGTAAGACCAAATTCGTCATTTGGATTAATTACATACTGAACACCATTTGTATCAAATTCAGAATCGTCGTTAATAAAATTAATTTTTGAAGTAGTATCAGGAACGTGACTGATGCAAACTAATATTTTCATAGTTATATTTTTATATTTCTTAATTTCTTTTACAAATTTAAAATATTAAATTGAATAATATACTATGCGTGCATAATATTTTTTTGTTAAACTATTACGTTTTCGTAGCTGTATAAAAATTATATTTTGCAATAGATCATTAATTGGCATATGATGCTAATTTTACTCCCTTTAATAGGTAATAAAAGTCACCAAAATCAACATCTAAATGAGTACAATTAATTTAGAGTATTTATGCTTTAAAGTAATTTAAAATAATTAATTTTGCTGTTCGAAAAATTAGACACTTACAACATATTAATATGAGAACGATACAATTTAGAGAAGCCATTTGCGAAGCGATGAGTGAAGAAATGCGTCACGACGAATCTATATATTTGATGGGCGAGGAGGTTGCAGAATATAATGGTGCTTACAAAGCGTCTAAAGGTATGCTTGCTGAATTTGGTGAGAAGAGAGTAATAGATACTCCTATTGCTGAACTTGGTTTTACTGGTATTGCAGTAGGATCAGCAATGAATGGTTGTCGTCCTATTGTAGAATATATGACATTCAATTTTTGTTTAGTAGGTATTGACCAAATTATCAATAATGCCGCTAAAATGCGTCAAATGACTGGTGGACAATTTAATGTTCCAATCGTTTTTCGTGGTCCAACAGCATCAGCAGGACAATTAGGAGCGACACATTCACAAGCTCTTGAAAACTGGTTTGCTAATACTCCAGGTCTTAAAGTAGTTGTTCCATCTACAGTTTATGATGCTAAAGGATTGTTAAAAGCGGCAATTCGTGATAATGATCCAGTAATCTTTATGGAATCAGAACAAATGTATGGCGACAAAGGCGAAGTTCCTGACGGTGAATATATAATCCCAATAGGAGTTGCCGATATTAAACGCGAAGGTACTGATGTCACAATTGTATCTTTTGGAAAAATTATTAAGGAAGCTCATATTGCTGCAGAGGAATTAGCTAAAGAAGGAATTTCTTGTGAAATTATCGACTTAAGAACAGTTCGTCCTATGGATTATGAAGCGATTTTAACTTCTGTTAGAAAAACAAATCGTTTAGTGGTTCTGGAAGAAGCTTGGCCTTTTGCAAGTGTAGCTTCAGAGATAACGTATATTGTTCAAGAGCGTGCTTTTGATTTCCTTGATGCGCCTATACAACGTATTACAACAGCGGATACTCCAGCGCCTTACTCTCCAGTATTACTAAAAGAGTGGTTGCCAAATTCAGCTGATGTAATAAAAGCGGTTAAAAAAGTAATGTATAAAAAGTAACAGTATTTGATAATTGACTGAAGTGAAATTTAACAATTTCATCTCTCACGATTGATTAATCAAAAGCGTTTATTAACTATCTTTGAAACTTCATCAATTAGTATTTGATGAAGTTTTTTTTTGAATAATTATGAAAAAGAATTTCTCGTTTTTTATGTTTATTGCTTTGCTTATTACCACTTCAATTTTTGCGCAAACAAAAGTGAGTGGCGTTGTTCTAGATAAGCAAAACCAACCTATTCCGTTTGCAAATATAGTTTTTAAAAATTCGAGCGAAGGAATTGTTGCTAATGAAGATGGCTTGTTTTATCTTGAATCTGCTAAAACATATTCATTGCTATTAATTTCTTCAGTGGGTTATTCTGATAGAGAAATAATATTAGAGAAATCAGTTGTTTATAATATGAAGATTCAGTTAAGCGGAGCTGAAAGTTTAAATGAAGTTGTTATTTACGCGGGCAAAACTTCTAAGAAAAATAATCCAGCATTGGATATATTGAGAAAAATATGGGAAAAAAAACGTAAAAACGGACTCTATTTATTCAATCAGTATCAGTTAGAAAAATATGAAAAAATAGAATTTGATTTGAATTCTATTGATAGTGCTTTTATGAAAAGCAAGCTGTTTAACGGGATGGAATTTATTTTCAACCAAATGGATACGTCGAAAATTACTGGGAAAACGTATTTACCCATTTTTGTGAATGAGACTTTAGCAGATGTTTATGGAGATATGAATTTGAAAAAGGTAAAAGAAAAACTAAAAGCTAGTAAGACATCAGGTTTTAATGGAAATCAGCAAATTTTAACCTTTGTAAAAGACTTATATTCTAATTACGACATCTATAATAATTATCTAACTTTCTTCGACAAAAGCTTCACAAGTCCACTTTCTAAAACAGGGATTGATGTTTATAATTATGTGTTGAGAGACAGCGCTTATATTGATAATAAATGGTGTTATAATATTGTTTTCTATCCAAGACGTAAAAACGAACTTACTTTTAAAGGTGATTTTTGGGTAAACGACTCCACATTTGCCATTAAGAAAATTAATATGGGCGTGACTAAAAGTGCTAATATTAACTGGGTCAAGGATATTTATTTAGAGCAGGAATTTGACGTGGTTAGCGATTCTGTATTTCTATTAACTAAGGATTATTTAATGTCTGATTTTGCTTTAAACAAAAAAGAAAAGTCAAAAGGAATTTATGGTAAACGAACTTCCTATTTTAGAGATCATAAATTTGATATAGAAAAACCAGTTGCTTTTTATAAAGAGGAAGTCAATTATATGGATCCAGAAGTTTATAATAAATCAGAGGAATACTGGAATGATAATCGTTTCGAAAATTTATCAAAGGATGAATTAGGTGTTTACAAAATGCTCGACACGTTGCAAACAGTTAAGCGATTTAAACAAATATACAGTACGGTTCAAGTATTAGCAAGTGGTTTTATACCCTACGGCAATTTTGATTATGGACCTATATTTTCAACCTTTGGGTATAATGTTGTTGAAGGTGCTCGCTTACGTGTAGGTGGTCGAACCTATTTTGGAACAACTGACACTTGGAGATTACAAGGTTATACGGCGTATGGTTTTAAAGATGATAAATTCAAATACGGATTCTCTGGAAAATGGATGGTTGATAAAAAAAACAGAGTTATTTTATCTGGTGGAAATAGGCGCGATATTGAGCAAATAGGCGCAAGTCTGACCACAACGTATGATATTTTAGGCAGAAGTTTTGCTTCTTCATCGGTGTTTTCATCAGGAAGTAATGGGAAATTAACGAATATTAATTTAAGCAACGTGGCTGTCGAAATAGAACCCGTTAAAAACTTGACTTTTCAAACTGGTTTTTCTTATCGCACACTAGAGTCGGCTTCGCCAACATTTAGCCTCGATTACTTTACCGATATTGCTAATAATATAACTAAAAGCGATGTTAAGCAGTCAGAAATTAGCTTTCAAGTAGAATATACCCCTAAAAGAAAAACAATTGGGTTTGCCGTCGAAAGAGAGAATGTAGACAGTCCATACAGTCGATTTTTTATAAATTATAGTCATGGTTTTAAAGGTTTATTAGATAGTGATTTTCAGTATGATAAATTACAGTTGTATTATAAACAGCCCATAATTATTGGCCCTTTAGGTCGCACTAACGTTATTGTTGAGGTGGGAAAAACATTTGGTACCGTTCCTCTAGGACTTATGAGTGTTATTCCAGGGAATCAAACTTTTTTCACATTGGAGAATACCTTTAGTAATTTAAATTTTTACGAATTTGTATCTGATCAGTATGCAACGTTGCAGTGGAATCATAATTTTAACGGTCGTCTTTTCTCAAGAATTCCATTTATGCGTAAACTTAATTGGAGGGAAATAGTTTCAGTAAAAGGGGTTTATGGTAGTATTTCTGATGCGAATCGCGCTATAAATGCTTCTGGTTTAGTTTATAATGCGCCTGAAAAAGGATATTGGGAATACAGCGCGGGTGTTGGTAACATTTTTAAATTATTTCGCGTTGATTTTGCATGGCGAGGCAATTATTTAAATGTTCCTGATACAAATCGATTTTCTGTAAAAGGATCATTTGGTTTTAATTTCTAGGAGCTATTCTTCCCGACACTTTGAGACGGGTTAAAAAACAGTAGAGTATGCAACACGCTTTCGATTATTTAGTAGAAAAGGACAGTATATTCAAAACTATTGTGGCACAATATGGATTACCCGTTATTCCCATAAGACCGCAAGGATTTGAAACATTGGTGCTACTTATCTTAGAGCAACAAGTTTCTATTGACTCTGCTAAAGCCACATTTAATAAAATTAAAGCTACTGTCAAATCCATTCAGCCAGAGGTTTTAATTGCTATATCAGTTGAAGAATTTAGAAATTTTGGCGTAAGCAGACAAAAAGCGACTTATATAAAAGCATTAGCAACAGCCGTATTAAGTGAGGAAATTGATTTACAAAACTTAGCATCGCAAACGGCTTTACAAGTTCGAGAACAGCTTATTAAAATAAAAGGAATAGGAAACTGGACTATTGATGTTTACTTAATGTTTTGCTTACAAGAACCTGATTTACTGCCATTAGGTGATATTGCTGTAGTTAATACCATAAAAGAATTACTTGATATTCATGGGAAGAAAGCAATGGAAGTTTATACAGAAAAATGGAGTCCGTATCGCTCATTTGCAACTTTCTTATTATGGCATTATTACCTAAAAAAACGCAATAGAAGGGTAGAATATTAGCAATTATATACTTGATTTTTAGATTATTATTGCCTTCAAATTTTTTATTGTAAAAAAGAGATAGATTACTTACTTTTGCACCCTGAATTATAGATAATATAAAAGAAAATGACGGCAGACAAATTAATAACTTTCGATGTTTTAATCGAAATACCAAGAGGAAGTAGAAATAAATACGAATATGATTTCGAAATAAAAAGAATGCGTTTTGATAGAATGTTGTTTTCTTCAATGATGTATCCTGCTGATTATGGATTTATCCCTGAAACATTAGCTTTAGACGGAGATCCATTAGATGTTTTAGTTTTAGTGAATGAGCCTACTTTTCCAGGTTGCGTGATGGAAGTAAAACCTATAGGTGTTTTCCACATGGCTGATGACAAAGGACCAGATGAAAAAGTGATATGTGTTCCCGTTTCCGATCCAATTTGGAATTCATTAAATGATTTATCTGACATGAATCCGCATTTGTTGAAAGAAATTGAACATTTTTTCCAAGTTTATAAAGATTTAGAGAATAAAAGTGTAGATGTTGGCGGTTGGGGAGATGTCAATGAAGCATATGCAATTATTAAAGAATGCACAAAGCGTTTTGACGAAATTGAGAACAAACCAGAAGGATTGTTTAGTATTAGATAAGTAATCTTCAAAATTTATATAAAAAAAGCAATACTCCGTCCAGAGTATTGCTTTTTTGTTTATTTTCGTTTTCTAGCTTATTAA
The DNA here is from genome assembly GCF_035985025.1 of Flavobacterium sp. PL11. Classification (NCBI taxonomy): domain Bacteria; kingdom Pseudomonadati; phylum Bacteroidota; class Flavobacteriia; order Flavobacteriales; family Flavobacteriaceae; genus Flavobacterium; species Flavobacterium sp. PL11. Next base: position 124,732 of record NZ_JAXCIA010000004.1, read on the forward strand.
TTATAACTAAAAACGAAACTAGAATTATGGATGCAATAATGATTTATGTGCCAATACTTATGGCAATAATTGGACTTCTTTTTATGATGTATAAAAGGTCATGGGTGTTACAACAAGACTCTGGCGACGGTAAAATGAAAGAGATTTCAGATTACATTTATGAAGGTGCCTTAGCATTCTTAAAAGCAGAATATAGATTGTTGACTTTCTTTGTAATTGGTGCAAGTTTTGTTTTAGCAGGGATTACATTTATTCCAGGTGTACAAACACATTTATTAATAGTGGTTGCCTTTATTTTTGGTGCTATATTTTCAGCATGGGCGGGAAACATGGGGATGAAAATTGCAACAAAAACAAATGTGCGAACTACTCAAGCTGCCCGTACTAGTTTACCACAAGCTTTAAAAGTTTCATTTGGTGGTGGAACAGTTATGGGCCTGGGAGTTGCAGGGTTAGCAGTTCTTGGTTTAACAGCTTTTTTTATAATATTATTTCAAATACTTTCTGGAGGCGTATGGAAAGATACAGAAACTATGACCATTGTTTTAGAAACATTAGCTGGATTTTCATTAGGCGCTGAATCTATTGCATTGTTTGCTAGAGTTGGTGGTGGCATTTATACTAAAGCTGCTGATGTAGGTGCCGATTTAGTGGGTAAAGTAGAAGCTGGAATCCCTGAAGATGACCCTAGAAACCCAGCTACAATTGCAGACAACGTAGGAGATAATGTGGGGGACGTTGCAGGAATGGGTGCTGATTTATTTGGCTCTTATGTGGCAACTGTATTAGCTGCAATGGTATTAGGTAATTATGTTATCAAAGATATGGGTGGAAACATTGTTGCTAATGGTTTTGGCGGTATAGGACCAATACTATTACCTATGGCAATAGCCGGTTTTGGTATCTTGTTTTCTATTATTGGAACCATGTTAGTCAAAATTACAGATGAAAACGCTAAAGAACCTCAAGTTCAAAAAGCATTAAACATAGGTAACTGGGCTTCAATAGTATTAACTGCAATAGCTTGTTATTTTCTGATTGATTGGATGCTACCAGAAACGATGCAAATGTCATTTTTTGGTGAAGGTTTACAAGATATTTCCTCAATGAGAGTTTTTTATGCCTCATTGATTGGACTCTTTGTAGGAGGAGCTATTTCTTCTGTGACTGAATATTATACAGGATTAGGAACTAAGCCAGTCATGGCTATTGTTCAAAAATCATCAACCGGAGCTGGAACTAATGTAATTGCTGGATTAGCAACAGGAATGATTTCTACTTTCCCTACTGTTTTACTATTTGCAGCAGCAATATGGTCCACTTATGCATTAGCTGGGTTTTATGGAGTAGCTTTAGCAGCTTCAGCAATGATGGCAACAACGGCTATGCAATTAGCTATCGATGCTTTTGGACCTATATCAGATAACGCAGGCGGAATTGCTGAAATGAGCGAACTGCCAAAAGAGGTGCGTATGAGAACTGATATTTTAGATTCAGTAGGGAATACAACAGCAGCAACTGGAAAAGGATTTGCGATTGCTTCTGCAGCATTGACTTCACTGGCATTATTTGCAGCTTATGTTACTTTTACTGGAATTGACGGAATCAATATCTTTAAAGCACCAGTTCTAGCCATGTTATTTGTAGGTGGAATGATACCAGTGGTGTTCTCAGCTCTTGCTATGAATTCAGTGGGTAAAGCGGCTATGGATATGGTTTATGAAGTGCGCCGTCAGTTTAGAGAAATTCCTGGAATTATGGAGGGAACTGGAAAACCAGAGTACGCAAAGTGCGTCGATATTTCTACTAAAGCTGCTTTGCGCGAAATGATGTTACCTGGTATTTTAACTATTGGGTTTCCTATTGCCATTGTATTACTGGGTAAATTAGTGTACGCGGATAATAACCAATTAATAGCAGAAATGTTAGGTGGTTATATGGCAGGAGTAACAGTATCTGGTGTGCTTTGGGCTGTTTTCCAAAACAATGCTGGTGGAGCCTGGGACAATGCTAAAAAATCTTTTGAAGCAGGAGTGATGATTAATGGTGAAATGACCTATAAAGGTTCTGATGCTCATAAAGCGGCGGTAACTGGTGATACTGTTGGTGATCCATTCAAAGACACTTCTGGACCATCTATGAATATTTTAATTAAATTAACTTGTTTAATAGGTTTAGTGATTGCTCCAATTTTAGGGGAAGGAAGTCATACTATTTCTGAAAACCCAGTAGCAAAAGAAATGAGCTCTAAAGAAGTTACTATAGAAAAATCAAACATTGATGGAAAAGTAACTGCAACTGTTACGACTATAATCAACGGTCAACAGGAAGTTCGAAATTTTGAAGGAACTGATGCTGAAGTTCAAGCAATAATTGATACTTTGAAATAATTTATTATGTCTTGTAAGTGATAAATGCCTCGCAATTGCGAGGCATTTGTGTTTATATATGTTTTATCTCCAAAACATTATTCATTCACCGATGGAAAGTGGCCAGGCACGGGATCCTAAAACAACCCATTTAACTCTGCATCAATTCTATTAAAAATAGTTCCTAAATCCTCAGGATTATCTACAAAATTGATGTTATCTACATCAATGATCATCAATTTTCCTTTATCATAGGTTTCAATCCAGCCTTCATAACGTTCGTTCAATCGGCTCAAGTATTCAATTGAAATAGAGTTTTCATACTCACGTCCTCTTTTATGAATTTGTCCAACAAGATTTGGAATCGAACTTCTTAAATAAATCAATAAATCTGGTGGTTTAACTGTCGATTCCATTAACTCAAATAAAGAGGAGTAATTCTGAAAATCTCGATTGGTCATTAAACCCATGGCATAAAGATTTGGCGCAAATATATGAGCATCTTCATAAATGGTTCTATCTTGTATAATTTTTTTTCCGCTTTCGCGAATTTGCATTACTTGACGAAAACGGCTGTTCAAGAAATAAATTTGAAGATTAAAAGACCAACGTTCCATTTGATGATAAAAATCATCTAAATATGGATTGTCAACTACATCCTCATAATGAGGTTCCCATTTAAATTGTTTCGCCAATAATTGTGTTAAAGTGGTTTTTCCAGAACCTATATTTCCTGCTATTGCTATGTGCATTACGGTATTGTGATTTTATAATTTGTAATTCCTTTGTTGGTAAAAATAGATAAAATTTGGTCTTTGTAATAGAATTTATTAAATGATTTTTCTGGAATATCTATTGTGTATTTTATATCTTTTTGAATGTTGTGAACTACTAAAATAGAGTTTTTTAAATACATGTAGCTACTTTCATTAATAACTGTAACTGCATCGTAATCAGCAATCACTCCTCTTGATGTGATTTTTCCAAAAATATCGCTCATATAAAAGTTGTTATTAGCATCGATCCAGTAAAAGTAATTAAAATCTGAAGTGTAGTATTTTATCGCAACAGTAAAAGGAACAGTTATCGTCTTATAATCATTTTTTAAATAGTCATAAAGTCCTAATTGTTGATTCATACTATTAAAAATCCAAAACTGATTTTGTGCTGATAATCCAATAGCTGTAGCGACAATTGGAACACTGTTCTCTGAAAAGTTAATTTTTTGGATTTCGTTCAACTGATTGTCTAAGGCAATGACTGTATTAAAATTTTCGTAAAATAATATAATCTTTAGAGGATTTTGAATATCAACTTTAGTTATTCTTCCAAGGGAAACATTTTTATAATCTAAAGTTTCATACTGATTCATTTTCGAAAAGACATTGTTATTAATTGTATAGTAAAATCTAAATTGATCATATCCTAAAAATTCATCTCCATATAAAGGTAGATTGGTAGTTGCGGTTGCTGTCAGTTTTATATTTTGACTTGATACAATTGAATAAAAGATAGTAAAAAAGAAACAGATTATTATTTTCATAAAAGCTAGATTACAATTAAACTAATTACAACTCTGATAGTCTTATTAATTTTTAACAGTATAGTTGTAACAAAAATAGTATTTTTAATACCAATTTATAAAAATCTAATAATATGTATAAGATAATTTTCACATTAGCATTAGCACTCACTTCTTTTATGGGACTTCGCGCTCAAGAATTTCAAGGTATGGCTGTATATGAAGCAAAAACCAGCACCTCTGACTTTAAAGCACGCATGGAAGGTAACAAAAATATGACTCCCGACATGCAGAAAATGATTGAGGAAAGAATGAAATCAATGTTTGAAAAGACATTTACTTTAAATTTTGATAAATCAGCTTCGATATATAAAGAGGAGGAAAAACTAGATGCTCCAGGACAAAACGCTGTAGGAGCGAGAATGATGATGTCTATGACTGGCGGCGGTGGTACATTTTATAAAAACGTAAAAGAAAAGACTTATACTGTTGATAAAGAATTTATGGGCAAAGAATTTCTTGTTAAAGATTCTTTGCCTAATCTAAAATGGAAGATGGAGGGTGAAACTAGAATAATAGGTGGTTATAATTGTTTTAAAGCAACTGCTATTCGCGCTGCCAGTAAAACTGATTTTAGAAATTTTACCCCAAAAAAAGAGGAAACGACAACAACTGCTAAGCCAAAAGAGGATGTTAAAAAAACAAACTTGTTTGAAGAACTCGATATGCCAAAAGAAACGCTTATCACTGCATGGTACACACCGGAGATTCCAGTGAATCAAGGTCCAGAAAACTACTGGGGACTTCCTGGACTTATCTTAGAAGTAAACGATGGAAAAACAGTTATTTTATGTTCGAAGGTGGTTCTTAATCCAAAAGTAAAAATGGAGATAAAAGCATCTAACAAAGGCAAGATAATTTCTCAAAAAGATTTTGACGAAACGGTATTGAAAAAAATGGAAGAGTTTAGAGAAATGGGTCGAGGAAGAAACGGCGGCGCTGGTTTTAGAATAGGAGGATAATTGAGCTACTTTTAAATTTTTAAACTATACTAGATCCCATTCACAATTATCAATATGAAATATTTAATAGCATTTCTTTTTATTTTTAGTAGTACAATAGCATTATCACAAACAGTCAAACTAGAAGGCTTGATTACAGATACTAAAGCAACAGGTCTTGAAATGGCCAATGTTATGGCAGTGAATAAAATAACAAAAGCAATGGATTCCTATGCTATAACTAATGATAAAGGAAGATTCCTTTTAAACTTAAAGCCCAATACTGCTTATAGTTTAAAAATTAGCTATCTAGGAATGCAGAATAAAGAGTTAGATTTTACTACTTCAGCAGAAAACATAACAAAAAATATTACACTTGAAGAAGGTGGAATTGAACTTGATGGTTTGGAAATTGTTCGTGAGATGCCTGTCTCCATTAAGGGCGATACTATTGTATATAACGCAGATTCGTTTAAATCTGGCACTGAAAGAAAACTAGAGGACATATTAAAAAAACTACCTGGTGTTGAGGTAAATGCTGATGGCGAAATTGAGGTGGAAGGAAAAAGAGTCTCGAAATTAATGGTCGAAGGCAAGGATTTTTTTGATGGAGATACTAAACTTGGAGTAAAAAATATCCCAGCAGATGCTATTGATAAAATTCAAGTTTTAAGAAACTATAGTGAGATAGGCGCCTTGAAAGGAGTGGAGAACAATCAGGATAATTTGGCTATGAATATAAAACTTAAATCGGGAAAGAAAAATTTTTGGTTTGGAGATATGACAGCGGGAGTAGGAGTTGCAAATAAAGAAACGAGGTATATAATCAATCCAAAATTGTTTTATTACAATCCTAAATACAGTTTAAACATTATCACTAATTTTAATAATATTGGTGAGTTACCGCTGACAGTACAAGATTATTTCAAATTTACGGGAGGTTTTAGAGGTGTAGCTCAAAAAGGAGGATCTAGTTTTAATGTTTCTTCAAATGATTTAGGGATTTCACTTTTAAGAAATAATCGCGCAAAAGAAATTGAAACTAAGTTTGGAGCAACAAATTTTTCTTACAATGTGAATAAAGCCTGGTCACTAAGTGGTTTTGCAATTCTTTCTTCTTCGGTAACAGATTTAGAAACAAAATCACAGACAAATATTTTACAAGCTAATTCGTCTCAAATATTATCTACTGAAAATCGTCAGGAAGTATCAAACCAAAAAAGTAATTTAGGATTGTTTAAGTTAAGTTCATCATATAAACCTAACACACGCTTGCAATTTGATTATGATGTTTTAACTAAAATATCTAAACAAGATGAAAACAATGCCTTACTTCGAGAATCAGTTGTAAGCGGCACATCTGCTACCGAAAATATAAATACTTTAAAAAATCAAGATCCTATTTCGGTAAATCAAAATTTGAGTTTGTATTATACGCAAAGCGACAAGAATATTTTTGCTTTCGAAATGCAGCATCTCTATCAAGAGGAAGATCCTTTTTATAACGCTAATCTAAAATCACAACCTTTTAATCTAACCGATTATATTGTGGGACAGAATAGGAACAATATTAATCAAAATCGTTTTGTACGAACAAATAAGGTAGATGCTAAGTTAGATTACTATTATATGCTTACAAATAAAAGTAATATAAACATAACGTTGGGGAACACTTATTCAAAACAAAATTTCAATTCTAGGATTTTTCAAATTTTAGACAATCAAGCCATCAATAATTTGAATAATAATGCTAATAAAAATGATGTCAGTTATAATTTCAATGATGTGTTTTTGGGATTCCATTATAAAATTTTAACGGGGAAATTTACTTTCACACCAGGCGTTAGTTTGCATAGCTATAACATGACAAATGAACAATTAGGAACTAGTAGCGATCAAAACTTTTTTAAAGCGCTCCCTGATTTTGTAGCTATTTATCAAATAAAAAAAGCAGAGACATTAACTTATAATTTCGCTTACACTAATTCTTTTACAGATATAAATCAACTTGCTGAGGGATTTATTTTTTCTAATTATAACAGTTTAACGAAAGGAAATCGGTTTTTAGAAAACGCAACTTCGCAAATTCATTCCTTAAGATATTTTAAGTACAATATGTTTAACTTTGAGAATATAACTGCCTTTGCCACCTATTCTAAAAGGGCAGATGCTATAAAAACGAGAGCATTATTTAATGGCGTAAATCAGACTTCATCACCTTTTAATTCTGATTTTGCTGACGAAACCTTATCGGGAAATGGTAATTATGGACGCTCTTTTTTAAAAAACTATAAAGCGTCTTTAGGAGCTAACTTAAACTGGTCAAAATTCAATAACATTCAGAATAATGTCCTGTCAACTAAGGAAAGTTTTACTCAAAGCTACACTTTGAAAGCATCTACTAATTATAAAAACATACCAAATCTCGAATTAGGTTACAATATCGTTAAAAACGACTATAATAATACCAGTTTTTATACAGAAAGGCCTTTTGCTAAATTGGATTATTTCTTTTTAAAGAGTTTTTCATTTGTTACTGAATATGAGTTTTATCATTATTACAACAATACGAAGACCGTTGATAACGAATATGATTTCCTTACGGCCAGTTTAATTTATCAAAAGAAAGGTGGCAAAATGGAGTATAAAATTAGTGGGACAAATTTGCTAAATACCATCTCATTAAATGATGATAGTTTCACGCAGTTTGCTACTAGAACATCACAGTATATGGTACAACCTAGATATGTGCTATTTTCTTTAAAGTACAATTTGTAAAATTCAAAAACTACTTTTTTGTTAAAAAAATTTGTATTGCGTATAAAAGGACTATTTTTGCCAACTTAATTTCTATAAACAAGAGATTGATTAAATTTAAAATTTTCAATTATGAAAAAAATAGCTCTTTTAATAACGATGTTAGTTTTTGGTTTTACTAATGCACAAGCCCCTTTAGAAGAAGGAGGTTTACAAGTTAATGCTGGGTTTGGATCTTCAAGTTGGGGAACTCCTGTATATGCTGGATTAGATTATGGAGTAGCACCAAATTTCACTGTTGGAGGTGAATTATCTTATCAATCCTTTAAATCAGCTAATATTTTAGGACTTCAAGCAAACGGTAATTATCATTTTAATGAAGCATTTGAAATACCAAGTGAATGGGATTTTTATGCTGGAGCAAATCTAAATTTTTACAATTGGTCAAAAGATGTTAGTGATGCAGATGATGCTGATTCTTTTGGTCTAGGACTTCAAGTAGGAGGCCGTTATTTCTTTACGGATCAATTTGCTGTCAATTTACAAATAGGTGGAGGAAATGTAAATAGTGGCGGTAAAATAGGAATTACTTATAAGCTTTAAGATATTTTTTTTATATTTTAAAAAAAAAACCGCCATTTCTACTGAAATGGCGGTTTTTTTAATTCGTAACCACTTTATAAAAATTAAAAAGCCACAGTTCATTTGAATTGCGGCTTATAAAATATTTTGTTTTATTTTATAAAAAATAAGAATACTATTTTTTATAAATTATAAACCAAAAGCAGTTTTTACCTGATCTACAAAATCTAGTTTCTCCCATGTAAATAAATCTACTGTGACTGTTTTTGTCAATCCACCTGGAGCAGTAAATGTTTTTGTAACTGTTTCTGGAGTTCGACCCATGTGTCCGTAAGCTGCAGTTTCACTATAAATTGGATTTCTTAATTTTAAGCGTTGCTCAATAAAGTAAGGACGCATATCAAAGATAGCTTCTACTTTCTTAGCAATTTCTCCATTAGTCAAATTTACTTTTGATGTTCCATACGTATCTATAAAAATTCCCATTGGTTGTGCTACGCCAATTGCATACGAAACTTGAACTAAAATCTCATCAGCAACACCCGCTGCAACTAAATTTTTAGCAATATGACGTGTCGCATACGCCGCACTTCTATCTACTTTGCTAGGATCTTTTCCAGAGAAAGCACCACCACCATGAGCGCCTTTTCCACCATACGTATCTACAATTATTTTTCTTCCAGTCAATCCAGTATCTCCGTGTGGTCCTCCAATAACGAATTTTCCAGTTGGATTTATATGATATTGAATAGCATCATTAAATAAATGAGCATGAGCAGGATTTTTTGCAATGATCCTTGGAATCAAAATTTCAACCAGGTCCTTTTTAATTATGGCAAGCATAGTAGCTTCCTCATCAAAATCATCATGTTGCGTTGAGATTACAATTGCGTCAATGCGTGTTGGTTTATTATCATCGCTATATTCTAAAGTCACTTGAGATTTAGCATCGGGACGCAAATAGGTGATTTCACTGTTTTCGCGACGCAAAATTGCTAATTCTTGTAATAATTTATGCGATAAATCAAGCGCAAGTGGCATAAAATTCTCCGTTTCATTGGTTGCGTAACCAAACATCATTCCTTGGTCACCGGCGCCTTGCTCTTCAGGATTTGCTCTGTCAACTCCTTGATTGATGTCAGCTGATTGCTCGTGAATTGCCGAAAGAATGCCGCAAGAATTTGCTTCAAACATATATTCACTCTTCGTGTAACCAATTTTACGGATAACTTCACGAGCGATGTGTTGGACATCTAAGTATGTATTTGATTTTACTTCACCAGCTAATATTACTTGACCAGTTGTAACTAAAGTTTCACAAGCTACTTTTGAATCAGCATCAAATGCTAAAAAATTATCAATTAGTGCGTCTGAAATTTGATCTGCAATTTTGTCTGGATGTCCCTCACTTACAGATTCTGACGTAAATAAATAAGCCATAATAAATATTATTTTTTAAATTAAACGAGAAAAAAAATTGCTGAAAAGGGCTAAAGAAGAATTTCTGCTTTAGCATTTTTTCTACTGAAAAATATTCAGCATCCATAACGAATAGTTTTCATTATGAAGAGGTTGCAATCAGTTCAAATTTTTCCTCTTGTATTTGGATGCAAATGTATGAAACCATTTTGAATTGTAAATTAATCTTTTGCCTTTTTACGATAATTTAAGATTTTTTAACATAGCCTACTAAATCCATAGGATTTATAAATTAATTTAAAATTTATTTGGTTTACTCAAAAATAGTTTGCAAATTTGCTTCATCAAAAAAGAAACAATGAATTTAATTACAATGAATATGTGGATAATGATGCTGGAATCTTCCGCAGAGTTCGCTGTAATATAGTTTTAAGTTTTAAAACATATCATAAAGACCTCTGCTAATCGTAGAGGTTTTTTTATGAGCTTAATTTAAAATGTTATCATTCTTATCAACATATTAAATACATAAATTAAAAATCAACTATTAATATTTAAACTAACTACCATTAAATCTAAAAATTATGAGCACACAAAAATTTGAAACAAACGTTTTACACGCTGGACACGACGTAACTAAAAATGCTGGAACCAGAGCCGTTCCCATTTACCAAACGAGTTCGTATGTATTCAACAATTCTGATCATGCTGCAAATGTATTTGCACTTTCTGAGCCTGGTTTTATATATACGCGATTAAATAATCCTACTAACGATATTTTAGAACAACGTTTAGCAACGCTTGAAGGAGGAATAGGAGCTGTGGTAACTGCATCTGGAACAGCCGCAATTTCAACAGCATTATTAGTTCTACTGAAAGCTGGAGATCATATTGTGGCGTCTAACAGTTTGTATGGTGGCACATACAATCTACTAAAAGTTACTTTGCCTAGACTTGGCATTACAACCACATTTGTTGATCCTTCTGATGCTAGCAATTTTAAGAATGCGGTTCAGGAAAACACAAGAGCATTTTTTGTCGAGTCACTTGGAAATCCAAAATTAGATGTTCTGGATCTAAAAAGTATTTCGGCTGAGGCCAAAGCCGCTAAAGTCCCTTTTATGGTTGATAACACAGTTGCATCACCGTACTTATTAAACCCAATTCAATATGGAGCTGACATTGTTATTCACTCCTTGACAAAGTACATAACTGGAAATGGAACCTCGCTTGGAGGTGTAGTGATCGATGCTGGAAATTTTGACTGGTCTAATGGAAAATTCCCAGAATTTACCGAGCCTTCCGCTGGTTATCATGGATTAGTGTATCATGAAGTTATAGGTCGTGCTGCATTTATCGCTAAAGTAAGAATTGAAGGTTTGCGCGATTTTGGTGCTGCTTTAAGTCCGTTTAATGCGTTCCAAATTATTCAAGGTTTAGAAACACTACCAATAAGAATTCAACGTCATAGTGAAAATGCTTTAAAACTGGCGCAATGGTTAGAAAATCATGATGAGGTAGCGTGGGTAAATTATCCTGGATTAAAAGCAAATAGATACTATGAATTAGCGCAAGAATATTTGCCAAAAGGTCAAAGTGGTATTGTCACTTTTGGACTTAAAGGAGGATTTGAAGCTGCTAAAAAAGTAGCAGATGAAACTAAATTATTTTCACTATTGGCAAATATTGGCGATACTAAGTCATTGATAATTCATCCCGCAAGTACCACGCACCAACAGTTATCAGCAGCAGAGCAAATAGCCGCTGGCGTGTCTCAGGATTTAATTAGATTATCAGTTGGTTTAGAAGACATTCAAGATTTAATTCAAGATTTAGAAACTGTTTTTGAAAATATAAGTAAGTCTCAATTAGTATAAGTTAGTACAATCTAAAAAGTCAATATTAATAAGAAATATTCCTGAATTTATTTGGTTTATTGAAATATATTTTGCACTTTTGAGAAAATATCAAAGGAAAATGATTTCAACATTTTACAGTATGATTATAGTCGCTCAGGAAACTTCCTAAGGGTTGCTTTATACATAATTTAAAATCGAATTATAAGATTAAAGCTTCCTTAGATTAAAGGAAGCTTTTTTTTAAATATTAAATGGCTGAGATGCGTTTTAAACGAAACGGTAAGCATAAATATTAAAATTATGGTACAAAAAACATGTTACACCTCAGTCGCAACAAGGACGCTCTTAAATACTACATTGTATATTTATGACCGTTGATTTCCAAAAGTGTAAGTTTATAATATAACTTAAAACCCTTTTGGATATAAATCTAAAAGGGTTTTTGCTTTTAAAAATTATGTTATTAAAAAATAAGACAATAGAAAATAAATAATTAATCTAAATTCAAATGTTATGAGTGTTACTAATTTTTTCTTAAGGCCGTTTGGGCTTTTAAAGACTTTTGCTGCTAAAAGTAGAACAGTAGGAATCCGTGCTGAGTCCAATAAATTGATTCATCCAAGATTCGAAATTTCAAAAAATGCGTTAGCACAAAAAACAGTGCCTAGCTCATTACTTTTTCTAATGTATTCTGAAGAAAATGACGCGTTATTTATTTAAACGGTCACGATTTATTTTCGTGGATGAAATTTCTAAAAGAAGTTTTAAAATTGTTATTTTAATGAATTGACGGAGAAAATTTTCTTCAGATTTCTCGTTAAAATAACAATTTTTCATTTTTATTCCATTCTGATTAAAAGCTGGAACAACTATTTCGATTGCGCATAAAAATTTGGTTGTTAAAAAAAATAGTGCTTAATTTGCATCAATAAGTTCGTAAACGTATTGAAATGTTATAAAGAAAGGCAGAGGGATTAGACCCGATGAAGCCTTAGCAACCCTTCGATTTATCGAAGAAGGTGCTGCATTCTACCACGCTTCCCGTGGAAAGATAACACTAAGAACTAGTCTAGTAACTCCTAGCTTTCTTTCTAATATTTCCACACACAAATCAAAAATTATAAAAGATTTGCAAATTGGAAAATAAACCAACACACATTACCCTTGAAAATTTCACCACCCATAATGGTGCTTTTTATGCTACGCTAAACTTAAGTTATCAGGTTTTTGGTGCACCATTACACACGGCTCCTATAATTTTAATCAATCATGCATTAACTGGAAACTCACAAGTAATTGGCGAGTCTGGATGGTGGAATGATATTGTAGGAATCGATAAAACCATTGATACTCGGAAATATACGATTGTCGCTTTTGATGTGCCAGGAAATGGTTTCAATTCACCTACTATCGAGAATTATAGAGATTTTATAGCTAGAGATATCGCTAGAATTTTTCTCGAAGGACTCAGCGTATTAAAGATTGATAATTTATTTGCACTTATAGGCGGATCTGTAGGTGGGGGAATAGGTTGGGAAATTTTGGCTTTAGATCCTAAGTTAGCTCAAAATTTTATCCCTATAGCAACCGATTGGAAAGCGACAGATTGGTTAATTGCCAACTGTTATTTGCAGGAGAAAATTTTGAACAATTCTAAAAAACCTATCGAAGATGCGCGCATTCACGCCATGATGTGCTACCGAACTCCAGAATCTTTTAAAGAAAAGTTTAACAGAGATATTAATAGACAACTAGAAACTTTTCAAGTAGAAAGTTGGTTGAATTATCACGGTGAAAAATTAGAAAAAAGGTTTCAGCTCTCCGCGTATAAAATGATGAACCAACTTTTGAAAACGATTGATATTACTCGGAATCAAGAGTCTTTCGAGTCACTTATTGCTAAAGTAGCAGCAAATATTTATATAGTAGGAATCAACTCTGATTTATTTTTCACAGCAAAGGAGAATAAGGAAACGTACAACGAGATAAAAAAATTCAAAAATAATGTATTCTATAGTGAGATTGACTCGCAACATGGGCACGATGCCTTTTTGATGGAATACGAACAATTAGACAATTTATTAGAGGTCGTCTTCAAAAATAAAAAACAAATGAAAATACTGAAATTTGGTGGTAAATCTTTAGCAAATGGCGAAGGGATCAATACAGTTTTAAATATTATTGAAAGTAAAATAAAACAAGAAGAAAAAGTGGCAATAGTGGTATCAGCCCGAGGAAAAGCAACGGACGAGTTGGATGATATTCTTACCATTGCGGTTAGGAACGGAAATTATAAACCACTTTTAGAGAGCTTCAAAAACTATCAAAAAGACGGTTTTGAAACTATTGATTTTTCGACAGAATTTGATAAATTAGATAAGCTTTTTGAAGGGGTAAGCTTGATAGGCGATTATAGTCCTAAAATTCAAGATCAAATATTAGCACAAGGTGAGGTGCTCGCGGCTAAGTTATTAGTATCGTTGTTAAATAATCGAGGTATTCCTGCAAAGTTAGCTGATACCCGAGAGTTAATTGTAACAGACTCTAATTTTGGCGATGCGCAACCTTTAGAAACACTTTCTAAAAAGAATATTATCCAGATATTTAAAGAAAATCAAAATACTGTTCTAGTAATTACAGGTTTTATTGGTGCCAATGCAAAACACGAAACGACAACTTTGGGCAGAAACGGAAGTAACTACACGGCGTCTTTGATAGCGAATTTTATAAATGCAGAAGAATTACAAAATTTCACGCACGTAGACGGAATTTACACCGCTAATCCTGATTTAGTTCTTGATGCTAAAAAGATTGACCATTTGACTTTTAATGAAGCAAATGAATTGGCTAATTTTGGAGCTACAATTCTACATGCAAAAACCATAATTCCTTTATTGGAAAAAAACATTCCGCTTCGTATTTTGAACACTTTCAATCACGAGAATAAAGGAACTCTTATCACATCTAATGCTAATGGAGCGGGAATAAAAACGCTTTCAGTTTTAGAAAACGTAGCTTTAGTGAATCTTGAAGGAAGGGGATTGCTGGGAAAAACAGGAGTTGATGCCCGAATTTTTAGAGTGATGGGCGATAATGATATTAGTGTAAGTATCATTTCTCAAGGATCATCAGAAAGAGGAATTGGTTTAGTAGTTGCCGCTGATAAAGCGACAAAAGCAATGATTGAATTAGAAAAGGAATTTGAAAACGATTTCTATTCGAAAGATGTTAATAAAATTACGGTAACTGATAATGTTTCAGTAATTTCAATCATAGGTCAGGATTTAAGTACTTTTCATAAACCATATACAGCCTTAATTAAAAATAAAATAATCCCAATCCTTTTTAATAATACAGTAACGGGCAAGAATGTGAGTTTAGTTGTTAAGAAAACGGAACTTTACAAGGCATTAAATGTTATTCACGGTGAGATTTTTGGAGTTTCAAAGAAAATCAACATTGCTATTTTTGGTCATGGGTTAGTAGGTGGAACTTTGATTAATCAAATTTTAGAATCAGCACAAGCAATTGAAGAAAGAAAGCATATCAAATTGAATGTTTTTGCAATTGCTAATTCTAGAAATATTCTATTGAATAAAAACGGAGTGACAACAAACTGGAGAAATGAAATCGAGAGCAGTGGTATTTCTTATACAATCGAGGATGTAATTGCTTACGCTAATGAGCATCATTTAGAAAATTTAATTGCAATAGACAATACCGCTAGCGCCACATTTGTGGAGAATTATATTCCATTAGTAGAAAGTAGCTTTGATTTAATTTCGTCAAATAAAGTAGCCAATACTTTAAGTTACGGATTTTACAAAGATTTAAGAAAATCACTAGCTGACAACCAGAAAAATTATTTGTACGAAACCAATGTTGGAGCTGGACTGCCATTGATTGATACTATAAAATTATTGCATCTTTCAGGTGAGAATATTACTAAAATCAAAGGTGTTTTCTCCGGGACTTTGAGTTATTTATTTAATAATTTCTCTGCAAAGGATGCTCCATTTAGCGAAATTCTGAAAGAAGCAATTGATAATGGTTATACTGAACCAGATCCAAGAGAAGATTTATGTGGTAATGATGTAGGTAGAAAATTATTGATCTTAGCGAGAGAATTAGACTTGCAAAATGAGTTTGAAGAGGTTGCTATTCAAAACCTTATTCCTGAACATTTAAGGAAAGGCAATGTTGCTGATTTCTTAAATAAATTAGAAGAATTTGATCCTATTTATGATAAAATTAAAAAGGACCAAAAACCAAATCATGTCCTGCGATATATAGGAGAACTATCAGGAGATTTGCAGCATGATAAAGGCATATTAGAAGTAAAATTAGTTTCCGTGCCTTCAGATACAGCTCTTGGGGGATTGAAAGGTTCTGATTCTTTCTTTGAGATTTACACCGAGTCTTATGGCGATCGACCAATCGTCATTCAAGGCGCTGGCGCTGGATCAGCCGTTACAGCAAGAGGTGTTTTTGGAGATATTTTAAGATTGTCGGATAAAGGGTAATTAAAAGTGATCAGTGTTCAATTTTGAGTGTTCAGTTAAAAACAAATCCGTTGAAGTTACAGTGTAAAACCGTATCATCAGCGCTTAATTAAAGAATTATGAAAGTAACGTTAAACAGAGTAAACGACAATTTCCATTTCGAATTGAAAAATGAAAGAGGGCATTTAGTAAACGTAGACAGCCGTCCAGAATTTGGAGGCAATGACATGGGATCAAGTCCTATGGAATTAATATTGATGGGGGTTGCGGGCTGCAGCGCCATTGATATGATTTCGATTTTAAAAAAGCAACGACAAGAAATCACATCTTTCAAAGCTGAGGTAGAAGGTGAAAGAGTTCAAGTAGGCGAGGCAAATCCTTTTAAAAACATTTATGTTGTTTTCTACTTAGAAGGTGATATCAAAGAAGATAAAGCAGCAAAAGCAGCACAACTATCTTTTGAAAAATACTGCTCTGTTTCTAAAACGTTAGAGCCCACTGCAACAGTACATTATAAAGTGGTTTTGAATGGAAAAAAATTAGAAAGTTAAAAGATTTTTTAATTAGACCATTGATTCTAAAAAAGAACACAATATTAACCATTAAATTCCTCGCAATTATTTCCTCTTTTGGGATAATGAGGCTTTCATATTATGAACAATTCAGAATTTGGTTTTGAAACCCAAGCCATCCGCACCCAGTTAGAAAGAACACAATTTCAAGAACATTCTGTTCCCTTATATTTATCATCTAGTTTTGTATTTGATGATGCCGAGGACATGCGCGCTTCCTTCACAGAGGAAAAAGAAAGAAATATTTATAGCCGTTTTAGCAATCCTAATACGAGTGAGTTTGTCGAAAAGATATGCAAAATGGAGGGTGCCGAAGCTGGTTATGCTTTTGCAACAGGCATGGCTGCAGTGTTTTCGACTTTTGCAGCAATACTAAATTCAGGAGACCATATCGTTTCTGCAGGCAGTGTATTTGGTTCTACACATGCGTTGTTTATGACTTATTTTCCAAAATGGAATATTGAAACTTCTTATTTTGATATCAATAAACCAGAGATGATTGAAAATTTCATAAAGCCAAACACTAAAATTTTATATGCAGAATCTCCAACAAATCCAGCAGTAGATATTATAGACTTAGAATTATTAGGCAACATTGCTAAAAAACACAATTTAATCTTGGTAATTGACAACTGTTTTGCAACGCCGTACATTCAGCAACCTATAAAGTGGGGCGCTGATTTAGTAATTCATTCTGCTACAAAATTAATTGACGGTCAAGGCAGAGTTCTAGGTGGTGTTACCGTAGGAAATGAAGATTTGATTCGCAAAATATATTTATTTTCTAGAAATACTGGTCCAGCTTTATCGCCGTTTAATGCTTGGATTTTATCTAAAAGTTTAGAAACATTAGCAGTTCGTGTAGAAAAACATTGTGAAAACGCATTGATAGTAGCCCAATTTCTAGAAAACAATCCCAATGTGAACAACGTGAAATATCCGTTTTTGAAATCACATCCAAAATATGAAATCGCTAAAAAGCAAATGCTCTTAGGAGGAAATATTATCGCTTTTGAAATTAAAGGCGGACTAGAAGCAGGAAGAGCTTTCTTAGATAAAATAAAATTGTGTTCCCTCTCTGCCAATATTGGCGACACTAGAACAATTGTTACGCATCCCGCATCTACAACTCATAGTAAATTATCAGTGGATGAACGCTTGGCGGTGAGTATTACAGATGGTTTAGTCCGCGTATCAGTAGGACTAGAAACGGTTAAAGATGTAATAACCGACCTAGAGCAGGCATTATCTTAGGTTTGTGATTAACGATTTTATATTGCAGATTTACAGCGAATTTTTGTAAACGATACGTTCAGCATTAATTCAATATTTTCTGTAACAAAATTACCTAACTTTGCTTTAAACACTATTGATATGAACACTGTTATCACAAATATTAATCAACTCGACCCAAATGGAAGTTACACTTACGCCGATTATTTGCTGTGGCAATTTAAAGAGCGTGTGGAGTTGATAAAAGGAAAGATTTCTCTGATGAGTCCAGCTCCTAATAGGAAACATCAAGATATTTCAATGGCGACAACT
The DNA here is from genome assembly GCF_035985025.1 of Flavobacterium sp. PL11. Lineage (NCBI taxonomy): Bacteria > Pseudomonadati > Bacteroidota > Flavobacteriia > Flavobacteriales > Flavobacteriaceae > Flavobacterium > Flavobacterium sp. PL11. Next base: position 142,860 of record NZ_JAXCIA010000004.1, read on the forward strand.
TTAATTTTAGCAAAGTTTTTAAAAAATAAAGAGTGCAAAATGTATGCTGCACCATTTGATGTTCGATTAATTAATTATAAATCAAGCACAAATGACAATAAAATTATTTCAGTTGTTCAGCCTGATCTATGTGTAATTTGCGACATTAGTAAACTAGACGACAAAGGCTGTTTAGGTGCTCCTGACTTAATTATTGAAATTCTTTCTCCTGGAAATTCTAATATTGAAATGGATATAAAATTCGATTTATACCAAGAAAACCGGATAAAAGAATATTGGATTGTAAACCCAACAGATGAAACAGTTTATATTTATGTTTTAGAAAATGATAAATATATTGGGTTAAAGCCAGCAACAAATGATACGCTATTAAAAAGTCCAACATTCGAGAATCTCAACTTTCCTGTTAAAGATATTTTTGTTGTTTAGATAAAGATATTCGATTTAAGTTTATACAATTAATTGGCTTTTATTATTAAAGCAATCTGGCTTTTTGAAAATTACCAAGTGATTATTTTAAAAGAACCTAGATTGATAATATATTTAAGGGATTGTTATAAAAAATTTTCTAATATAAAAAATTACTTTATTTTAAACGCTATCGATATGAATACTGTTATTACGAATTTTAATCAACTAGATCCAAATGGAAATTACACTTATGCCGATTATTTGCTATGGCAATTTAAAGAGCGTGTAGAGTTGATAAAAGGAAAGATTTTCAAGATGAGTCCAGCTCCAAGCAGGAAACATCAAGATATTTCGTGGAGGCTAACGCGCGAAATCGATAAAACTTTTAGTGAAACTTCATGTAAAATGTATGCTGCACCTTTTGATATTCGTCTTATAAATCATTTAGTGAGTACCACCGATAATAAAATTATTTCAGTTGTTCAGCCTGATTTATGTGTAATTTGCGACATTAGTAAACTAGACGACAAAGGCTGTTTAGGTGCTCCTGATTTAATTATTGAAATTCTTTCTCCTGGAAATTCTAATAGAGAAATGAACATAAAATTCGATTTATATCAAGAGAATGGCGTAAAAGAATATTGGATCGTAAATCCAAGCGATGAAACAGTTTACATTTATGTCTTAAAAAATGATAAATATATTGGTCTAAAGCCAGCTACAAATGGAACTTTACTAAAAAGTCCAACCTTTGAAAATCTCAATTTTCCAGTTAAAAATATTTTTGATGTTTAATTTCGGTAATATAAATTTGCATTTCAGAAAATATTTTTAATATTTCTCCTTAACCTTAGATTTGTGATTAACGTTTTTACATTGTAGATTTGAACGAATAATTTAAAGTATGATGGTTTTTATTAAATCAAAAATCGTTAATCCTCATTAAAAAATCAAAAATCGCATCAATGCTTTCTAAAAAAACTAAATACGGAATAAAAGCGATGACTTTTTTGGCACGTCAAAAGGACAGTACGCCAGTCGCAATTGCTGAAATAGCAAAGAGTGAAAACATTTCGTTAAAATTTTTAGAAAGTATATTATTGTTACTGCGTCACTCTGGATTTTTAGGTGCAAAGAAAGGAAAAGGTGGCGGTTACTATCTAATTAAGGAGCCAAAAGATATTAATATGGCTCATGTTTACCGCATTCTTGAAGGGCCCATAGCACTTTTACCTTGTGCTAGTCATAATTTCTATGAAAAATGTGAGGATTGTAAAGATGAAGTCGCTTGTGCAGTTCGCAAGTTAATGATTGAAGTGCGCGACAATACCTTGCAAATTTTAGAAAGTAATACCCTTGCCGATATCGCTTTTTAAATCATTTGATAAAAGGGTATTTATTTGGGCGTGACCCTTCAGTTTGCCTCGTCGTTCCTCCTAACAACTTCGGGTCGGGCTTTTCGTTACAATCTTTTTTATTTTATTCCGCTACCGCTTTATAAAATAAAAAAGAATTTCCTGTGCAATCCCAATGTCATTAAGTAACGCTTTTAGCTCTCAAACTTTGTCATTCTGACGAAGGAAGAATCTTTGTTTGTTGCTCTCGTTTATTGAGATTTCTTCGCCTTTTCAGGTAAACCCTTGAGTCCTCCTTCGTAGGAATCACAAAAACAAAAACACTATTTAATTATTATCCTTAACTTGAATACATTGACAGCAACCCCTCACGCAGCAAAAAATAAAATTTTGTCTTAGGGAGATAAGGTTGTAGCAGTTATTTAGCATTATTTTTAAACTTAAAATATAGCGCAAGAACTCTATAATTAAATGTATTTATAAAAGAGTAAATGAAAAATTATGAGACTTATATGGCTTAAAAAACTTTACTAATTCAAAAAACTAAAAAACTAATTGATATCCTACAAAAAATAGCATTATCGCGATTGCATTTCTAAGAAATAGATCTGGAACTTTTCCACTTAACATGCTTCCAACATATATTCCTGGTAGTGATCCTATCATTAATTGCGCTAATAATCCAAGATCTAGGTTTCCCATTGAAGCATGCCCTAGTCCAGCTACAAGTGTCAATGGAACTGCATGAGCGATTTCGGTTCCTACTAATCGCGGAGTAGCTAATAATGGATATAAGAAAAATAAAGTTACAGTTCCTAAAGCGCCAGCTCCTATAGATGTTAATGTAACAACTGCTCCTAGTATTAATCCGATTATAACAGTTAGTAAATTCTGTGTATTACTTTCACTATGAAATTTGTCACCAGCATGTTTTTGTGAAAGTAACAAAAGTTTCTTTTTAAATATAATAGCTACTGCGGTAAGTAAAAGAGCCCATCCTAATCCTTGTTTTATGACGTTATTTAAAACCGTAATATCGGTTTTTATACTATGTAAAATCCATAATGTAAGTAGAGCTGCGGGAATACTGCCTAGAGAAAGCCATGCTGTGATAGTCCAATTTATATTCTTTTTTTTGTGATGTACATAAACGCCTCCCATTTTAGTAAAGGCGGCGTAAAGTAAGTCTGTGCCCACTGCAGTTGTAGGTGGAATTCCAAACCATAACAAAATGGGTGTCATCAATGAGCCGCCTCCTACTCCAGTCATACCAACGATGAAACCAACGGCTAAGCCAGCAACTACTAATCCAAATTCAAAATCCATACTATAATTTTCGACAAAAATAAATATTAATAATAAATCATCCTATGGGATAAGTAGACTAAATATTTTGTTAGTGTGCGATTTACGTATTAGGTAAATAGTAATGGCAATTTTTACCAATATCATAATTTACTTGTCGAATTTCTAGAATATAATAAATCATGAACTAGATGTGCTGAAATTTATGCTAGTTTTCACGTCAAACCTGCTGTTTACAACCAATAATTTTTTTAAATTATTTTGTGAATTAAAAATAAATACTATTTTTGCGATATAATCTATAAAGCCTATAGGGTAATAGATCAAAATTAAGTAGCAAAATGGATAAAGAACTAATATCGATATTAATTGATAAAACAGAAAAATTTTCTATCGCGGAAACATTAGCTTTTTTAGCAAATGAATTTAAAAATCAAGCGGTTTTTTCAACTTCTTTTGGGCAGGAAGATCAAGTAATTACTGATATAATTGCGAGTCAAAATTTGCCAATCACCATTTTTACATTAGATACAGGTAGGTTGTTTCAAGAAACGTATGACGTTTTTCACAAAACCTTGACCAAGTATAAAATGAATATTAAAACCTATTTTCCAGAAGCAACCGCAGTAGAAGAATTATTAAATCAAAAAGGTCCAAACAGTTTTTACGATTCCGTGGAAAACAGAAAAGAATGTTGCTTCATTCGAAAAGTAGCTCCACTAACTAAAGCTTTGAAAGGAAATTCAGTTTGGATCACAGGTTTAAGAGCGGAACAGTCTGTAAATAGAAATGACCTAGCGCTTTTTGAATATGATGAAAACTTTGCCATATTAAAATTTAATCCTTTATTAAAATGGACTTTAAAAGATGTTGAAGACTATTTAGAAATAAATAATGTTCCACAAAACACATTGCATAAACAAGGATTTGTGAGTATAGGTTGCGCTCCCTGCACCAGAGCAATTACTGCTGGAGAAGATATAAGAGCAGGAAGATGGTGGTGGGAATCAAGTTATAAAGAATGTGGTTTACACCAATAATGAAAACTTAATCGTTTAATCGATTAACTGTTTGATCAATTAACCAAATAAGCAGTTAACCAAATCACCGTAAAATAATGAGCACATTATTAAAAACAAACGCATTAGAAAGCGAAGCAATATACATTTTAAGAGAAGTTATTTCTCAATTTAATAAACCAGTTTTGCTTTTTTCAGGTGGAAAAGATTCGATAACATTAGTGCGATTAGCTCAAAAGGCATTTTTCCCAGCTAAAATTCCATTTCCCTTATTACATGTGGATACAGGCCATAATTTTCCTGAAACAATTGAGTTCAGAGACCGACTGGTGAAGGAATTAGGATTGGAATTAATCGTTCGAAATGTTCAAGACGCTATTGACCAAGGTAAAGTAATAGAAGAATCAGGGAAATATTCGAGCAGAAACAGTTTGCAAACTACTACACTTTTGGATGCTATTGAAGAATTTAAGTTTGATGCTTGTATCGGTGGTGCGCGTCGTGACGAAGAAAAAGCAAGAGCTAAAGAAAGGATATTTTCAGTAAGGGATGATTTTGGTCAATGGGATGAAAAAAACCAGAGACCCGAATTATTTGATATTTTGAATGGAAAAATTGAAAATGGGCAAAACGTTCGTGTTTTTCCAATTTCAAACTGGACGGAATTGGATGTTTGGAGCTATATCGAACAAGAGCAAATTGAAATTCCTTCTATTTATTTTTCACATAAACGCAAAGTGTTTATGAGAGACGGCCTGATTTGGTCGCATTCTCCTTTCGTTTACAAAGAAGAAAATGAGGAAATTCAAGAAAGAATTGTTCGTTTTAGAACCGTAGGCGACATGAGCTGTACTGCGGCAGTCGATTCCTATGCTACAACAATTCAAGAAGTGGTTGGTGAAATTAGAACCTCCACGATTTCAGAACGTGGTGCCAGAATCGATGATAAACGCTCGGAATCAGCGATGGAAAAAAGAAAACAACAAGGTTATTTTTAAGGAGTAAAACACAAGGAGTAAATTATTGAACTTACGATCTTAATACTTAATACGTAAACCTTAATACTTAAAAAAATGGAAGTTTTAAAAATAGCAACAGCAGGAAGTGTAGATGATGGAAAAAGTACTTTGATTGGTCGATTATTGTATGATACGCAATCATTAACGACAGATAAAATCGAAGCAATAGAAAAAAGCAGTAAACAAAAAGGATACGATTATCTTGATTTTTCGTTGGCTACTGATGGATTAGTAGCTGAGCGAGAGCAAGGAATAACTATTGATGTGGCACATATCTATTTTTCAACAGCCAAGAAAAGTTACATCATCGCTGACACGCCAGGACACGTTGAATATACTCGAAATATGGTTACTGGAGCTTCGACTTCACAGGTTTCAATTATTTTGATTGATGCGCGTAAAGGAGTTATTGAACAAACCTATCGTCACTTTTTTATTAATAACCTATTGCGAGTGAAAGAAGTAATTGTTGCGATTAATAAAATGGATTTAGTAGATTATTCTGAGGAAGTCTTTAATAAGATTAAAGCAGATTTTCAAGCCCTAAATGCTAAAAGTACTTTTAAAGAACAAACAGTAAGCTATATTCCTTTAAGCGCAATCAATGGCGGAAATGTGGTTGATAAATCAGAAAACATGAATTGGTATACTGGGCTAACGGTTTTAGAACATCTGGAAGCGCTTGAGCCAGCGGATCTTTACGAAAAAGGGAAAGCCCGTTTCCCAGTACAAACAGTTATTAGACCAAAGACGGAAAATTATCACGATTTTAGAGGATATGCTGGAAAATTATATGGTAACAATATTAAAGTGGGTGATGCGGTTACTGTTTTGCCATCGTTAACAAATTCTAAAATAGCTAAAATTCATTTTTTCGATAAACAATTTGATGAGGCTTCAGCAGGATCTTCTATCATTATCGAATTAGAAAATGATATCAATGTGACGCGAGGCGATATGATTGTAAAAGCAGATGAACTTCCTATAATTGAAAATGATATTAACATCACAATTTGCTGGATGGACAATAAAAAGCTAGTTGCTGGTGCAAAATATTTAATTCAGCATAATACGAACAGGCTTTTAGCAAAAATAGAAACTGTGAAAAATGTTATAGCAACTGATTATTCGGGTACTATTCCAGCAAATCAATTAGCAATTAATGAAATAGGCGAAGTAAGCATCAAGTTGAGTAAAGCAATTTATTATGATACATACAATGATAATAAATCGAACGGGGCTTTTATCTTAATAGATACCGCAACAAATACAACTGCAGGAGTAGGGTTTATTATTTAAGCCTTTAGCTTTTCACAATTGGCTTTTCGCCAAATAATTAAAACTATTCAACCTAACAGCTAATAGCCAACAGCTAATAGCCAAAAGCCTTAAAAACATGCAAAGTTTTAGAACCGAGATAGAAGATCCAATTGTCCAAAAAGACATAATCGATTTAGAGCGAAAAATAGCATTATTCCGTGATGGAAAAATTGATGATGAACGTTTTAGAAGCCTGCGACTAGCTCGAGGAGTTTACGGTCAACGTCAGGAAGGCGTACAAATGATTCGTATCAAATTGCCCTTTGGCAAAGTTACAAGCGAGCAATTACTGCGTATTACAAAAGTTTCCGATGAGTATTCAACAGGACGTTTGCACATCACGACGCGTCAGGATATCCAAATTCACTATGTGAGTTTAGATAAAACACCCCAACTTTGGGCTGAATTAGAGAAAAATGATGTTACCCTTCGCGAAGCTTGCGGCAATACCGTTAGAAATATTACGGCGAGTGAAACTGCGGGAATTGATGTAGACGAACCGTTTGACGTTTCGCCTTACGCACACGCTATGTTTCAGTTTTTCTTGAGGAATCCCATTTGTCAAGAAATGGGACGCAAATTTAAAATTTCATTTTCGTCTTCTGATAAAGATACCGCGTTGAGTTATTTGCATGATTTAGGTTTCATTCCAAAGATTGTAAATGGTGAAAAAGGTTTTAAAGTAATGCTTGGCGGCGGATTAGGTTCTCAACCGAGTCACGCGGAGTTGATGTCAGATTTTATCCCAGTAAACCAAATTATCCCTACTACTGAAGGAGTTTTAAGAATATTTGATCGCTTTGGCGAAAGAGCCAAACGCTTGAAAGCACGGATGAAATTCTTAATTAAAGATATTGGACGTGATGAATTTTTAAAATTAGTTGACGAGGAAAAATTAGCATTATCTCATCAAACAGTTGAAATTGACACAGCGGCTTTTGAAGTCGCTATCCCAGAACCATTATTAGAAGTTCCAATTGTAGTTGTTGAGGACACAGCTGCTTTCGAGGCTTGGAAAAAATCTAATGTCACCGCCCAAAAACAAGCGGGTTATGTATCAATTGGAATCAAAGTTTTATTAGGTGATTTTTATACCGATAAAGCACGATTATTAGCGGACTTAATTAAAAATTATGCAGCCAATGAACTGCGTTTCACGTTGAGACAAGATATATTGATTCGCCACGTGAAAGCAGAAAATTTGCCATTTTTCTATCAAGAATTAACCAAATTAGATTTTGTAAACTTGGGATACAATACAATTTCAGACGTCACAGCGTGCCCGGGAACAGATACTTGTAATCTAGGGATTGCAAGTAGTACTGGAATTGCAGTCGAACTTGAAAGAGTGTTAGCGGCAGAATATCCACAATACAGTAATAATCGCGAAATCACGATCAAAATTAGTGGTTGTATGAATGCTTGTGGCCAGCATAATATGGCCGAAATTGGTTTTCAAGGAATGTCTATCAATGCCGGAAAACTTGTTGCACCAGCACTTCAAGTATTACTCGGCGGTGGAAATTTAGGAAACGGATCAGGAAGATTTTCAGATAAGGTTATCAAAATCCCAAGCCGAAGAGGTCCTAACGCATTGCGTTTTATATTGGATGATTTTGAGGCTAATGCAAACGGATTATCATTCCTAAATTATTATGATCACAAAGGAGAGAAATATTTCTATGAACTTTTAAAACCATTAGCCGATTTAACGAATCTTACTGAAGCTGATTTCATTGATTGGGGCAATGCAGATAATTATGTAAAAGCAGTAGGTGTAGGAGAGTGTGCCGGCGTTATAATTGATTTGGTCGCCACCTTATTATTTGAAGCTAAAGACAAATTGACTTTCGCTAGGGAAGCTTTCGAAGATGAAAATTATGCTGATGCGATTTATCATGCTTATGCTGGTTTTGTAAATGGTGCTAAGGCATTACTGCTTTCAGAAAACCAAAAAACAAATCACCAAGCTGGAATAATCGATTTATTTGATACCGTTTTTGTGGCAACAAATAAAATTCCATTACCATCTAGTTTAAAACAGTTAGTATTCCAAATAAATCAAAATGAACCTTCTGAGGCTTTTGCCAAAAAATATATCGAGGAAGCAGTCAATTTTTTCGAAACTATTGAAATGTTCAGAGCAAAAGACCTTGTAAATGAAAAATAAAATAAATTCTCGAATTACATTAGTGGGTGCGGGACCAGGAGATCCTGATTTACTGACAATTAAAGGGGCAAAAGCATTGGCAGAAGCAGATGTGGTTTTGTACGATGCTTTGGCAAACGAAGAACTACTTTCTTTTGCTCCTAAAAAAGCACTTAAAATATTTGTTGGAAAAAGAAAAGGTTGTCATGCTTACACTCAAGACGAAATAAATCAATTAATTATTGATAATGCTTTGACCTATGGACATGTGGTTCGGTTGAAAGGAGGAGATCCATTTATCTTCGGAAGAGGAATAGAAGAAATAGAATTCGCAGAAAGTTTCGGAATTCCGACTGTCGTTGTTCCAGGAATTTCATCCTCGATTGCGGTTCCGGCATCACAAGGAATTTCACTAACAAAGAGAGGTGTTTCAGAGAGTTTTTGGGTAATTACAGGCACAACTTCCGCAAGAAAATTATCTAATGATATCGCGCTAGCAGCGCAATCAACTGCAACAGTCGTAATATTGATGGGAATGAGCAAACTAGCTGAAATTGTGGCTTTGTTTCAAAAAGAATCTAAAGGAGAAATGCCCGTTGCAATTATTCAAAATGGAACAACACCACAAGAAAAAATAGGAATTGGAACCGTAAATAACATCCAAAAAATAGTAGCTGAGAATAATTTGGGTTCGCCAGCGATAATCGTTATTGGAGAAGTTGTAGGCGATAGTAAGAAAAGAAATATTTTTTATAACGAATTGAAATCACAACACAATAAAGTGCTAGTTTATGGAAAGGAATGAGCTATATCCTATATTTTTAAAACTTCAAAATCTCAATACACTAATTGTGGGTGGAGGGAACGTAGGTTTAGAAAAGTTATCGTTCTTATTAAAATCCAGTCCAAATGCAATTGTTGAGGTAGTAGCACCGAGGTTTTTACCTGAATTACAAACTTTGGCGGCAAGCCATTTATCAGTAAAACTGACAAATAAAAAATTCAATCGCTGGATGCTTCGTAAACGCAATCTCGTTATAGCTTGTACTGACGATTTAAAAGTTAATAAAAAGATTTACGATTTGTGCAGAAAAAGATTCTTGTTATGCAACATTGCAGATACACCACCATTATGCGACTATTATTTAGGGGGAATTGTAACCAAAGGCAATGTGAAAATTGCGATTTCAACTAACGGTAAATCACCAACAACGGCCAAAAGATTGCGAGAGTTTTTTGAGGAAGTCATCCCAGAAGATATCAGTAAGATGGTAGAAAACCTCAACGAATATCGTAGAACTTTGAAAGGAAATTTTGAAGAAAAAGTGCAAAAAATGAATGAAATCACAGAAACCTTAAAAAATCAGTAACAGCTGAAAAATAGGGTAAAGACATTAGTTATCAAAAAGATCTAAATTGTAATAAATCTTAATAATAACTTTGTATTTTTTTTAAAACAGATAATGCTGATATTTGTCATCAAAAAATAAAAAAAAGTAGATTTTCTTTGTATCAAATATAAAACACTTTCCTTAAGCCCTCTTTGGTGGTTAGGGAACTTAATTAATAAAAAATGATTAAAACAGATATTCTCATAATAGGAGCTGGTCCAACTGGCTTATTTGCAGTTTTTGAAGCAGGTTTATTAAAATTAAAATGTCATATTTTAGATGCTTTGCCACAAGCAGGAGGACAATTATCGGAGTTATATCCTAAAAAACCTATCTATGATATTCCAGGTTTTCCAGAGGTATTAGCGGGAGATTTAGTTGATAATTTGATGGAGCAAATTAAGCAATTTGAACCAGGATTTACATTAGGAGAACGTGCTGAAACTATCGATAAACAAGAAGATGGTAGCTTTATAGTTACTTCAAATAAAGGAAAACAATTTCATGCTTCAGTTATTGCAATTGCGGGTGGACTAGGAAGTTTTGAACCTAGAAAACCTTTAATTGATGGAATTAATTTCTATGAAGATAAAGGAATTAAATACTTTATTAAAAATCCTGAAAAATTTAGAGATAAAAAGGTAGTCATCGCAGGAGGTGGAGATTCAGCTTTGGACTGGAGTATTTTCCTTTCTAACATCGCTTCCGAAGTAACTTTGGTTCACAGAAGAAATGAATTTAGAGGTGCATTAGATTCTGTTGATAAAGTACAAGAATTAAAAAATGCTGGAAAAATTAGATTAATTACTCCGGCAGAAGTAATTGGTATTAATGGAGCGGAACATATTGAATCAGTTGTACTTGACGAAAATGGTGCTCAAAGAACAATTGCGACTGATTATTTCATTCCGCTTTTTGGACTAACGCCAAAACTGGGTCCTATTGGTGATTGGGGATTAGAAATAGAAAAAAATGCGATTAAAGTAAATAATGCATTAGATTATCAAACCAATATTCCAGGAATTTTTGCCATCGGTGATGTAAACACCTACCCTGGAAAGCTAAAATTAATACTATGTGGTTTCCACGAAGCTACATTAATGTGTCAAGCAGCTTACCAAATCATTAATCCTGGTAAGAAGTATGTTTTAAAATATACAACCGTTAGTGGTGTAGACGGCTTTGACGGAACACGCAAAGAAGCGCCAAAAGCAGTTGTTAAAGCAATAGTTTAACAACTTATAACAAACTAGTTAAAAAATATAGCGCTAATACTTGCAAGTATTAGCGCTTTGTATTTACTTTGCACCGTTCCTATATTTATTGAAAGTTATCACGAAAGGCGGAGGGAAAGACCCGATGAAACCTTAGCAACCCTTTATCTTATAAAGAAGGTGCTACATTCTACCTCGCTATGCGTGGATAGATAACACAAGAATACTTCCACAGTATTTCTCAAAAACTTTTCCTGACAACATTTTAATATCTTTTTAGAGCGAATTATTGGTGCTTTTTCAGCCAGTATTGTTCCTGCTGTACGCTATATCTTTTTTATTTAATTCCTTCATGGTTTAAAACCCTAAAGGAATTAAATAAAAAAGGATGCCGCTTCCATCAGGGCTAAATAGCTTTTATAGTGAACTTTTGTAATTATTAATCAAAAGTGTAAATCTTGAAGCTTCGAGATTGAATAGAAATAAAAAAATATGTCAAATATTCAAAAAGCCATAAAAGAAAGAATTCTCGTTTTAGATGGTGCCATGGGAACCATGTTGCAACGCTACAATTTTTCCGAAGAAGATTTTCGTGGAGAACGTTTCAAGGATTTTCCATATTCTCTTAAAGGGAATAATGACCTGTTGTCACTAACACAGCCACAAGCTATAAAAGCAATTCACGCTGCCTATTTTGAAGCAGGAGCAGATATTATAGAAACCAATACTTTCTCAAGTACCACAATTGGCATGGCTGATTATCATCTGGAAGCATTCGTTTATGAAATGAACTATGAATCAGCAAAAATTGCTCGTGAAGTAGCCGATGAGTTCACAGCTAAAAATCTTGACAAACCTCGTTTTGTAGCGGGTTCAGTAGGCCCAACAAACAGAACGGCAAGTATGTCACCTGATGTGAATGATCCAGGATATAGAGCCGTAACTTTTGATGATTTGCGTAAGGCATACAAACAACAAGTAGAGGCATTAATGGATGGCGGTTGCGATTTATTATTAGTCGAAACGATTTTTGATACTTTGAATGCTAAAGCAGCACTTTTTGCTATCGAAGAAGTCAAAGACGAACGCAATATTGATATTCCAATAATGGTTTCAGGTACTATTACCGATGCATCAGGAAGAACACTTTCAGGGCAAACGGTGGAAGCTTTCTTAGTTTCAATTTCACATATTCCGTTATTAAGTGTTGGTTTTAATTGTGCTCTTGGTGCCGATTTATTAAAACCCTATTTGCAAACTTTGTCCCATAATACCTCATTTAATGTTTCAGCGCATCCTAATGCAGGATTACCAAACGCTTTTGGAGAATACGATGAAACACCAGAGCAAATGCAAGCCTTTATCAAGGAATATCTTGACGACAACTTAGTAAATATAATAGGCGGATGCTGTGGAACAACTCCAGCACACATTAAGTTGATTGCTGAAAGTGCCAAGGATTATAAACCGAGAGTTTCAACGGCGGTGATGTAAAATGGTGACAATCTGTGCACCCTTTGTCAAAGTTTTAAACTTTGACAAAGGATATCAGTTGTTAGATTTGTAAGTTGATTTGAGCACGATGTTCTTACCAACCGCCAGCGCAAGCGTCTCGCATGTGCTCATAAAGAGGAATTAAAAAGTTGCTTTTATCGTTCTGAGAAACGAAGACTCGAGTGTTAGCGAACAGGCGAAGCAATCACATAAAGTGGCTCACATAACGGAGATTCTTCCTTCGTCAGAATGACAAGAATGTCGAAATGACAAGAATAAAATAAGATCGCTTCGTTCCTCGCAAGGACTCGAAGAATAAAGCTGCGTGAGGGATAGCAGTGGAGCTCCTTTTTATTGAATTGCTTAGGGTTTAAACCCTAAGCAATTCAATAAAAAGAGCGGGAACGAATAGCCCGACCCTTTTGGGTCACGCCAAAAAAATTGAAAAGGTGCTTTGAAAAAAGCAAATGATAGGATAAAATAACTTAGAACCTATGCAACGTAGGAACTTAGGAACTCAAGATAAAATGGTAAAAAAAGAAACGAGAAAAAACCTTGTATTATCAGGATTAGAACCGCTGATCATTACCCCTGACAGTGTTTTTGTAAATATTGGTGAACGCACCAATGTAACGGGTTCTAGAAAATTCCTCCGATTAATCAAGGAAGAGAAATACGAAGAAGCACTTAGTATTGCAAAAGAGCAAGTAGAAGGTGGCGCCCAAATCATCGATATTAATATGGATGAAGGGATGCTTGATGGCGTGTATGCAATGACAAAATTCTTGAACCTGATTGCTGCTGAACCTGATATTTCTCGAGTACCTATCATGATCGATAGCTCGAAATGGGAGATTATCGAAGCCGGTTTGAAGGTAGTACAAGGTAAAAGTGTAGTAAATTCTATTTCTTTGAAAGAAGGGGAAGAGGCTTTTATTCATCATGCTAAATTGATTAAGCGTTACGGAGCTGCAGTAATTGTGATGGCTTTTGATGAGGTAGGACAGGCAGATAATTACGATCGCCGAGTAGAAATTTGTCAGCGTTCGTATGATATATTAGTGGATAAAGTTGGTTTCCCTGCTCAAGACATTATTTTCGATTTGAATATATTTCCAGTAGCAACGGGTATGGATGAACACCGCCTGAATGCTTTAGATTTCTTTAGAGGAACCAAATGGGTTCGCGAAAACTTGCCTCATGCCCATATTAGTGGGGGTGTAAGTAATGTTTCGTTTTCATTTAGAGGAAACGATACAGTTCGTGAAGCAATGCATTCCGTATTCTTATATCATGCCATTCAAAACGGAATGACTATGGGAATTGTAAATCCAGAAATGCTTTCTATTTATGATGAAATTCCAAAGGAACTTTTAGAACGCGTTGAAGACGTAATTTTAAACAGACGCGATGATGCAACAGAGCGCTTGTTGGATTTTGCTGAAAATGTAAAAGGTGATGTAAAGGGTAATGAGAAAGCAATTCAAGAATGGCGATCCGGAACTGTACAAGAAAGAATTACGCATTCCCTTGTAAAAGGTGTGGATCAATTCATAGAGGAAGATGTTGAGGAAGCGCGATTAGCAGCTACAAAACCTATTGAAGTTATCGAGATCAACTTAATGGCCGGAATGAATGTCGTTGGTGATTTATTTGGATCTGGTAAAATGTTTTTGCCACAGGTGGTAAAATCAGCTCGTGTAATGAAAAAAGCAGTGGCTTATTTACTTCCTTACATTGAAGCTTCGAAGGAAGTTGGCGATAAGCGAGGGAATGGAAAAATATTGATGGCTACAGTAAAAGGAGATGTACACGATATTGGGAAAAATATTGTTTCGGTGGTTTTAGCGTGTAATAATTATGAGATTGTAGATTTAGGTGTGATGGTGGCTCCTGAAAAAATTATTGCAGCCGCCATAGAACACAATGTAGATATTATTGGTTTAAGCGGATTAATAACTCCATCACTTGATGAAATGGTATATCTAGCTAAAGAACTCGATAAACGAGATATCAAAATTCCAATTATGATTGGTGGAGCGACTACTTCTAGAGCACATACTGCCGTAAAAATTGCCCCACAATATAGGCAAACAGTTATTCACGTTAATGATGCTTCGAGAGCCGTGACGGTTGCTGGAAGTTTATTAAATAATGATAAGAAAATATATATGGCATCTATTCGCGAGGAATATGATGCTTTTAGAGAGACCTTTTTAAACAGATCTCGCGATAAAAATTTCTTGACTATTGAACAGGCTCGAAAAAATAAATTGCAATTAGATTGGGATAATTACACTCCAAAGAAGCCGAATTTTATCGGTGTAAAAGTAATTGAAGTCGAAATTGATGTCTTAGTTCCCTATATCGATTGGACTCCATTTTTTAGAACTTGGGAATTATACGGCAAATACCCCGCGATTCTTACCGATGAGGTGGTTGGCGAACAAGCAACTGCTGTTTTTGCTGATGCCAAGACCATGCTAAAAGTAATTTTGAAAGAAAAGAAATTGACCGCAAAAGGTATTTACGGTATTTTTCCGGCGAATCAAGTCAATGATGATGACATTGAAATCAGAAATGAAAAGGGAAAAGCATTAGAGATATTTTTGAGTTTGCGTCAACAATCTCAAAAAACGAAAGGAGCGCCAAACATTGCTTTAGCTGATTTTATTGCGCCAAAAGACAGTGGAATTACCGATTATATGGGTTGTTTTTGTGTAACAACTGGTTTTGGTGTTGATGAATGGGCTGAAGAATTTGTAAAAGATTTAGATGATTATAATGCTATCATGGTAAAAGCAATGGCCGATCGTTTGGCCGAAGCTTTTGCAGAATACCTTCACGAAAAAATACGAAAGGAAATTTGGGGCTATTCAGCTGACGAAGCATTGAGCACTGAAGATATGATTGCTGAAACCTATAAGGGTATTCGTCCCGCGCCGGGCTATCCAGCTTGTCCAGATCATTTAGAAAAACCAACAATTTGGAAACTACTCAATGTCGAAAAAGAAATAGGCGTTGTTTTAACCGAAAGTATGGCGATGTGGCCCGCTTCTGCTGTTTCAGGATATTATTTTGGAAATCCTGAGAGTAAGTATTTTGGACTCGGAAAAATAAAAGAGGACCAAGTCATTGATTATGCTAAGAGACGAAGTATTCCAAGTGACGTAGCAACAAAGTGGTTAAGTCCAAATATAGCAGATTAAAAATATAGTCCTAAAGTCTAAAGTCATAAAGTCCAAAAGACATGGCTTTAGACTTAGAGATTCAAACATTAAGACTTATAATGAAAGTAACACAACATATAGAAGAGGCAAAAGGAGAAACATTATTTTCATTTGAAATTATTCCACCTCAAAAAGGCAAAAGTATTCAAGAATTATACGACAATATAGATCCGTTAATGGAATTTAAACCGCCATTTATAGATGTAACTACTTCTCGTGAAGAATTTATTTATGTTGATAAAGGCAATGGATTATTAGACAAAAAGCTAACAAGAATGCGTCCTGGAACCTTGGGAATTTGTGCCTCAATAAAGCACAAATACAATGTAGATACTGTTCCACACGTACTTTGCGGTGGTTTTACAAAAGAGGAAACAGAATATCTATTGGTTGATTGTCATTATTTAGGAATCAATAATGTGATGGCTTTGCGAGGTGATGCAATGAAAGAGGAGCAATCCTTTGTGCCAAAAATGGGTGGGAACTGTCACGCCATAGATTTGGTACAGCAGATAAAATTATTGAACGAAGGGAAGTATTTACATGATGTAATTCATGTTGACAATAGATCTGATTTTTGTATTGGAGTTGCGGGTTATCCAGAGAAACATTTAGAATCGCCATCATTACTTTCAGATTTAAAACGCTTAAAAGAAAAAGTAGATGCTGGAGCTGACTATGTGGTGACACAAATGTTTTTTGACAATGAAAAATATTTTCAATTTGTTGCTAAAGCAAGAGAAATGGGAATAACAGTGCCTATAATTCCCGGAATAAAACCTTTGGCTGTGCAACGTCATTTACAAGTACTACCTCAAATTTTTCGTATTGACTTACCTGAGGATTTGATACAAGCGGTAGATGATTGCAAAGATAATGTAGCAATTAAGCAAGTCGGGATTGAATGGGCCATTCAACAGTCTTTAGAACTAAAAGCCGCTGGAGTTCCCGTTTTGCATTATTATTCAATGGGAAAATCGGAGAATATAAAACAAATTGCGAGTCAACTTTTTTAATGTTCTGGTAGACATCCTTCTATCTGCCTCGTTATATCATATTTAACGAGCTCTTTTCATTTATAAAAAGGGAATGTACTTTGTACACATTCTTCAGTATTTTAAATTTTTATAATCACATCATAATTGTTAAAATTTAGTAAGCAGTTACGTTCTTTTTCGTATTAATTAAATTGGATATATAAAAAAAACGCTTTATTATTTATATTTAATATCTGCTAAGCAGCGGCGGTCATTGTAATTATTAAGGAAAAATAACATTAGATTTGCTTTATTAATCAGCCAAAACGGGCAAATCTATTTAGGTCTGATTCTTAATGAATTAAAATTAAGTTGATGAGAGAAACGGTAAACAAAATTATAGGTTTTATAAATCTTAATTCTGGAGAAGAGGATAGACATAAAGTATTAGAAAATGTCAAAGCTAATATTTCATTTAGAGGTTCTAATCTTTGGATTTTGGCTTGTGCAATTGTTGTTGCGTCGATAGGTTTGAATGTCAATTCAACAGCTGTAGTTATTGGAGCGATGCTAATTTCTCCATTGATGGGACCTATTGTAGGCGCGGGATTTGGTTTAGGAATTTACGATTTTGATTTACTTAAAAGAGCTTTAAAAAACCTGCTAATTGCAACAATAGTGGGATTGTCAGTTTCAACATTTTATTTTTATCTAAGTCCATTTAAAGAAACACAATCAGAAATACTGTCTAGAACTTCTCCAAATATTTACGATATTTTTATCGCTTTTTTTGGAGGTTTAGTTGGTGTAATTGCAATTACAAGAGTTGAAAAGGGAAATCCCATTCCCGGTGTGGCCATTGCTACAGCTTTGATGCCACCACTTTGTACAGCAGGTTATGGATTAGCAGTGGGTAATTTTAGTTATTTTTTTGGTGCTATTTATCTATACTCTATTAATTGTGTTTTTATCTGTATTGCAACCTTTTTAATAGTCAAATATTTAAAATACAAACCTATTAAGCAAGTTGATGAACAGCATGCAAAAAAGGTTAAGTACGCTATGACTTCATTGATCTTGGTGATGATTATTCCCAGTATTTATTTTGCATATTTATTGATAGAAGAAAAAAAATTCAATCAAAAAATCGAACGTTATATTAGCGATGAATTTACCAATAAAGGATATACGATACTGTATAAAAAAATTGTAACAAATGTTAAGCCTAAGAAAATTGAATTAGTTTTTTTAACTAAGAAAACAACTAATAATGAGTTGAAAATACTAAATCAAAGATTAAAGACTTACGGAATCGAAAATACGCAACTAAAGATAAGACAAGATACAACAGACATCAAGAAATACATTTCAAATCAAATTAATTTTGAAAAATCAATTTTAAATAAAAAGGATGTGATCATTGCTAACTTAGGAAAACAAATAAAAACCAATACGTACAATAACGCTGCTATTTTAGCTGAGGCTAAAATTATTTTTCCTGAAATTGAGAATCTATCAATTTCAAACCACGTCTTTGATGAAAATACCGACAATGCTAAAGTTGTTCCTATTATGATCTATAAAAGTAAAAAAGAACTTTCTAAAGAAGCTAAAGTAAAATTAGTCATGTGGTTGCAGCAACGGCTATCAAAAGAAAAAATAGAAATTTATAGGCAAGCCTAGGAAGTGAGGCAGCTAGAATAAATTTAGGTAGTATTTTGTCTCGCTTAATGGAGTTGAAGCCTGCCTACTAGTAAGCTTTCGACTCCGATCAGGACTATCTAAATTTAGACTTGAGAATAAATCTGTATGAGATGATGTTTTTTTAAATCATTTCAGCAAATTGTTCCTATTGATTAGTTTTTAGTAATTTCTCTAAAGACAGCTTCAAGATTTTTATTTTTTTGATTCAGTTGTAGTGTTTTTAAACCATTAGCTGTAGCAAAATCAAAAACTACCGGACGCATATCTTTATCAGCAATGAATGTTAATTCCCAAATCATATCATGAGTGTTTTTATAAGAGGTAAGATTTTCCATTTTAGCAATTACCTGTTCTTCAATTTTATAATCAAATTCTACTTCTATAACTTGTTCTTTATCAGCAGAAATTAATTTATCTAATTTTTTATCGGCAACAATTTTACCATTATTGATGATAATTACGCGGTCGCAAATGGCTTCAACTTCTTGCATAATGTGAGTTGAAAGAAAAACAGTTTTATCTTTCCCTGCATTTTTGATCACATTTCGTATTTCAATTAATTGGTTGGGATCAAGGCCAGTGGTTGGTTCATCGAGAATTAAAACATCAGGATTATGCAATAAAGCATTAGCGAGTCCTACACGCTGGCGATAGCCTTTTGATAGTTGTCCTATTTTTTTATGACTTTCAGTTGTCAAGCCAGTCAGTTGAATTACTTCTTCAATTCGAGATTTTTCTACTTTATAAACATCAGCGTTAAACGCTAAATATTCCCGTACGTATAAATCTAAATAAAGTGGATTGTGTTCTGGTAAATAACCAATAGAGCGTTGAACGGCTTTTTGATCATCATTTACATCATGTCCATTTACAAGTGCTGAACCCGTATCAGCATTGATATAGGTAGTTAATATTTTCATTAAAGTAGATTTTCCAGCACCATTAGGACCTAAAAAACCAACGATCTCACCTTTGTTTATCGAAAATGATATGTCATCCAATGCTTTTTGAACGCCATAACTTTTTGAAATGTTCTTTACCTCTATTGACATACTATAATTATTTTATGCAAAAGTAAACAGAAAAAGTATTGATTTGGCACTTAAAAGATTGCCATTTGTTTAATTATAAACCAATCCTGTCCTAAACGTTTTAGGACTAAATAAATTTCCTTAATTCCATTGACTTTATTGCCTTTAAATCGTGATTTTCAAAATAGAACCCCCTG